>JAABTX010000164.1 GCA_011389655.1 Thioalkalivibrio sp.
CTGGCCTGGGCCGAGCTTGCCCGCACCGAGCTGTTCGTGCCCATCTCGAATCCGGATCGCGACTACGCGCCGCACGTGGCCCGGGCGCGCCAGGCGGTAGCCCAGGCGCTGTCGATCGATCCCGGTCTGGCGATGGGCCATCTCGCGCAGGGGCTCATTCATGAGTACGACCTAGACTTCGCCGCGGCCCTCGACTCGCTCGCCACCGCACACCGGCTGGAACCGGGCGACCCGTTCCTGA
>JAABTX010000165.1 GCA_011389655.1 Thioalkalivibrio sp.
TGACCATCCGCTACGGCTACAACCTGGCGCTCATCGGCCAGATCGAAGCCGGGTTCGAAGTGATGGCGCAGGGTCTGCGCCTCGACCCGACGGACGCCGCCGGTCTCGCGCAGATGGGAATCGCGCACTGGTCGTCGGGCGACCTCGAGCGCGCCCGGCAATTCCTGCAGCGCAGCTACGACCTGGGCTTCGCGCCGGTGGCCGGCTGGCTGGCATCGCTGCTGGCGCAGCAGGGCAAAGCGCAGGAAGCACTGGAGATCTGGCGGGCGTTCGGCTCGGCCGCACCCGGTCGCTACGTCCCCGAGCTCGAATCCCCCGAGGCCTGGGACGAGCTCGGTGCAGCGTTGCTGACCAACGACGCGGTCACGCTCGGGCGGGCGACGCAGCCACTGGCCGACTACCTGGCCCAGCCTGGGGCGCGGGCCAACACGTACCGCCTGCTGATGCTGGTTGCAGCCGGTCATCCGGCGGATGCAATGCGGCTGTTCGTCGAGAACCCCTACCCGATCAACGCGGCGTTCGTGTATCCGATCTGGATCGACGGCGGCGGCTTTACCGAGTTGCGCCGGCATCCGGCCTTTCCTGCCTTCGCCGAGCGCATCGGTCTGGTGGATGCGTGGAACGCCCACGGCTGGCCGGCGCGTTGTGAGCGGCTGCCGCAGCTCGAGGAAGACTCGCCCGCGTTCCGCTGCGACTGAAGCACGATCTCGGGCGCCGGCTTGTCCAACGGATCGTGCGCAGGCTCACCCGCGATGGGCTCCTCATCGAAGACTCCGAACAGCCCTGGCTCGACCTGGAACCGGCTGACACACTGGACCAGCTGAACGCCGCCTCGATCCGCTACCGCATTGCGGCCGGCGGGGGTACTGGCGGCAGAACGCTCACACGCAAGAATCCGGCCCTGGTCCGGACCGACTCAACACCCAAGCCATTCCCCGCCAATCGGGTCGGCTTCTCGCTGAACTGCGGCTGATTGCTCCGCAATCAGCGAAGCAGTTCGCTTTGCGAACTGCCGCCGTCTCCTGCCAGGCGCACCAGCGCGACCGGCTCGAGCGGCTGTGCCGGTACATAACGCGTCCGGCGCTCTGCCTCGAGCGCCTGTCAACCAATGCCGCGGGGCAGATCGTCTACGCACTCAAAAACCCTTTTCGCGACGGCACCACACACATCCTGTTCAATCCTGTGGACTTCATCGCCCGCCTCGCTGCTCTCGTGCCGCGTCCGCGGGTCAATCTCACCCGCTACCACAGCGCCTTCGCCCCAAGCTCGCCCATGCGCCGCGCAATCGTGCCGACGTCAGCAAATGCTCGCCGGCGAAGGAAGCTCAAAGATTCAGCCGCTGTACCAGCAACCTGGCAGTGCTCTGCCGAGCACCCCCTCGCCTGCCGCCTCGGCGTGCCGAGCAACACCCAAACCTTCCCGATCTGTTCGCCGAACGCTGATCAGCACGCGGCAACCGGCCCGCCTGCGCGCCCCAATCCCCGACTTCCCGAAACCCCCTGCCACGCGTCCGGCAGCGGCTCCATTGAGCGTAAGCGATTCGCTCGATTCGTCACTTCACCGCAATCTCCAGCGTCGCGAGCGGAACTCAGGCCGAAGACCCATGCCAGACGCGACCGTGGAATAGGCCCGTTGAATTACCTATCCTTCGCAAGCGTTTCTGGTCGGAGACCATGCGAGGTTCAGCGGGCGGCGCACCTACGTGGAAGTGCGACGCAACCTCGCTCGCGCGCTCGCGGGACGAAGATCTGGTGAGAATCCGCGACGTGTTCGAGGCAGATTGGCGCCGCACAACGATCGTTGAGCTCGATGAGATCACCTGCCGCTTGGCCGCTGACATCGGTGAGCAGACGGTGCTGCGGTCGTTGGATTCCCTGCAGCTTGGCTCAGCCTCGCGTCTCGGGCCCGACGTGCTGTCATTTCTGACCTTCGACGTGCCCCAGGCCCAGGTGGCGCGCCAGCTGGGGTTCGTCGTGCTCGGAGTGTGAAGGCGATCGCGACTACTACCCGCAGCGGCGACCCGTTCGTGCAGGACCCGACCACACCCAGAGCTTCAACCGATACAGCTATGTCTTGAACAACCCGCTTTCCCTGTAGACCAGGAAAGCCAGGAGAGAGGATTTCACTTCAGACTGCGTCCACCGCCAATCAGTGTTCCGAACACGGTAACCGATGCGCCACGGCATCGTTGGTCAGGCGATGACCCGCCGCGCCCCGAATCCGGTCAGCTCGACGTAGGCTCTGCCGGTGCGGCTGCCGCTGACGCTGCAGGCGCCTTCCCAGTAGCGCGGCCCGATCCAGAATCCCGCCGTCATTTCCTGATCTGCCACGAGCGGATGGATGAACAGCTCTTCACCGGCCACCGAGACCTTCCAGCCATGAGGGTAGTCGTGGGCGGTGTGGGGGCTCTGCCACCAGCCGAGAATCTCAATCTCGAAGTCATGGCTGTGCAGGGGCATCGCAGGCTTCCCTTTGCGGGTGATGGTGCCGGTCCATTCGTCCCGCTCGTCGTTGAAGGCGAAGAGCATGATCTGGGTGTCGCGGTCGAGTTGGATGGCGAACCACTGCCAGCCGATCATCACGGCGGGGACCAGTTTGCCCCACTGGCGATCGAACCACAGGTCGCCGGATACATCATGCACGTGCCCATCCGGAGTGGTGATCGACCCATTGCCTGCCATGAGGGGGCGAGAGTAGTAGCAGGTGTCACCGCCGAACGCGTATCGATGATCCCGTCCGCCGTAGTGCACGACGGCGCCTTCCGCCTCACGGACCTGAAGGTCCAGCGAGTAGCCCTGCACCTGGGATCGCAGGTGGTCAGTGCCGCTGCCGCCCTTCGCCGAAATTTCTCCCACGTCCAGGTCGAATTGCCCCCGGATCGGCTTCGGCCGGCCGGGGGCTTCCAGCTCCCGGCCGACGAATCGATTCGCGTGGATGTCCGTGATGGCCGCCTGACCCATGGTCGCGCTCGCCCAGTCGTGCATCGCCGCTACCACGAAGAACACCACCTCGAATCCGAAAGCCCTGCCTTCGGTGCTGGTCAGGTGTCCGGTCCAGTACCACCACTGAACCTCGACGTCGTCGATCACGCCGTCGTCGCGGGGCAATTCGACCCGGTGCCGCTTCTCCGGGTGGAGCGGTCCCTTAGTGCGTGAGTACCCCAGCCCGTCGATCTCGAAGGGCCACCCGCAGAGGGCGCGCGCGGCCAGGATGCCGCTGTTGAAGGCGCCCTCCATGCACGCCGCGTAGATGCCGTTGTCGATCCAGTCCCCGGTGACCGTGAGGTTGTCATACCCCGTATCGCCGGCCTCCATCCGATGCTGAATGCTGCCGGGATTGGCCAGCGTGCACCGCTCTGAGGGTCCGCAGTTGGATCGCCAGTACTGGGCATCGAACCGTGCTTCTCCCTTGCGATTCTGCGGATCCACCAGCAGGTTCCAGTTCATGGCGGGGCCATCGGTGGAGGCCGCGGCGTCGGGCATCAGCGTCGTGAGGCTCGTGCGCAGGTATTCCAGCGCCAGCTCCTTGGCTCTGTCGTACTGGGTCCTCTCGAAATCAGGCTCTTCGTGCGGTTCGGGCGCGAACTTGGGCCCGGGTTGGGGCCCCGTGTAATAGCTGATGGTGCGCGGTGCGAGGTGTTCGGGCCAGGCCTCTCGATCGATCACCTGGCTCATGTCCGCCCAGGTGTTGAGCGGCTCGACGTAGAGGCTGAGGAGCGGCGAGGGGTAGGGCCAGCCCAGCGCCGCAAGGTCCTTCTTCGTCCAGGTCTGGAACGATACCGTCTGCACGGACGTGACGTGCTCCGTCATCTCCCGCCAGCGCTCACTGTGATCGATCAGTTCCCGGCACAGGAACGGCACCGCGCCAATGGGAATGGCGAATACGAGTCGGTCGAAATGCTGACCGG
>JAABTX010000166.1 GCA_011389655.1 Thioalkalivibrio sp.
GAAGCGTGCGCCAGCGACGTTCGATCCATCGATTCACCTTTCCTACTCCGAACGCACTTCACTTGCCGATGCAGAACCGGCCGAAAATTTCCCCCAACACCTCGTCGACCTCGATCTTGCCGGCAATCTCCCCGATCGCTGCAACCGCTTCCCTCAAATCGGCCGCCACAAACTCGATCTCGAGCCCGTCTACCAGTGCTCCCAAGGCCGCATCCAACGCTTCGCGCGCACGCCGCAGGCATGCCTGATGGCGCGCATTGATCGCCGGCAGCGCCGCCGATGCCCGCCCTTCACCCGCCATCGCCAGCCGCCAGACCCGCTCCGCCAGTTCGTCCACCCCGGTCCGCTCGAGGCAACTTACCCAGACACCATCCACGCCCTCCCAACTCTCATGCCGGTGCCGATCCGCCTTGTTCAAGACCAACAGCATCCCCTCGTGCTCCGGCAATGGCTCGCGACGTTCACAGCTACCATCCACCACCAGCAGGACCAGGTCGGCGGCCTCCAGCGCCCTGCGGCTCCGTTCCATGCCCAGACGCTCGATCTCATCGCCGGACTCGCGCAGGCCGGCCGTATCGATCAATCGCAGCGGCACCCCACGAAGATTGATGAACCCCTCCACCGTGTCTCGCGTGGTGCCCGGTCGTTCACTCACGATTGCCCGATCCTCCCCGCTCAAAAAGTTCAACAGGCTCGACTTGCCCACGTTCGGCTCTCCCACGATCGCCGTGCTCAATCCCTCGCGCAGGATCCGACCACGATCCGCGGTCGCGAGCAGTTCCCCGACCCGGCCCTGCACCTCCCTCAACCGAGCCTGCATCGCCTGCCCCGCCTCCGCATCGATGTCTTCCTCGGGGAAGTCGATGTAAGCCTCCAGTTCCGCGGTCACCTCGATCAGTTGCTGGCGCAGGGCCATGGTCTCGCGCCCCAATGCCCCGCCCAGCTGCCGACGCGCCGCCTCCATCGCCTGGCCCGACCGCGCCCGGATCAGGTCCATGACGGCCTCGGCCTGGGTCAGGTCCAGCTTGCCGTTCATGAACGCCCGCTGCGTGAACTCCCCGGGCCTGGCCGCCCTCGCCCCGGCCTCGAACAGCGCCTCCAACACCTTCTGCGCGACCAGCACTCCCCCGTGGCCGCTGATCTCCAGGACCGTCTCGCCGGTGTAACTCGCCGGTGCCCGATACAAGGTCGCCAGCACCTCGTCGATCTCGGCCCCCGATCCGTCCACCACCGTCGCCAGCACCGCGGTCCGATCCGGCCATTGCGTCATCGGGAGGCGCGACCTCAACACCTTGGCCGCAACCGGCTCCACATCCGCTCCCGACAGGCGGACAACCGCGATCGCCGCCTCTCCGAACGGCGTCGCCAGTGCCGCGATCACGTCATCACCGCCGCTCATCGCCCCCTCTTCCCGTTCATCCAACGCGCTCATCCGACCGACCCGCGCTGCTCCAGCCAAGTCTCGAGTTCGGCCACAAAACGCCGGTTCTCCTCCATCGTGCCCACCGACACCCGAATCCAGTCGGGCAGCTTGTAGCCCCGCATGGCCCTCACGATCACTCCACGCTTCATCAGGTCGCGGAACGCCGCGTCGCCGTCGCCGAGCCTGACAAGAACAAAATTCGCCTGGCTCGGGACATACTCCAGCCCGAGTCGGTCGAATTCACCCTGCAGCCACGCCCGCCCCTCGATGTTCAACTCCCGGGTCCGACGCTGGTGCTCGTCGTCGCGCAGGCCCGCGAGCGCCCCCTCCTGCGCCACCAGGTTGGCGTTGAACGGCTGCCGCGTCTTCTGCAGCACCTCCATCAGCTCGGGGCGCGCGATCCCGTAACCGATCCTCACACCGGCCAGTCCCTGGATCTTGGAGAAGGTCCGCAAGACGACCACGTTCCGACCCTCGCGCACGAACTTCAGCGTGTCCGGCGGCTGTTCCAGAAACTCGTAATAGGCCTCGTCGAACACCACGATCACGTCCTCGGGCACGCGCTCCATGAAGCGATCGATCGCCGCCTGGTCCACCAGCGTTCCGGTGGGATTGTTCGGGTTGGCCACGAACACCTCGCGCGTTCGCGGGGTGATCGCGTCGAGCATCGCCTCCAGGTCGTGCGTAAACCCGGGGTCGGGCACCTCGATGGTCCTGGCTCCGAACAACGTGGCCATCAGCTTGTAGACAACGAACGCATGATCGGCCACCACGACCTCGTCGCCCGGCTTCAGAAACGCATGTCCGATGAACTCGATGATCTCGTTCGACCCGTTGCCCAGCATCACCTGGTTCATCTCCAACCCGAACTTCCCGGCAATCGCCTCCCGCAACCGATAACCCCCTCCATCGGGATACAGGTGGACCCGCTCCACCGCCCGCCGCATCGCGGCGATCGCCTTGGGCGAGGGCCCGAGCGGATTCTCGTTGGATGCCAGCTTGATCACCGCCTCCGGCTCGAGACCCAGCTCGCGCGCCACGTCCTCGATCGGCTTGCCCGGTTCATACGCAACCAGGTCGCGCAGCTGTGGATTGGCGAGTTCCCAGAGACTTGTCATCGGCTCATGTCTCGCCTCACCCGTCCGACCTTGCAAGTCCCGCCCTCCGGGCCAACGCCAGCGCATCCACGGTCCAGACCAGCGGATACAACTGCTCGTAATACCACAGCCGCGCGAAGTAGAACCCGACCGGCGCCACCGGAAACCGCCGCCCTCGCTCGGTCGCCTGCCCGAGCCAGCCGACCCCGTTCTCCACGGCCCGACGCAATTTCCCGGCATCGATCCCGGCCTCCCCGCCCAACAGGGCCCGCGACAACGCCGCCACGGCCAGCGCCGTTTCCTCGACCGATGCGGGCACCCCCTTGTCACCGCCCCAGCCGCCGCCCTGATCCTGACATGCCAATAAAAATCCCGTCGCTCGCCCCAGCCTTTCGCGCCATTCCTGCGCCTCCCTGCCGGTTCCCGGCATCACTCCGGCCGAGGTCAGTCCGGTCACGACCATCGCTGTTCCATACACCGGATTGGCCTCGCCGGGCGCATGTTGATTGCCGAACCAAAGCGGATGCCAGGACCCGTCCGGACGCTGCCTCCGCGCCAGAAACCGCAGCGCCAGAGAACTCGCCCGTTCGATCTTGCGGGCCAGGTGCCCGGTGACCCGGCTTTTCCATGCAGCCCAGGCGCGCAATGTGTGAGCCGTCAGGTCGGCACTGGATCGATCGAACGGCAGCGTCCCCCAACCCCGGCAGAAGGTCGGGATCCCGCCGTCGCGGTTCTGCAGGTCCACGAGCCATCGGCAGCCCGCGGCCGCCGCCTCCCGCACCCGTTCACTGCCGTCATCCAGCGCCAGCAGCGCCAGCAGGGCCCCCGGCGTGTCGTCGGCATCCGGCACCCCGCCGGGCAGATCCGTCCAGGCCCAGCCACCGGGTGCCGCATCGGTGAAGGGATGAACCTCGCGATATTGCTGCCCCAGCAACCACTCCAGCAGCACCTGCCGCTGCTGTCCCGACAACTCCGGGCACCCTCCGTCGTCTTTCTCGCCATCCCCCACCAGGGCCTTGACCGCCAGCGTGCTGCCCCAGGTCGCCAGGTCGGTGTCGATCGGCCAGCTGCCATCCCCGCGCTGGCTTCGCCTGAGAAACTCGACCGCGCCGGGAACCACGGGATGATCCCGGTCTCCCGCGTGAACCAGGGCCATCGTGACAAAGCTGGTCAGTGGCGTGGCCTCGAGGAAACCACCGCTCGATGGCTGCAAGCCCGCCAGCAATCGCCGCGTCCGCCCCCTCGTCAGCTGGCGCCACCAGCGCCATGGGGCCAGCCGCGAGGGTGGTGCCTGCCGAAACCTCGCCTGTCCGATGGCAATCAGCGCCGGCAGGGCATAGGACACCACCGGTAAGCGCGCCGCCGCAAACCAGCTGCGAGGCAGTGCCGCGAGTTCGAATGGCAATGGCAGGACCAGCCGCCAGGATTCGGCTCCTTCCTCGTCGAAAACGCCCCCGATCGCGCACGCCATCAGGATCGGCACCGAAAACGTCCGGTCACGCCCGTAGCGCGCCGCCACCGCCTCGGCCAATCGACCGGTCTCCAGCGTTCCCACCTCCCGCTTCACCCACTCCCGCGCGCGCACAACGGTCGACTCGTCGCCGCGACCCGCGAATGCCGACCACGCCAACAGGGTG
>JAABTX010000167.1 GCA_011389655.1 Thioalkalivibrio sp.
GACCCACGACGCGCGCCGGTTCCCGCGGCGCACGGTGTCGGGTTACAGCGCCGAGATGGCGCGCTGGCTGCGCGAGAGCGGGCGCACCAACGTGCTGATCGGCGGCATCTCCATCGACAACTGCACCACGCATACCGCGCTCGACCTGCTCAACGCGGGCTACGACGTCTATGTCGTCGCCGACGTGTCCTCGACCAACAGCCGGCTTGTGGAGGATGTCTCGCTGATGCGGCTGGTGCAGGCGGGGGCCACGCCGATCGGCTGGCTCGCCGCGCTGACCGAGCTCGGCCACCGCTGGGACGGCCCCTACGGCGACGGCATGCGCGACATCATCGCCACCCACTGGCCCGCCTCCACAGTGGGGCCCGTCGACGACACGACGCCCGGTCAGGGCGGGCTGGAGACCTTCGGGCAATGACGGTCATGGGAGCGTCGGCCAGTGCGGCCGGGAAGGAGGGGCGAGGGTCCGATGCGAGATTCTGATCTGTTCAAGCTTGGTGCGCTGCTGTTCGCCCTGTCGGGGGCCGTCAACATTATCGCCGATCTTGTCCCGGGCACTGCCTGGTTCAATCTGGCCGGGGTTGCGGCTGGTATTCTAGGGCTGCCCGCCCTCTATCTTGTGCAGCGCCGGGCGATCGGTCTGCCCGGGCTCGTCGCGGCGCTGCTTGCCGGGCTGGGGCTGATCGGTATCGCCGGGTTCCTGTTCGCGGACGCCGCGATCTTTCCGGCGCTTGCGGAGGACACCGTGGCGGCGATCACCGAAGGCGGCGCCGGGCTGGCGATCTTCGCCGCCGTGATCCTCTACGTCCTGGGCGTGCTCGCCTTCGCGGCGGCCAGTTGGCGCGGCGCCGTCCTGCCGCGCGCGGGGCTCGCGCTCTGGGCGGTGGGCACGGCCCCGACTGTGGCGGCCATTGCCCTGCCGCCGGTCGTCATGACCGTGGCCGAAATCGTCGCCGGTGCGGGCGTCGTGTGGCTGGCCCATGGGGTTTGGCGCAGGGCTGAGCGGGAAGCGCATTCCACCGATGGCGCACGGGCGTGACCGGGCGTACTCCGTCGATGCCGCGAGCGCGCCTGGTTTCGCTGCCGCCGGGCTGGCCGCCTGCGTCGGGGTCGCACTGCTGGTGGGGTCGCTCGGTAGCGGGGTCTGGGCACTCCCGGGGGTTCCAGTCCCACGGGCAACAGGCGCTTCAGAAAAGGCGCGATCCAGGAACCGGCTCCGGGACACGGCCCCGAAGACCGGCGGCGCGCTCCGCCGGAACGTCCAATCGCGCCCCGTGAAGGGGTGACATAATGAAAGGAAACCGACCATGCACACGATCAACGACCTGACGATCGAGAACTCGGCCCTCTGCCTGATCGACCACCAGCCGTGGGTTGCCTTCCCGGTCACCTCGATCAGCCCCGAACACCTGACCAACAACGTCCTCGCGCTCGCCAAAACCGCCAAAGCGCTGAACGTGCCGGCGGTGCTCAGCACGATCAACGGCAAGAGCGGGCCCCTGCAGGACCCGCTGTTCCAGGGCCTGTCGGAGATCTGGCCGGACGTGACGCCGATCGACCGCACCAACACCAACGCATGGTCGGACCCGGCCTTCGTGGACGCGGCCAAGGGCACGGGCCGCCGCAAGCTGGTCATGGCCGGGCTCTGGACCGAGGTCTGCCTTGCCCAGACGGCGATCTCGGCCATGAAGGACGGGTTCGAGGTCTATTTCGTCGCCGACGCCTCGGGCGGGCTCAGTCCCGAGGCGCACGAGCGCGCCTGCCAGCGCATGATCCAGGCCGGTGCCATCCCCATGAGCTGGTTCGCCGTCGCCGCCGAATGGTCGCCGGACAACACCGCGCCCGAATACCAGAGCATGTATCCCATCACGCTCCGGCATGGCGGCGGGGTCGGATGGGCGGTGGAATACATCCTTGCCAATCTGCCCCAGCAGCAGGGTTCAAGATCGTAAAGACAGGTGGGCACCGTTCCGGCGGTGCGCGCCAAGGGCGCGACGGCCAATTCTGACGGCGGAGAAATGATCGATGCCGACGATTTGAGTCTGGTTGCCAGCCACGAAAACCTTCGTGCCGACGATGCGAAACAATTGGAGGAAAGCAACCTGAATTTGCAGTGTCACCGACAATAGGCACGGCTACCACAGGAAGAGCAAGTTGCGAGGCAGCGAGACATGATCCAACTCTTGGGAATCTCGGGAAGCCTGAGACAGGCCTCCTACAACAGCGCCCTCCTGCGCGCAGCACAGGAACTGGTGCCTGAAGGCGCCGAACTCATCGAAGGCAGCATCGCGGGCATTCCGCTCTATGACGCCGACGAGGAGGCCACCTCGGGACTGCCGTCCGCCGTCGAAGAGTTGAAGCAGCAGATCGCCGATGCCGACGGCCTGCTGCTCTTCACGCCGGAATACAACAATTCGATTCCGGGCGTGTTCAAGAACGCGATCGACTGGGCGAGCCGGCCCCCGAAGGACATCGGCCGCGTCTTCGGCGCAAAGCCGGTGGCGGTGCTGGGCGCTTCGCCAGGGGGGTTTGGGACAATCCTGGCCCAGGATGCCTGGCTGAGCGTGCTGCGGACGCTGGGTACGCGCCCCTGGCACGAGGGGCGGCTGGTCGTGGCTCGGGCAGGTAGCGTCTTCGACGATCAGGGCCGCATAATGGATGAACAGATGCGCGACCGGCTGAAGACCTTTCTCGCCGGCTTCGCGGCCTTCGCGGGCGCTCAGTCCGTTTGAACGACTGCTGCCGCGACGCGTCCTCGCGGCAAGCCCGACTTTGCCGAACAGAAAAGGAGACCCGCCGATGACGACGCTCTACACGATGCCTGGAACCTGTTCGCTTGCGCCGAACATCGCGGTGGCCTGGCTCGACGCGCCGGTCGAGATCCACAACATGACCTATGGCGACCACAAGAACGACGACTATCTCGCCATCAATTCCAAGGGCAAGGTCCCTGCGCTACGCTTCGATGACGGCGACGTGCTCACCGAGGCTGCGGCGATCCTCGCCTGGCTCGGCGCGGCGCACGGCAAGGAGGGATACGCACGCGACACCCGGCTCGGCCGCAAGGAGGCCGAGGCGCTGTCCTTCATGACCTCGGAGGTCCACGCGGCCTATGGCGGCCATTTCGCCCCGAAAAGCCTGGCCGACAGCGCGGCGGCGCAGCGGGAGGTCAAGCGCAAGACCTACGAGACCCTCGGCAACCATTACGAGCGGATAAACGGCGTCCTGAACGACAATGGCGGCGAATGGTATCTCGGCCAGCGCTCCTTCGCCGACACGTTCCTCTACGTGCTGACGCGCTGGATCGAGCAGACGCCCCTGTCGATCAGCGACTATTCAGCGCTGAAGGCACATCGCGCGCGCATGGAGGCGGACGAGGGTGTGCGTCTCGCGCTGAAGCGCCAAGACATGGAGCTGGTCGGATGACCGAAGATGCGGCCGAGAGAACCGGTTGGCCGGCACTGCCCTATGCCGACTGGACCGATACCTGCGCCGCGCTGCACCTCTACGCCCAGATCGTCGGCAAGGTGCGGCTGTCGCAGACCGCTTGGGTCAACCATTCCTGGCACGCTACGCTCTATGTCACCCCGCGCGGCCTCACGACCGGGCCGATCCACGGGGCGGGCGGGTGCCTGACGCTCACCTTCGATTTCGTCGATGGACGGCTCGTGGCCGAGGCGGATGGCGGAGCGTGGGAAAGCTTCGCCCTGGAGCCGACGAGTGTCGCGCGCTTTCATGAGCGGACGCGCGCAATCGTGGAGGCGGTCGGCGGTCAGTTCTCCATCCATGGCGCTCCCAACGAGTTGACGGAGGCCGTGCCGTTCCTACAGGACACGGGCGAGCGACCTTGGGACGCGGATGCCGTGCGGCGCTATCACGGCACCCTGCTGCGCATCGTGCCGGTGTTCGAGCGTTTCTGCACTTCTTTCCTCGGTAAGGTCTCGCCGGTGCACCTGTTCTGGGGGTCGTTCGACCTTGCCGTCACCCGCTTCTCCGGCCGCAAGGCGCCGCTTCATCCCGGTGGCATCCCGAACCTGCCCGACGCTGTGACGCACGAGGCCTATGATCACGAGGTTTCCTCGGCCGGCTTCTGGCCGGGTAATGGCGGAGCGGGCGAACCGATGTTCTACTCTTATGCCCATCCCATGCCG
>JAABTX010000018.1 GCA_011389655.1 Thioalkalivibrio sp.
CTCGAGATGGTGGCGAACACGCCGTCTTCGGCCCTCGGTTCCACCCGGGACAAGCCGGATCTGAAGTACTGTCAGGAGATCTTCAAGGTCCTCCAGGCACACGAGATCAGCTACTTCTTCTACATCGGCGGCAACGACTCCTCCGACACGGTGCGGATCGTCAGCGAGGAGGCGCGCAAGGCCAACTACGCAATGCGCTGCATCCATATCCCGAAGACCATCGACAACGATCTGGTGGTGAATGACCACACGCCGGGTTTCCCGTCGGCCGCTCGCTTCGTGGCCCAGGCCTTCATCGGTGCCAACCTGGACAACTCCGCCCTTCCGGGCATCTACATTGCGGTGGTGATGGGACGCCACGCCGGCTTCCTGACCGCCGCGTCCGCGCTGGGCAAGAAGTTCCCCGATGATGGCCCGCACCTGATCTACCTGCCCGAGCGCGTCTTCAACGTCGAGAAGTTCCTGGCCGACGTCAAGGCGACGATGGACCGCTACGGCCGGTGCGTGATCGCGGTGAGCGAGGGGATCCACGACGAGGAGGGCGTGCCGATCGCGGTGAAGCTGGCCAAGAACGTCGAGCAGGACGCCCATGGCAACGTGCAGCTGTCGGGTACCGGCGCCCTCGCCGACATGCTCTGCGAGGAGATCCGCACCAAGCTCGGTGTGAAGCGGGTGCGCGGCGACACCTTCGGTTACGTTCAGCGCTCGTTCATCGGCTGCGTCTCCGACGTGGACCAGCGCGAGGCGCGGGAAGTGGGGGAGAAGGCAGTGCAGTATGCGATGTGGGACGACAACGACGGCTCGGTGGTCATCGATCGCACCGGTTTCTACTCCTCGGACTATCGTCTCGTTCCGCTGGAAACCGTTGCCGGCAAGACCAAGGTGATGCCGGACGAGTTCATCGCCGATTCCGGCACCGACGTAACCGACGCCTTCCGGCTCTATCTGCGGCCGCTGCTGGGTTCGGGGATGCCGGACGCCTACCGGTTGCGCCAGAACCTGGTGCCCCGGGTGCTGAATCCCTGAGCCGGAGGGGAGCTGCCCGGGCCTCCCCTCTCCCGCACCAGCGGGAGAGGGGCTTGGGGGTGAGGGTACGACCTAACCCAGTGCCTCGAAGATCCGGTCCCGGATATCGGTGACCGAGCCGATGCCCTCGATCTTCACGTAACGCGGGGCATCCTGGTCACCGCTCTCGGCCCACCTGGAGTAGAAGTCGACCAGCGGCTTGGTCTGGTTGTGATAGACCTCGAGGCGTTTGCGCACGGTCTCTTCCTGGTCGTCCTCGCGCTGGATCAGCGGCTCGTCGGTGAGGTCGTCCCGGCCTTCGATCCGCGGCGGGTTGAAGATCACGTGGTAGGTCCGGCCAGAGGCGGGATGCACGCGGCGGCCGCTCATCCGCTTGATGATCTCTTCGTCGTCCACGTCGATCTGGACCACGAAATCGAGCGTGATACCCTCGTCCTTCAGGGCCTCGGCCTGGGGGATGGTGCGCGGGAAGCCGTCGAACAGGAACCCCTGCGCGCAATCCGGCTGCTGCAGTCGCTCCTTGATCAGACCCAGAATGATGTCGTCCGAGACCAGGCCGCCAGCGTCCATCACCTTCTTCGCTTCCATGCCGAGCGGGGTACCCGCCTTCACGGCGGCGCGCAGCATGTCGCCGGTCGAGATCTGCGGTATGCCGTAGCGCTCGCAGATGTACTGGGCCTGCGTGCCCTTGCCGGCGCCCGGCGGGCCCAAAAGAATCAATCGCATGACTTCGCTCCTTTAGTGTCTTGAAAGTATGTTATGCACCCGGCGCCAATCGGCCGCGAGTTGCGCGGCGCTACAGTACAGCTTCTGTGGAGCCCCGCACAAGGCTTGCGCTTACGCGGCTCCGCACACTCAGACGGAGGAAACAGGAACGATGATGGAACCCGGCCCACGCGAAATCACCACGCCGTTCCGACCGATACCGCTGGATATTCCGGAGGGTATGAAGCCGAACGAGTTCTTCAACAGCACCGAGAATCTCGCGGACCTGGTCAACAACAACGGGCTGCTGGTCAACCCGGAGAATCTGCTGCTCTACCGTAAGGCGCTCGGGCACAGCAACGAGTTCGACACCTCGATCATCTACAACACCTCGAAGGTGATCCTGGACCCACTCGGCAGACCCGTGCGGCGCACGCAGGTCCCTGACCACGTGCGGCAGGTCTGGAACCGGATGAACGGCATCATCATCGAGTACATGCTCGAGCAATACCCCGATCCTGCCGACGCCTTGATCCTTGCCGGTGAGGCGAGCCTGGACGCGACCTGGCCGCTGACCGCCCCGGGCGTGCCCAGCATCCGCATGCTGCACAACCACTTCATGGTGTTCCCGATGGTAGACCTGAAGCGGGCGCCGTTGGCGGACGCGGCCAACCCCAATCTTACCGACGGCGGCCAGCACAGCCTCTTTCAGGCCTACATGCGGGACGTCTACCGGGAGTTCTTCACCCGCGCCCTGGAACTGCGAATCCTGAAGCCCACGGCCGACGCCGACGCACGCCTGAGCCTGACGGGGTATCCGCAGGGCCTGCCCAGCTGGGAGATACAGGGCGGCGCGGCGGCGCTGCGCGAGGTGCGCTTCTGGCAGGAGTATGACGAGATCCTGAAGGGCTTCCTGGATTTCTACCGGACCTTCTTCTCGCAGGTCTCCACGCGCAATGCACCGATGCCCGAGGGGGTTCACTTCCCGCGTCACGTCGAGGAGGTGCTACTGTTCAACAACGACTTCCTGAAGACTGCGAAGAAGGTGCGCGACCTCTGCATGCACGATGCCCGGTACGCCCATGCCATCCGCTGGCAGCCCGCCTTCAAGCAGCTCATCTACCGAAACGACGCGGGCCAGCTGATCGTGACCATCAGCCAGAACTCGATCGGCAACGCGATTACCGAACTGCTGGGCGTGGTGGTGAACCGGCAACCGGACGCAGAGGCCTACGAGAGGCGGGAACCCGCGCTGATCGAGCGGCTGCTCGAGGTGCGCCGGCGCCTGATCGAGGCCGACCTGGGCGAGGGGATCGCGACGGATTACTGGCCGGCGGGTTAGAGTGGGGTATCGCGGCTGGAAGCCGCTCCCACGGGGGGTCTCGTAGGAGCGGCCTCTGGCCGCGATCGGGCCGGGCCTGACCAGGGGAATCGCGGCTGCAAGCCGCTCCCACGCGTGACGGGGAATGCCGCTCAGGCCACCGACTGGTAGTAGAGGTTCTGCGGGTGATTCGCCTGGGCAAAGAAGAACCAGCGTTCGGCGACCAGCCCGAGGTACTGGATCAGGGCCGCGGCGATCAGCACGCTGGTCGGATCGACCGTCATCAGCAGGCTCACGGCCAGCAGTATCGTCGGGATGGCGAAGGCGGCGATCAGGAAGATCCACTTCACCGCGCGGACGAATCCCTCCGACTTGTGGTGGAAGAACTCGCGGGTGTTGAAGGACCCGCCCATGAAGCCCTGCGATTTCTGCACGATGCGGGGGTGCTTGACCCCGATCGCGGTCTGCAGCGTCGACTTGGGCTTGATCCTCGCGTTGCGGATCAGCGAGGCGATTCGCGTGACCAGACCGAGCAGGGTCAGCGCGATCGCGGTCGACGCCAGCACGTGCACCAGCTGTGCTCCCGACCACGCGGCATAGGCGGTGGCGAGGGTAAAGCCGGAGGCGGCACCGAGCACGGTGTAGTTCACCACGGTCAGCGGCGAGTGCCATTCCTGCAGGAATTTCACGGCCGCATAGATCATCGCGGTGCTCACGAAGAGCGCCACCGCCAGCAGCGTGCCCGCCATGCCGAGGGCCACCGTCACCAGCACCGCGCGGTCGCCGGGCAGCGTGAGCAGCGTCGGATTGAAGTTCAGCCAGTGCGCGAGGCCGTACAGGAAGACCACACCCATGAAGGCCGGCAGCACGATGACCTCGCGCGAGAGCCATGAGGTGCGCCACTTTGTCGCGGTGCGCCAGGCTCGCTCCGGGCGGCCGAGGTGGAAGAAGGATGCGATCAGACCGAGCCCGAGCAGGATCAGGGAGGCCAGTGTTCCGAGCGCAAGGAAGTTCCCGTTCTGTGTCGGCGCCATGCCAAGGAGCCCCAGGGACTCCGTCAGGAACAGCGCGATGAAGAGCCCCTGACCGGCGCCGATCAGGGTGGTGAGGAAGATCACGGAGAAGGCAGGATGCATGACGAATTCTTCCCTGGTTACCAGCTGGTGACGTCGTCGAGCGACGGCTCGTCTCGGTCCGGCTTGGGCAGTTTGCTGTCGATCCTGAGCGGGTTGTCGGTGCGCTCGAGTTCGTCCTCGCGCACGGTAATGCGCGTCTTGTGCCGCGGCAGGTAGTGGTTGGCCGGCTTGGTGCCCCATTCCGGCATCAACTGGTAACCGCCGTTTTCGCGGATGGCCGTCGACACCTCGGAGTCGGGATCGTGGACATCCCCGAACAGGCGTGCGTTGGTCGGGCAGGCGCGCACGCAGGCCGGCTTGCGATCCCACTCCGGGAGTGCTTGGTCGTAGATGCGATCCACGCAGAGCGTGCACTTCGTCATCACCCGGCGCTGGGCGTCGACCTCGCGCACGCCATAGGGACAAGCCCACGAGCAGTACTTGCAGCCGATGCACTTGTCGTAGTCCACCAGCACGATGCCGTCTTCCTCGCGCTTGTACGAGGCGCCGGTGGGGCAGACCGGCACGCAGGGCGGTTCCTCGCAGTGCAGGCAGGACTTCGGGAAGTGCACGGTCTCGGTGTTCGGATACTCTCCGACCTCGAAGGTCTGCACCCGGTTGAAGAAGGTACCGGTGGGATCCGCATCGTAGGGACGCAGGTCGACCAGCGGGCCGGCCTCGCCAGAGGTGTTCCACTCCTTGCAGCTGGTCACGCAGGCATGGCAGCCGACGCAGACGTTCAGGTCGATGACCAAAGCGAGCTGGGTCATTACTTGCCTCCTTTGGCAGCGAAGAAGTTCCAGACCCGGGGCCGCTTCGACTGGCCCGGGAAGGGCTTCACGGTGTCGAACTGCGGCGCCGTCACCTTCGGCTCGTCGGCCTCGGCCTTGTAGATGCGTACCCGGACGTCATACCAGGACGCCTGGCCGGTCACCGGGTCGGAGTTCGAGATGCGTCCCTGATCGCTCGGCAGTTCCTCGGAGATCAGGTGGTTCAGCAGGAAGCCCTTGCGTGCCTCGTTCGACTTCGGGGACAGGTTCCAGGCCCCGGCCGCCTTGCCGATCGCGTTCCAGGTCCACACGGTGCCCGGTTCCACGGCCTCGGAGTACTTGGCCATGCAGCGCACCTTGCCCCACTGGCTCTCGACCCAGATCCAGTCGTCATCCTGGATGCCGGCGTTCTTCGCGGTGACGGGGTTCACGAACAGCAGGTTGTGCGTGTGGATCTGTCGTAGCCAGGCGTTCTGAGAGTCCCAGGAGTGGTACATTGCCATCGGTCGCTGCGTGATCGCGGCGAGCGGATAGGTATGCTTGTCCGTGGCCTGGCATTCCAGCGGGTCGTAGTGAAAGGGCAGCGGGTCGAAATAGGTCGCGACGCGCTCGGCGAGGTGCGCGGGCGGCCGCCGTGACGTGCCCTTGCCCTGCGCCGCGGCACGGAACTTCATCAGCACCTCGGAATAGAGGTGGATCAGAATCGGCTCCGCGTAGCGCGTGATGCGGTTGCGCTGGGACCACTCGAGGTAGCCCTTGTTCCAGTTGCGCATGTACTGGTAGCTCTTGGGCAGTTCGTGGTGGTAAACGCAGTTGTTCTTCGCGTACATCTCCCACTGGTTGGGGTTGGGCTCGCCGCGCAGGGCCTTCTCGCCGCCCTTGCCGCGCCAGCCGGCAAGGAATCCGATGCCGGAACCCGGCTCGGTCTCGTAGTTCACGACGAAGTCCGGGTAGTCGCGGTACTTGCGCTTGCCCTCTGGCGTCGTGAAGGCGGGCAGCTTCAGCCGCGACCCGAGTTCGATCAGCACCTCCTGGAAGGGCTTGCACTCGCCCTTCGGCGGCACCACGGGGATGCGCACCGAGTCCGCTGGTCCGTCGAATTCGGAGATCGGGCGGTCGAGCATCGACATCGCGTCGTGCCGCTCCAGGTAGGTGGTATCGGGCAGCACCAGGTCCGCGAAGGCCGTCATCTCGGACTGGAAGGCGTCGGCGACCACCAGGAAGGGGATTCTGTATTCGCCGTTCTCGTCCTTGTCGTTCAGCATTTTCCGGACCTCAACCGTGTTCATGGTCGAGTTCCAGGCCATGTTGGCCATGAAGATCAGCAGGGTGTCGATCCGGTAGGGATCGCCGCGCCACGCATTGGTGATCACGTTGTGCATCATGCCGTGCACCGCCAGCGGATACTCCCAGGAGAAGGCCTTGTCGATGCGCACCGGCTCGCCCTGCTCGTCGACGAAGAGGTCGTCGGGCTCGGCCGGCCAGCCCAGCACCATCCCGTCCAGCGGCTTGCCGGGCTGGACGCCCTCGGGGCCCTTCGGCGTGCGCGCGCAGGGCGGGATCGGGCGCGGGAACGGCGCCTTGTGACGGAAGCCGCCCGGGCGGTCGATGGTGCCGAGCAGCGACATCAGGATCGCCAGCGCGCGGATGCTGTGGAAGCCGTTGGAGTGTGCCGCGAGGCCGCGCATCGCGTGAAAGGAGACCGGGTTGCCGGTCACGCTCTCGTGCTCCACGCCCCAGGAGTCGGTCCAGGCGATCGGTAGCTCGATGCGCTGGTCGCGCGCGGTCACGCCCATCTCGTGGGCAAGGCGGCGGATGGTCTCCACCGGGATGCCGGTGATCCTGGAGGCCCATTCCGGGGTGTATTCCTCCACCCGCTCCTTCAGCAGCTGGAACGCCGGTTTCGCCAGGGTCCCGTCCTCGAGCCGGAATTCTCCGAGCAGGTACGGGTCGGCGTCGGCGCTGTGGGTGCGCACCGCGCGGTCGGTGCGGCGGTCCCACCAGAGCTTGTCCTGGGGATCGTAGCAACCGTCGGACGCCGGCGCCTCGTCCCGGAGGAACATGCCGAACTCGTCATTGGCCTCGTCCACGTTCACCAGCTGGCCGCCGTTGCTGTAGCGCACCAGGAAGTCGCGGTCGTAGAGGCCCTTGGCAATGATCTCGTGGATCAGGGCCAGCAGCAGGGCGCTGTCGGTACCCGGCCGGATCGGCACCCATTCGTCGGCGATCGCAGAGTAACCGGTGCGCACCGGGTTGATGGAGATGAAGCGGCCGCCCTCGCGCTTGAACTTCGAGATCGCGATCTTCAGCGGGTTCGAATGGTGGTCCTCGGCGGTGCCGATCATTACGAAGAGCTTGGAGCGCTCGAGGTCCGGGCCGCCGAATTCCCAGAAGGAGCCGCCGATGGTGTAGATCATCCCCGCGGCCATGTTCACCGAACAGAAGCCGCCATGGGCCGCGTAGTTCGGGGTCCCGAACTGCTTGGCGAACAGTCCGGTCAGCGCCTGCATCTGGTCGCGGCCGGTGAACAGCGCGAACTTCTTCGGGTCGGTCTCGCGCAGGTGGGCCAGCCGTCCCTCCAGCATGGAGAAGGCCTCCTCCCAGGAGATGGCCTCGAAGTCACCAGCGCCACGCTCGGCACCCTGCCTGCGGCGCAGCGGCCGGGTGAGGCGTGCCGGGGAGTACTGTTTCATGATCCCCGAGGAGCCCTTGGCGCAGATCACGCCCTTGTTGATCGGGTGATCGGGGTTGCCGTCGATGTACCGGACCTCGCCGTCGCGGACATGCACGCGGATGCCGCAGCGGCACGCACACATGTAACAGGTGGTATTTTTGACTTCCTGCGAGGGGGTCTGTGGCATCATGAATACCGCCTTGATTAATAAGTAAATTACGATATAGTCGGGTCAGTATGCAGTTACCGAGCTGGTCCTACAAGACAAAAGTTTTTATCCATCCATAAGCAGCCAAGGAATTCCGACATGCCCGAGCCCACCCCCCAGTCCAGCGCAGACAAGCGGCAACGCGCCGCCGGGTCACCGCGGCATCAGGCCGGACGGCTGCCTGCCGGCGACGCTGCGGCGGGCGCCGAAAGGAGCGGCGGGGCATGAAGGTCTGCATCGTTTCGGACAGCCATGACCGCGGCCCCATGCTGGCGCGGGCCATCGAGGCGGGTGCCGCCGAGGGTGCCGAGGCGGTGATCCACTGCGGCGACCTGATCGGCGGAAACACCCTGAAGGCCTCGCTGAAGCTCGGGCTGCCGATCCACGCGGTTCACGGCAACAACCTCGGTGATCCGGTGGCCATCTCGCGCATTGCCCACCAGTCCAACGGCCTGCTGACGTACTACGGGCACGACGGAATCCTCACCCTGGGCGGCCGGCGCATCTTCGTGACTCACTATCCGCACTATGCCCATGCGATGGCCTGCACCGGAGAATACGACCTCGTCTGCTGCGGGCACAGTCACGAGCCCGAGGTGCGCCAGCAGCCTCACGTGAAGAATGGGGCGGCCTGGGTCGTGAATCCCGGTACCGTGGCAGGCTTGGGGGCGCCCGAGGCCACCTGGGCGCTGGGCGATCTGGCGACGATGAATTTCGAGATCCGGCTGACGCCAGAGGTGGAGCGGACCGAGGTCTGAAGCGGCCCAGGGGCCGCGACACACGCGCCCTCAGCGCCGAGGGGCCGTGCATCGGCCGGTTTCGGTCTCCTCACTGTCCCGGTTCCCGGGGCCGACCAGGTCCCCGCCGTATCGTGGCCCGGTCGACTGCCGGGAGGCGACGAGAACGGAGGATCGTGTTTCCGGTTGCCAATGGTCTATCCTCCGGTTGACGCGCGGTTGCCCGCAGCCGCACACGCGCCCTTCGGCCCTGGACGGCGCCGCGATCGGCGCCTAAATTGGGACGTTTGCTAGCGATAACAAAAAGGGAGTCGAGATGACGAGTGAGAGCGCGCACAAGCCTCTGCCATCGCACAAGGCCCGGCCGGGCGCCCGGCTGCAGCAGCCTACCGAGGCTCCGTCGCTGGTGACCGTATCTTCCTCGGCGCTGTGCGTGATGACCGATTTCCGCAAGGTGCCGGTCGCGACCATCGGGCCGATGGCGACACTGAGCGAGGCGACCCAGGCGATGATCAAGCGGGGCGTGCGCCTGCTGCTCGTGGTTGACGAGCAGGAGGACGTGATTGGCCTGATTACCGCTCGTGACACCCAGGGCGAGAGGCCGATCCAGATGGTTCACGAGCACGGGGGGCGCTACGACGATTTGCAGGTGCGTGACCTGATGGCGCCAGTGGACGGCATCGACCTGCTGGAGATGTCCCGGGTGATGCGGGCCGAGGTGGGTGACATCGTCGCAACCCTGAAGAACTGGGGTCGCCAGCACGCGCTGGTCGGGGAGCTGGATCCTGCAACCGGGACGCATCGCATCCGCGGCATGTTTTCGGCGACGCAGATCAGTCGCCAGCTCGGCCTGCCGGTGCAGACCTTCGATGTCGCCCGGACCTTCGCCGACATCCAGGCGGCACTTTCGAAGGCGTACTGACTGGCGGCGCCCCGGGGGGGCGGATCTGCGGCGGCCCGGGGGGCAGATTTGCAAATCTGCCCCCGGCCTTTGCCGCGCCCCCACCCCAACCTCCCCGCAGGGGGGGAGGGGGTTAACGCCCCCTATTTCGCGTTGAGGCTCCGATAGTAGTCCATCAGGATCTCGGCCACCTCGATGCGGGAGAACTCGGGCGGGGGCGGTTCGCCGCGGCCCAGCATCTCGCGTACCTTAGTGCCGGATAGGAGTACGAAGTCCTCCTTGGTGTGATCCGGTACATCCCGCATCATCACGACGCGGTTGAGCTTCTTCGAGTAGGCGGTGTGGTCCGCGCGGAAGATCTCGATCTCGAGCGCGTCGGGGGGCACCTCGGTGTCGAAGATGGTCTGGGCGTCGAAGGCTCCGTAGTAGTCACCAACCCCGGCGTGATCGCGACCGATAATGAAGTGGGTCGCCCCCATGTTCTGACGGAACAGCGCGTGGAGGACCGCCTCGCGGGGTCCGGCGTACAGCATGTCAAAGCCGTAGCCGGTGATCATCACGGTGTTCGGCGGGAAATAGACTTCCGCCATCTTGCGAATGGCGGCGTCCCGAACGGGCGCCGGGATGTCGCCGGGCTTTAGCTTGCCGAGAAGCATGTGAATCACCACGCCGTCGGCGTCGAGCTGCTCCAGCGCCATGCGGCAAAGCTCCTCGTGGGCGCGATGCATCGGGTTGCGGGTCTGGAAGGCGACCACCTTGTTCCAGCCACGCTCGGTGATCTCGTTGCGGATCTCGACGGCGGTCCGGAAGGTGTCGGGGAAGTCATCCTGGAAGTAGGAGAAGTGCAGAACCTGGATCGGACCGGAGACGCAGATACGGCCGACACTGTTGAACGCGGCGACTCCTGGGTGCTCGGGGTCGGTGGTGCGATAGACCTGCTGCGTAATGAACTCCATCTGCTCGGGAGTGAACTCCTCGATCGCCTCCACCTCCTGGACGGCGAGGATCGGATTGCCCTCCATGTTGGGATCACGCAGGGCGATCCGCTTGGCGCCCCGGATCGCGTCGGCGTTTTCCAGCAGGTTGACGATCGGGACCGGGAAGAACAGTCCCTTGGTGGTGCGCATCTCCTTTGCGCAGCCCATCGCATCGGCGACATTCATGAAACCGGTGAGGGGGGTGAAGTATCCGCCACCCATCATCACCGCGTTACCGGCCGCGGCCGAGCTGATCAGCACGGAGGGAAGGGTCTCGGCCTCCTGCATCAGGGCGTGGTGCTTTTCGGTATCGTAGACAAAGAGCGGCTTAAGGGTATCCGCACCGTGTGGTTTCATCATGGGCTGTTTCTCCTGCCGAAGGTGGATGTGGATATCTGCTGTGTCGGCGGCGCGGCCGCCGCATTTGTGGTAGCCAGGTCGTCCCCGACCGGACGGGTTTAAGAGCCACAGGCGGCGGTAACGTAGCACAAGATGATGCAAAACGGGCGGGGGATTTTAATCAGCAAACGCTGATCAACGGCGCTCGTTGCCGGCACTGCCGCTTCGCGGGCAGACAGCAATATCCTGAAATGCCTCGGGGTGAAGATCGCGCGCGGCCCGCTCCGGGCTTAGTCTCGCGCCCACTCGTGGCCGATTCGTCCAAGAGCCGAATAAAGGAGGGGGTATGCCGCGCTTCGACCCATTCGACGATCTCGCCGGCAAGGCACCCCGATCCCCCGGCAGCGGTTCCGCAGGCGGGCTGGGGATCGCCCTGCGCTGGCACAGCGTGGAGGCCGCCCACCTTGACAGCCGGGTACTGTCCTGTCCGGCCCCCGAGGCGCTTCCGACGGCGCTGCGCGGCCTGCTCGCCGCGGACGGTGCCGGCACGGTGACCAGGGCATTCGACCCCGGCGAGCTCCTCCCGGACTGGCAGGACGCCCGGATGGTGACGGTTCCGGGCGGTTTCTTCCGGCGCACGCTGGGGCGCAGCCGGGTGGAACCCCGGGCCGGCCGCTTCTACCCCGGGCCCTTTCTCGAGGGCGCCCCGGGGCTGCCGCCCGGAACGCCCACGGCCTTCCGCGTGATCTCGATTGCTGCGGACGGCGAGATCGCGGTGGACTTCAATCATCCGCTGGCCGGGCTCCCGGTGGATCTGGAACTGCGGCTGCTGGATCTCTCGCCGCCCGTCGAGCCGCCGGCAGACGTGGGTCGCGCGGCAGTGACCAACGGTCCGGGCATGCAGTCACGCTGGCGCGGCCAGCCGACGGACTTTGGGCACGGGGCTCCGTTTGCCCGCGCCGATGCCGGACCGGATGCCGAGTTTTACGCGAGTCCCAGGATGGTGCAGCACATCGATGACGCCGCGCGTGCGCGGATCGCCCGCCTCTACCGCGCCCTGCTGCCCGAGACGGGGGATGTGCTCGACCTGATGAGCAGCTGGACCTCTCATCTCGATCCGGCGGCCTCTGCGCTGCGGGTCGCGGGTCTGGGGATGAATGCGGAGGAGCTGGCCGCGAACCCGATGCTTCGGGAGCGCGTGGTGCACGACCTCAATCTCGAGCCGCGTCTGCCGTGGCCCGACGCCCGCTTCGACGCGGTGATCTGTACCGTGTCGGTCGAATACCTGGTGCGGCCGGTCGAGGTCTTCCGGGAGGTCCGGCGCGTCCTGAGACCCGGGGGCCGCTTCCTGGTCACCTTTTCGAACCGCTGGTTTCCGCCGAAGGCGATCGTGCCGTGGGCGGAACTGCACGAGTTCGAGCGCATGGGGCTGGTGCTGGAGTTCTTTCTCGAGGCCGGGGGCTTCGGGGCGCTGAACACCTGGTCCCTGCGCGGCCTGCCGCGACCGCCCGAGGATCCGTATGCCGGCCGCCTCGCGACGGCGGACCCCGTCTACGCGATCTGGGGCCAGGCGATGTGATGGAGGACGGGAACCGGTTCCCGCCGCCGGGGCCCGGCTCCGCGCGGGAAGGCGGCGGCGAGCCGCCGGACTCGAGGGGGCTCAGGTGTCCCCGGGAGCCGGCTTGCGCGGGGGGCGCCGACGCCCGCGCCCGTCGCCGGACGGGCGTGCCCCGCCCCGCGGCCCCCGAGGGCGGTCGCCGGGTTTGCGCCGTGCGCGCGGGGGCGGGCGGTTCAGCTCTCGGGGCAGGTCCTCGGGATAGAGCATTTCGGTGGGGATGCGCTGCCCCAGGTAGGCCTCTATGTCCGGCAGGTAGAAGGCGGAATCCTCGCAGCCGAAACTGATCGCGTCGCCCTGGGCACCGACTCGACCGGTGCGTCCGATACGGTGCACGTAATCCTCGCCCGACTGCGGCAGATCGAAGTTGAAGACATGGGTCACGTCCGGGATGTGCAGGCCGCGCGCCGCCACGTCGGTTGCCACCAGGAAGGTGTACTGTCCCTCGGCAAACTGGGCCAGCAGGCGCGTGCGCTTGTTCTGGGGCACGTCGCCCGAGAGCAGGGCGGCCTTCAGGCCGTTCGCATTCAGCCAGTCGCAGACGCGCTCGGCCCAGTGCTTGGTGTTCACGAACACGATCGCGCGTTGCGGCCCGATCTTGCGCGCAAGCCCGATCAGCAGCGGGATCTTCTGGTCGTTTGCCGGGTAGTAGATCACCTGGCGGATGTTTTCGGCGGTGACGGTCTCGGCCTCCACCTGGACCTTGTCCGGGTTGTTCATGTGCTCGTAGGCCAGTTCCATCACCCGCCAGGACAGGGTGGCCGAGAACAGCATGGACTGGCGCTGGGCCGGCGGGGAGCAGCGGCGCAGCAGGTAGCGGATGTCCTTGATGAAGCCGAGGTCGAACATGCGGTCGGCCTCGTCGAGGACCACCACCTCGACCCGCTTCAGGCCGAACACACGCTGCTTGTGGTAGTCGATGATGCGGCCCGGCGTGCCGATCAGCACGTCCGCCCCCTCCCGGAGCCGGTCGCGCTGCTCTTCGTAGCCGGTGCCGCCATAGGCGAGCGCGAACCTCAGACCGGTGTGCCGGCCGAGCAGCAGCGCGTCCTTGTGAATCTGGATCGCCAGCTCACGCGTCGGCGCCAGCACCATCATTCGCACATCGGTCGCGCGCCGGTCTTCGGCCGGCGGGTTGCGCAGGAGACGGTCGAAGGCCGCCAGCAGGAAGGCTGCGGTCTTGCCGGTCCCGGTCTGTGCCTGGCCGGCGACATCCCGACCGGCCAGCGCAATCGGCAGGGTCAGGGCCTGGATCGGGGTGCAGAACTCGAAGCCCGCGTCGCGGATGCCCTGCAGCACGGGTTCGGGAAGGTCGAAACCTTCGAAGCGGATGCCGGAGTTGTCGGCCTCGGTCATGGGACTCCCATGGGCGCAGACGCCCGTTCAACTTGAACTCACCCGCGAAATTGACCGATAGTAGCAGGTGACAGAGGGCACGCTTTCCGCGCCCCACAGTCAATCAACGAGGAACCGGTGTGAGCGAAAATATTCATTATACCTCGGATGCCAGTTTCGAGGCCGACGTCCTGAAATCCGATCGGCCGGTACTGGTGGACTACTGGGCCGAATGGTGCGGTCCCTGCAAGATGATCGCCCCGATTCTCAGTGAAATCGCTGAAGAGTACGACGGCAAACTCAGGGTTGCCAAGCTGAACATCGACGAGAATCCGGCGACGCCGCCGAAATACGGCATCCGGGGGATCCCGACCCTGATGCTGTTCAAGGATGGGGACGTCGAGGCCACCAAGGTCGGCGCCCTGAGCAAGTCCCAGCTGACCGCCTTTCTCGACCAGCATCTCTGACCACTGCCCGGGGCATCCCGCCGTCAGGCGAGGATCCCCGGTACATCCCTCCGCGGCTTCAATACTTGCCTGAAGGCACGTCCTCGCCTATAGTCCGGCAAGGCGCCGCGTCCCCGGCGCTTCCCGCCTCCCTCCAGAAGCCCCGGCCACCGCCCCGGTCGCATTGCGATCCCGCATCTACTCACGTCAGAACAGTACCCGATGAATCTCACCGAACTGAAGCAGAAGACCGCTGCCGACCTGGTCACATTCGCCGAGGCGCAGGGCATCGAGAACATGTCCCGGGCCCGCAAGCAGGACATCATCTTTGCGCTGCTGAAGGCGCATGCAAAGAACGGCGAACCGATCTATGGCGATGGTGTGCTGGAGATCCTCTCCGACGGCTTCGGGTTTCTGCGCGCGGCCGACAGCTCCTACCAGGCGGGGCCGGACGACGTCTACGTCTCGCCGAGCCAGATCCGGCGCTTCGGGCTGCGCACCGGCGACACCATCTCCGGCAAGATCCGGCCACCCAAGGACAATGAGCGTTACTTCGCGCTGCTCAAGGTCTCGCAGATCAACTTCGAGCCCCCGGAGAATGCGCGGCACAAGGTGCTGTTCGAGAATCTCACGCCACTGCACCCGAACGAGCGCATGCGCATGGAGCGCGGCAACGGCTCCACCGAGGACATCACCGCGCGCGTGATCGACATGGTGGCACCCTTCGGAAAGGGTCAGCGCGGGCTGATCGTCTCGCCTCCGAAGGCCGGCAAGACGCTGATGCTGCAGAACATCGCCCAGAGCATCGCGACCAACCATCCGGACTGCTACCTGATCGTGCTGCTGATCGACGAGCGCCCGGAGGAGGTCACGGAGATGACCCGGATGGTGCAGGGAGAGGTGGTCTCGAGCACCTTCGACGAACCCGCCACCCGACACGTGCAGGTCGCCGAAATGGTGATCGAGAAGGCCAAGCGCCTGGTCGAACACAAGCGCGACGTGGTGATCCTCCTCGACTCCATCACCCGTCTGGCGCGCGCGTACAACACCGTCGTGCCGAGCTCCGGCAAGGTGCTGACCGGGGGTGTCGACGCCAACGCGCTGCACCGTCCGAAGCGCTTCTTCGGCGCGGCGCGCAACATCGAGGAGGGCGGCAGCCTGACCATCCTCGCGACCGCGCTGGTGGACACCGGCTCCAAGATGGACGAGGTGATCTACGAGGAGTTCAAGGGCACCGGCAACATGGAGATCCACCTGGATCGCCGCATCGCGGAGAAGCGGGTCTACCCCGCGATCAACGTGAACCGCTCCGGTACCCGCCGCGAGGAGCTGCTAACCCAGCCGGATGAACTGCAGAAGCTGTGGATCCTGCGCAAGTTCCTGCACGGCATGGACGATCTCGAGGCGATGGAATTCCTGCTCGGCCGCATGCAGTCCTCCAAGACCAACGCCGACTTCTTCGACATGATGCGCCGTACCTGACCCAGGCCTCAGGCGTCTCCCAGCACCTCGAAGCGGGCGATCCGGTCAAGCCGCAGGATGCGGCGGCGGTCCAGGGCGTCGCGCAGGATCAGGTACTCGGCATGCCGCCGGGTCCTGAGATCGAGCGGGCGGACCACCTCGAGGTGCGTGACGCCCCGCCCGATCCAGCGCAGGCGCAGGGCGCGCTTCTGCAGGATCGCGAGCTCCAGCCGGGAATACTGCGCGCAGTCCATCGGCGCGTACCGGGGAACCGGGGTCATTCGCCCTCCCGCCAGACCGCGATCTCCGGCTCCTCGCCATCCCCGGAGTCCACGCGGCGGAAGACGATTGGCGCACAGCAGACGCCGCAGTCCTCCACCCATTCCCGTTCCCCGCTGACCATGTCGATGCTGGCCTCCCCGGGGGCCCCGCACCAGGGGCATGGATAGCTCAGGAATTCAATCGGACGGGTCATCGTCTTCCAGAAACATTTCCAGCAGGTCGTTGAGAAAGCGCAGACCGTGTTCCGTGGGTCGCAGCACGGCCGGATCGGGATCGAGCAGGCCGCGTTCCCGGGCCTGGGCCAGCAGCGTGCCGATCCTGTCCGGGGAGAGCCCGGTGCGCTCCGCGAACAGGGATGCGGGTACCCCGGCGGTTAGACGCAAGGCATTCAGCATGAACTCGAAGGGCAGCGAGCGTGGCGCGACCGGTTGGCTGGACACGGCCTGCGGATCGCGCAGATAGGCATCCGGTTGCCGTGGCTTGAGCAGCCGGGTCACGGTGCCGGTGGTCGGGTCGGTGAGCTTGCCATGGGCTCCCGCCCCGATGCCGAGGTAGTCCCCGAACTCCCAGTAGTTGCGGTTGTGCCGGCATTCACTCCCCGCCAACGCGTAGGCCGAAACCTCGTAGCGAGTATAGCCCGAGCGCCGCAGCAGGGCCTGACCGCGCTCGAAGAGCTCGGCGACGCTGTCCTCCGGCGGCAGCGCAGGGGGGCGCGCCGCGAACAGGGTGTTCGGTTCCAGCGTCAGCTGGTACCAGGAGATGTGTCCGGGCGCGAAGTCCAGGGCGGTGCGCAGGTCATCCAGGCCCTGCCGCAGCGATTGACCCGGGAGGCCGAACATCAGGTCCAGGTTCATGCGTTCGAATCCTGCCCGCTGCGCCTGCTCGATCGCGGTCCGGGCATCGGCACCGTCGTGGATTCGACCCAGCCGCTCAAGCAGCGCCGGATCGAAGCTCTGTATGCCCAGCGACAGGCGATTGACGCCCGCCTCGCGATAACCGCGGAAGTGGCCCCGCTCGACGGCACCGGGGTTGGCCTCCAGCGTGACCTCGAGATCCGGCCGCCAGGGGAGCAAGGCGCGCAGCCCCGACAAGAGCTCGTCGACAGACTCGGGC
The DNA here is from genome assembly GCA_011389655.1 of Thioalkalivibrio sp. Classification (GTDB taxonomy): domain Bacteria; phylum Pseudomonadota; class Gammaproteobacteria; order Ectothiorhodospirales; family Ectothiorhodospiraceae; genus Thioalkalivibrio. The sequence goes on from JAABTX010000018.1 coordinate 17,026, forward strand.
GCGAACAGGCTGGGGGTGCCGCCGCCGACGAACACACTCTCCAGCCGGCGGCCCCAGACCCGCGGCAGCTGGCCCTCCAGGTCCTGCAGCAGCGCGGCGACGTAGCTGCGTTCCGGCAGCTCGCCACGCTGCTCGTGGGAATTGAAGTCGCAGTAGGGGCACTTCCGCAGGCACCAGGGGAGGTGGACGTACAGTGCCAGGGGTGGGGTCCGGTCCGGCCCCGGTCCGGACCCCGAAGCGCGCATTTCCGTCACCGCCACCCCTTCAGGCCTGCTCCAGCCGCCGGGCCAGTCGCTCCACCATCGCCCGCACGGCCTGCCCCCGGTGGCTGAGCCGGTTCTTTGCGGCCTCGGAGAGCTCGGCGGAGGTGCATCCGTGCCCGGGCAGGTAGAACACCGGGTCGTAGCCAAAGCCGCGGGGGCCCGCCAGCGCCTCCGCAACCCGGCCTTCCCAGCTCCCCTCGGTGATGATCGGCGACGGGTCGTCCGCGTGCTCGAGGAAGACCATCACGCAGCGAAAGCGCGCACCCCGCGCCTCCGGCGGCACTCCCTGCATCGCGGCGAGCAGTTTCTCGTTGTTCTTGCGGTCGTCGCCCTCGGGCCCGGAATAGCGGGCGGAGTAGATGCCCGGTTGCCCGCGCAGGAAATCGACCTCGATCCCGGAGTCGTCGGCGAGTGCCGGCATCCCCGTCTGTCGTGCGGCGTTGCGTGCCTTCAGGATCGCGTTTCCCACGAAGGTGAGACCGGTCTCCTCGCATTCCTCGACCTGCCACCGTGATTGCGGGACGATCTCGGCGCCCATCGGGCGCAGGAGTTCGGTGAGTTCGCGGATCTTCCCGGCATTGCCGGAGGCCAGCACGATGCGTTTCATCTTCGTTCCGTACCTTGGCGTGAAGGTTCAGCCACGGATGGACACGGAAATCCGGGTTCCCGTGGTCGTTCAGGCCGCGAGCGTTTCCTGCTGACGCAGGATGATCTCGCGAATGCCCTTTTCTCCGAGTTCCAGCATCGCATCGAGTTCATCGCGGCGGAAGGCGTGGCCCTCGGCTGTGCCCTGGATCTCGATCACGCCGCCGGCCTCGTTCATCACCAGGTTCAGGTCGGTCTCGGCCTGGGAGTCCTCGACATAGTCGAGGTCGAGTACCGGCAGGCCCTGAAAGATCCCGACGGACACGGCCGCAAGCTGGCCGTGCAGCGGGTTCCTCTTCAGCACGCCGGTCTTCAGGCACTGGGTCACCGCGTCGCAGAGGGCGACGTAACCGCCGCTGATGGCGGCGGTCCGGGTTCCTCCATCGGCCTGGAGCACGTCGCAGTCGATGATGACCTGCCGCTCGCCCATGGCCTCGAGATCGACCACCGCGCGCAGGGCCCTGCCGACCAGCCGCTGGATCTCCAGGGTGCGCCCCCCCTGCTTGCCGCGCGCGGATTCGCGAACCATGCGGTCGTGCGTGGCCCGGGGAAGCATTCCGTATTCCGCGGTGACCCAGCCCCGACCCCGGCCCTTGAGGAAAGACGGCACCCGCGTCTCCACCGTGGCGGTGCAAAGCACCCGGGTATCGCCGAATTCCACGAGGACGGAACCCTCGGCGTGGCGCGTGAAATGGCGCGTGAATCGAACCGGGCGCATCTGATCGGGCTGGCGGCCGCTGGGTCGCATGGACTTTCCTCGAGACTGGAATGAGCGGCGCAGTATACGGGAGGCGAAGGGCGCACGCGTCTACAATGGGGGACGCAGGCGACACACGAGAGCGCAAGGATACCCTGATGACAGCCAGCATGACCGGATATGCCCGCCACGCCACCGAGACCGATGGCCAGTCTCTGGTCTGGGAGATCAGGAGCGTGAATCATCGGCACCTGGATCTTCGGATTCAGGTGCCGGACGCTCTCAGGGCGCTCGAGGTTGAGGCGCGCGCCATGCTGCAGGAGTTGCTTGCGCGGGGCAGGGTGGAGGCCGTGCTGCGCGTGGAGACGGATCCCACCACCGACGAGATCCGTTTCGATCATGAGCGCGCCACGGTCCTGATCCGGACGCTGCGCGAGATCGACCAGATGATGGTGAACGGGGCCCGCGTCTCGGCACTGGATGTGCTGACCTGGCCCGGCATCATGCAGCGCGACGAGCCGGTCGATATCGAAGCCCTGCGCGAGCCGGTGCTCGAGGGCCTGAAGGCCACGATCGGCGAGTTGCGTGCAATGCGGCTCGCGGAGGGCGCGACGCTGCGGCAGGCCCTGGAGACGCGCCTGGACGCGTTCGCCGAACGGGTGCGGCAGCTGCGCGGGCGCCGTACCGAGGTGCTGGAGGCACAGCGGGAAAGGCTGCGCAGCCGGATCGCGGAGCTGGATCTCGCCCTCGATGAACAGCGCCTCGAGCAGGAGGTTGCACTGCTGGCCCAGCGTCTCGATGTGGACGAGGAGCTGGATCGGCTGGACGGGCACCTGGCCGCGATGCGGGAGATCCTGGGACGCGACGAACCGGTGGGTCGACGCCTGGATTTCCTGATGCAGGAGTTCAACCGGGAGGCAAACACCCTGGGGTCCAAGTCCCACGACCTGGAGACCACCCGGGTCGTGCTGGAGATGAAGGTCCTGACCGAACAGATGCGCGAGCAGGTCCAGAACATCGAATGACCCGTCGGGTCGCGATCAGCGGGCGAACGGATTCTTGAAAACGCCTTCGCAGTCCCCAGATATCCGTCAGGAGTAAACCGACACCCGATTGGAGGTGACAAACATGACCCTGATGCGTTACGAACCCTGGAGCCTGCTCAACCAGCTTTCGCGCGAGATCGAACGGCTGCACGAGTCCGGTGACCGCGACGAACCCGCAATCACCGCCGACTGGAGCCCCGCCGTGGATATCCGCGAGGAGTCCGATGGCTACGTGCTGCACGCCGATCTGCCGGGTGTGGACCCGAAGGACATCGAGGTGCACATGGAGAACGGCGTGCTCACCATCCGCGGCGAGCGCAAGCGCGAGAGCGAGGAGGAGGGGGAAGGCTACAAGCGGGTCGAACGGGTGCGTGGTAGTTTCTTCCGGCGCTTTGCATTGCCGGATACCGCGGACTCGGACAATATCTCCGCGCGTTGCCAGAACGGCGTGCTCGAGGTGAGGATTCCGAAGCAGGCGAAGGTACAGCCGCGCCGGATCACCGTCGAGGGCTGAGCGGGCCACCGGACCGCATCCGTTCGGAACGGCGCGCCGTCCGGGCAACCGGGCGGCGCGCAGCGCGCGTGGTGTCCGGGTTGCCGGATGCGCGCTGATGTTTCCTCGAACCCAGCAGGCTGACGGGACCGTCTATGGAATTCAAGGACTACTACAGGATTCTCGGCGTGCCGCGCTCGGCCAGCCAGGACGACATCAAGAAGGCCTACCGGCGCCTCGCACGCAAATACCACCCCGACGTCAGCTCCCAGTCCGACGCCGAGACACGCTTCAAGGAGATCAACGAGGCACACGAGGTGCTCGGCGACCCCGAGCGGCGCAGCGCCTATGACCGCCTGGGGGCGAACTGGCGGGCCGGGCAGGAGTTCCGGCCCCCGCCGGGCTGGGCCGGCCGCGGCGGCGGGGCGCCCGGGGGCGGCGGCCAGGGCTTCGACGGCTTCTCGGATTTCTTCGATTCGCTGTTCGGTGGCCGTGCCGGAGGCCGCCGTCGCGGCGCCGGTTTCCAGATGCGCGGCGCGGACCGCACCGGTGTTGCGGAGATCACGCTGGACCAGGCCCTGCAAGGCACCGAGGTCACGGTAAACGGCGGCTCGGGCGGTTCCCGCCGCGTGCGGATTCCGCCGGGCGCCCACACCGGCACGCGCCTGCGGGTGCGGGGGCAGGGTGAGCCCGGCGCAGGCGCGGGCACGCCCGGCGACCTGCTGCTGGAGATCCGCGTCCGTCCGGACCAGCGCTACCGCCTGGAGGGCAGGGACCTGCACCGGGACCTGCCGATCACTCCCTGGGAGGCCGCACTCGGGGCCACCATCGATGCCCCGACTCCGCAGGGCATGGTGCGGCTCAGGATCCCGCCGGGGACCCAGTCGGGCAAGGTGATGCGGCTGAAGGGGCGCGGTCTTCCCGGCAAGACACCGGGCGATCTCTACCTGCGCCTGATGATCGAGGTTCCGTCCGTGGAGGAGGCGGGGCAGTGGTACGAAGAGATGGCGAAGACCTCGGGTTTCCGGCCGCGGGCGCGGCTGCGGCCCTGACGGTCACGCGTCCGGACCCGGCTGGTCATCGGGATGTTCGCGCGGCACTCGGGCCGCGGGAGGGTCGATGGATGAGAACGATGCTTTTCTGGTTGTCTCTGATGCTGCTGTCCACCACCGCGGAGGCACGCCTGCCCGCCGGAGTGGACGGCGAACCGCTTCCGACGCTCGCCCCGATGCTCGAGCGCATCGTGCCGGCGGTGGTGAACGTGTCGACGCGCGCGGTCGTGGTCGAATCGGTGAGCCCGCTGTTCGATGACCCCTTCTTCCGGCGTTTCTTCGACCTGCCCACGCAGCCGCGCCAGCGTCAGCGCCAGGGACTCGGCTCGGGCGTGATCGTGGATGCCGATCAGGGGCTCATCCTCACCAACAACCACGTGATCGAGCGGGCGGACGAAATCGTGGTCACGCTGCACGATGGCCGCCGCTTCGACGCCGAGGTGATCGGCGGCGACCGCGAAAGCGACATTGCGCTGATCCGCATCGAGGCCAGCGATCTCCGGGCCCTGCCCTTTGCCGACTCGGACCGGCTGCGCGTGGGGGATTTCGTGGTTGCGATCGGCAACCCCTTCGGGCTGGGGCAGACGGTCACCAGCGGCATCGTCAGTGCCCTCGGCCGCAGTGGCCTGGGGGTCGAGGGACTCGAGGACTTCATACAGACCGATGCCTCGATCAATCCGGGCAATTCGGGCGGCCCGCTGGTCAACCTGCGCGGCGAGCTGGTCGGAATCAACACCGCCATCATCGCGCGCGGCGGCGGCAACATCGGAATCGGTTTTGCGATCCCGATCAACATGGCGCGGGCGGTGCAGGATCACCTGATCGAGGACGGTGCGGTCACCCGCGGCCAGCTCGGGGTCTCGATCCAGGATCTGACGCCCGATCTGGCCCAGGCCTTCACGCTGGATCTGACCGGCGGTGCGGTGATCGCTCAGGTGGAACCCGGCTCTGCTGCGGAGCGGGCAGGTCTGCGCGCGGGGGACGTGGTGATCGAGGTCGATGGCCGGCCGGTGCGCGGAGCCAGTGATCTGCGCAACCGCATCGGCCTGCTGCGCGCCGGCACCGAGGTCGAGCTGCGCCTGCTGCGCAACGGGCGCGAACAGCTTGCGAGCGCGCGCATCGAGGCGCCGCAGCCGCAGGAACTGGATGGCGAGGCTGTCGACTCGCGACTGGCAGGGGCCCGTTTCGAACGGGTGCTGGACCGGGAGGGCACGCCCCGGATCCGGATCGCCCGGGTGCAACCACGTTCCCCCGCGGAGCGGGCAGGCCTGCGCGAGGACGATATCGTACTTTCGGTGAACCGGCGTGAGGTCGAGCGGCTGGAGGATCTGCCGGCGTCGGCTCGGTCGGGCGGCGGGACGCTGCTGCTGAACCTGCAGCGGGGCACCAGCGCCTTCTTCCTGATGCTGCAGTAGCCTCGGTTCCGGGTCTGCCGGCCACCGGACCCGGGACGGCGCCCGGGGTTGCTCAATGCCCCGGCGTATTCTTCTCCACCCAGCGCTGGCTGCCGTCTGCCAGCCGCTCGCGCTTCCAGAAGGGTGCCTCGTGCTTGAGCCGCTCCAGGATCTCGGAGCAGGCATCGCGCGCAGCGACGCGGTGCGCGGACCAGACCGCGACCAGCACCAGGGTCTCGGCCGGCTCGACCGCGCCCACGCGGTGTGCGACCTCGCAGGTGATCGACGGCCAGCGGCTCTCTGCCTCCGCGACGATGCGTTCCATCTCGCGTTCGGTCATGCCCGGGTAGTGTTCGAGGAACAGCGCCCGGACGTCCTGGTCCTCGTTGAAGTCGCGCATGCGTCCGGCAAACACGGCGCAGGCACCGAATCCCTCCAGTGGCAGTCGGCGCTCCCGCTCCCGCACCAGGGTCCAGGGATCGAAGGCGTGGTTGAACAGCCGGACCGCCACGGAACCTAGCCTCCGGTCACCGGTGGGAAGAAGGCGACCTCGTCACCGTCCGCAACCGGGGTGTCCAGACGTGCGTGGGTCTGGTTCACCGCCGCCATCAGTCGGGCGGGCGGGGCGCCGTGCAGGTGGCGCCAGAGATCGCCCACGGTCTGCACTTCCCCGGTCACCGTGACCTCGTCGCGGTCACGCCCGATATCCTCTCGCAGGTTAGCGAAATACTGGACGGTGATCGTCACCTTGGCGGCCCCCTACACATCTACAGGTCGGTCCCGCATTATACGGGCATGGACCGTCTCACACATTTTGACGCCTCCGGAAAGGCCCATATGGTGAACGTCGGCGGGAAGCCGGTCAGCCACCGGGTCGCAGTGGCGGAGGGCTGCATCCGAATGCAGCCGGACACCGCAGCCCGGATCCAAGCCGGCGACCACCACAAGGGCGACGTGCTCGGTATCGCCCGGGTCGCCGGGATCATGGGGGCCAAGCGCACGGGCGATCTGATCCCCCTCTGCCATCCGATCGGGCTCACGCGTGTCGCCCTGGAACTGGAAACGGGAGAGGATCACGTGCGCGCCCGCGCCACCTGCGAGGTGCAGGGTCAAACCGGGGTGGAGATGGAAGCGCTCACGGCGGTGAGTGTGGCGCTGCTGACAATCTATGACATGTGCAAGGCGGTCGACCGCGGGATGCGCATCGAGGACGTCCGGCTCCTCGAGAAGCACGGCGGACGCAGTGGCAGCTGGATAGTGGGAGCCGAAACGGGAGAATCACAATGAAGTGGATCGTGCGTTTGCTGGGGCTGCTCGGCGTGCTGCTGCTGATTGCGGTGATCGTCGCCGTTTATCTGGTGGCGACCTTCGACCCCAATGACTACAAGGGCCGGATCGAAGCGGAGGTCGCGGAGGCCACTGGTCGTGAGCTGACCCTGGCCGGCAGCGTCGAGCTCACCCTGTTCCCCTCGCTCGGTCTGCGGCTCCAGGACGCGCGCCTGGCCAATGCGGAGGGATTCGGAGAGGCACCGTTCGCCGAACTGCGGGTGATTGATCTGGCGGTGGCCGTGATGCCGCTGCTGCGCCGCGAACTCGAGGTGCAGCGCATCGAGGCCGACGGGGTTACGCTGCGGCTGGCCCGGGACGCGGATGGCCGCAGCAACTGGGACGACTTGCTGGAGCGGTCGGAGGCCGCGGCCGCCGAGGAGCCGGACAATGGGCCGGGCAGTTCCGGAGCTGAAGGTGCGCCGGGCATCGCGCTGGAGGAGTTGCAGGTCGCGGGTCTGGAGGTAACCGGACTGCGGGTCGAGTGGGACGACCGGCAGGCCGGCACGTTCATGCTCCTGGATCCGGTCAACCTGGAACTACGGGACTTCCGTCCCGGCGTCGAGACGCCGATCGACCTGGCAGCCTCGGTGCGGATCGAGGAGGCGGACCAGGCGCCGGTCGCGGCCGACCTGCGTCTGGATGCGCGGTTGAATCTGGACCTGGCGGCAGAGCGCTACGCGCTGCGCGCGGTCCGGTCCGAAGTGGATCTGCGCCATCCCGCGCTGGAGCAGGAGGTGAATCTACGGCTCGAGACCGACCTCGTGCTCGACATGGCAGATGCCACCGCCCGGGCCGACAACCTCTCCGCTCATCTCTCCGACCTGCACCTGACCGGCCGTCTGGAGGTCAGCGGTCTGGACGCAGACATGCCCTCGCTGCAGGCCGAGCTGCGCAGCAACACCTTCAATCCTCGGGTGGTGTTCACCAGCCTCGGCCTCGACGCCCCCAGGACCACCGACCGCGAGGCCTTCACCCGCATGGAACTGGATATCTCCGCATCCGGCACTCCCCTCCGCCTGGAGCTGAACCCCGTGCTGGTCACCCTGGACGACACCAGCCTGCGTGGTGACGGCGAGGTGGATCTGGCCGGGGACCGCCCAGTTGTGCGCTTCGATGTCGCCGGCGATCGTCTGGACGTCGACCGGTACCTTCCGCCCGAGGTGGAGCGGGCCCGTACCCCGGAGACGCCGGATGCACCCGATCTCCCGGCGGAGGACATTACGATCGACCTGCCGGTCGAGCTGATGCGCGCCTTTGATCTGGACGGCCACCTGCGTCTCGATTGGCTGAAGCTGTTCGGGCTGACGCTCGAGGACATCGACCTGACGCTGCGCGCCCGCGATGGCGAGTGGAACGTGGAGCCACTGACCGGCAACGGCTACCAGGGCCGGCTGGAGGCCCGCGCGACCGTCGATGCCGGCGGTGAGGTGCCCGGTTACGCGGCCGCGGTCGACCTGCGTTCGGTGGCCATCGGCCCGCTGCTGGAGGCACTGCTGGAGGACGAGTCGAGGCTGGTCGGCACTGGAAATCTCGCCCTGGATGTCCGTACCGGAGGAGGGAGCGTGAACGCACTGATGGCCCGGCTGAACGGCCAAGGGGAGATGCGCTTCAGCGACGGCGCGGTGCGCGGCATCAATATCGCTCGAATCATCCGCAATGCCGAGGCCAGGCTCCGGGGGGAGACCCCGAAGGACGAAGGGGAGCCGGACGAAACCGATTTCACGGCGCTGGCCGGCAGCTTCCGGATTCGCGACGGCGTGGTGCAAAACGACGACCTGACCGCCAGTTCGCCCCTGCTGCGCGTGGCCGGCCGGGGTTCTGCCGACCTTCCGGCCCGCGAGATCGACTACCGCCTGGATACGACCCTGGTCGCGACGATCGAGGGCCAGGGTGGACGGAGCCTCGAGGATCTGCGCGGCTTGACGCTGCCCATCCGCATCACCGGGAGCTTCGAGGAGCCGCGTTTCCGGCTCGATCTCGAGGAGGTGGTGCGCGAGCGGGTCGACCAGCGCCTGCGGCGCGAAGGCGAGCAGCTGCAGGAGCGGCTCCTCGAGCGCTTCGGTCTGGACGATGGAGCCGGCGATCAGCAGGAGGCGGCGCCCGAGTCCGGAGACACGGAATCCGGACCCCTCGAAGAGCAGATGGACCGCTTGCGGCGCGGTTTCGGCGAAAGACTGCGCCTGCGATGACGTCTGCCGGGTGGCTGCTGCCCTGGCTGCTGCTGTGGGTCCTGGCGCCGGACGCGGTCGCCGAGCCCGACGTCGATGTCAGCTTCGACGGTTCGAGGCTGGAATTCCGTCTCGACGCGACGATGCGTGCGCCGCCATCGCAGGTCGAGACCGTCCTGAATGACTACTCGAGGTTCGATCGTGTCCTGCCGCTGGTGGTGGAGAGCCGATCCCTGGGCGAGGTCGCCGATGGCGTCGAACGGGTTGCCACCCGGATGCGCGGCTGTGTGCTGTTCCTGTGCCGGGAGATCGATCATGTCTTCGACGTGCGCGCGATCCCGGGGCAGTGGTCTTCCGGCATCACCGTGCCGGAACTCAGCCGGATTCGCCGTGGGCACATGTCCTGGCGGATCGAGGCGCAGGACGGGGATGGCGCGCGCTCGCGTCTGCAACTCTACGGTTACTTCGAACCCGATTTCTCCGTGCCGCGTCTGCTCGGGCCCCCGCTGGTGCGCCTCTGGGTGGGCTCGGAGCTAGAGAAGAGCGTGGGCCGCATCGAGGAGGCCGCCCTCGCGCTCGGTGAGCGGGGGGCAATGGCGGTGGAGGCCCGGTGAACGCCTTCGCCAGCCGGCTGCTGGCGTGGTTCGATGTTCACGGCCGGCATGACCTGCCGTGGCAGCATCCGCGCAGCGCCTACCGGGTATGGGTCTCGGAGATCATGCTCCAGCAGACCCGTGCCGAGACCGTGATCCCCTACTTCCTGGCCTTCATGGCGCGTTTCCCGGACGTCCGCGCGCTGGCGGATGCGCCTGCCGACGAGGTCCTCCACCTGTGGTCGGGCCTCGGCTACTACGCCCGCGCCCGCAACCTGCACCGGGCGGCGCGCCACGTGATGGCAGTCCACGGTGGCGAACTGCCCGCGAACAGGCATGAGCTGGAGGCCCTTCCGGGGGTCGGCCGGTCGACGGCCGCGGCCATCGTCGCACAGGCCTTCGGTCAGTCGGAGGCGATCCTTGACGGCAATGTCCGGCGGGTGCTTGCGCGCCATGCGGGCATCGACGGGTGGCCTGGGGGGGCGGCGGTGCAGCGGCGCCTCTGGTCTGTCGCCGAGGAGCGTATACCCGGCCTGCGCATGGCCGATTACACCCAGGCGATGATGGATCTCGGGGCGACCGTCTGTACCCGCAGTCGACCGGATTGCCCCCGATGCCCGGTCGCGGCGGATTGTGTCGCGCTGGCCGAGGACCGGGTCGCCGATCTGCCTGCCCCGCGGCCCAGCCGAGCGCTGCCGGTGCGGACACGCTGGGCCGGGCTGCTGTCGGCGCCGGAGGGCGTGTACCTGGAGCGCCGCCTTGCGTCCGGCATCTGGGGTGGCCTCTACAGCCTTCCGGAACGCGAGGATGCCGGAGAGCTGCGCGACTGGATCCTCTCACGCTGGCCGGGTGCCCGGCAGATCGAGCCACCGGTCGATCGGATCGGGCATGTCTTCAGTCATTACAGGCTGGACCTGCGCATCCTGCGGTTCGCCCTGCCGTCTGCGACATGCGGGATCATGGAAGGGGAACAGGCGATCTGGTATAACTCGCGCCTTCCGATGCGGGTCGGGCTGCCCGCCCCAATCGAACGTTTTCTGATCGAGCACGGGAATTCCGAATAATGGCGAGAACCGTTAACTGCGTGTACCTGGGTCGCGAGGCGGAGGGTCTGGACTACCCGACCTATCCTGGCGAGCTGGGCAAGAAGATCTTTGCCAACGTCTCGAAGGAGGCCTGGCAGGCCTGGCTGAAGCACCAGACCATGCTGATCAACGAGTACCGTCTGAGTCCGATGGAGCCGAAGGCGCGGAAATTCCTCGAAGACGAGATGGAGAAGTTCTTCTTCGAGGGCGGCGCGCAGCGTCCCGAGGGCTACGTGGATCCGAACCAGTAAGGTTTGCGTCCCACCGCACTCTTCCGCCGCCGGTCCCCGCGGGTCACTGCTTGACGCCCGGGGCAGCTGCCGGTTTAATAGCGCCCTTCGCCTGCAGGCGACCGCCTGCCCAAGTCCGGCCAGGTAGCTCAGTTGGTAGAGCAGGGGACTGAAAATCCCCGTGTCGGCGGTTCGATTCCGTCCCTGGCCACCATCTCCTTTCGCTAGTTCCCCGCGTGCCTGCCGCCTGGCGGGGTGCGCACTGGCGTGCGCGCACCCCCATGACCCCGGGTCCCGGCCGAATCGGTCCCGCGCCGACCTTGCAGGCGCGGGCATGATAGGGTAAGCCGACGCGGATCCCGAGGCGGCAACGCCGCGCAGCTGCCCGATCGGGTGCATTGCAGCCAGGCGGTCCGGATCGCGTTCAACCCGATTCGCACACGGCCCCCGGTCATGAATCATCGGTACCTGCGCATCCTGACTCCCCTGCTGGCCGCCCTGACGGCGGTGCTGCTCGGGGGGTGTGACATCAGCCTGTCCGTGAGCAACAGGACGTACATCGTGGATACGGATCCGGGACCGGGCGGCGACATCGATCCCCGGGTGAAGCGGGTGAGCAGCGGCGGCCGCGCCTCGTTTCGGATCCTGCCCGATGCCGGTTTCGAGATCGATTCCGTGTCGGGTTGCGGTGGCTCGCTGGCGGGCACGCATTACACCACGGAGCGGATCTGGTCCGACTGCGTCGTTCGGGCCCGGTTTCGGGAAGCCGGACCGGCCTCGATCAGCCTGTCTCCGGAGATCTCGCACATGCTTCTCTACCGGGGTCCCGCGGACGGCGACGCGGAGCTGATGATTGATGATCCCGGGATGACCCGGCAGCCGTCGGCCGCGGCTGCACGCGCAGGCGGGACCTGTGCTGGCGGGGCGGTCAGCGAGTTCGCGCGACATGACAGTGCGGCCGGGAGCAGATGCGCGCGGGATCCGCTGTTCCGCTTTTACGGGCCCTGGGAACAGGCCGGGGACGTGCTCGCCGAGGCCGGCGCGGTGCAGGGGGTGGTGGACGCCGGCTTTGCATCCCTCGGATCGCCCGGCGGCGGCACCGGCTTCGACCGCCACGGCCGGTTCTCGCTGCGGACGACGATCGAGGCGATTCCGGCCGGCGGGATGACGCGGACCTACAGGCTGGTGCACGAGTGGGTCGGGCATCCGCAATACCTGCTGATCGAATCGGTGCCGCAGGCGAGGCCACCGGGCTTCGACCTCGCGGTGCGCACGCGCGTGCTGGTCACGGCCGTGGAGGTGGAGGCGGGGGAACCGGATCGCGTGGCAGACGGGCACGAGCAAGGCGTGACCGTGATGGACGAACGCCTCGACGAACACGGTCGTGTCGAGTTCCACCCGCCGGCCGACTCGCCGCTCTACGCGCTTGCGGGCCCCGTGCGCTTCACGATGCGGGTTGAACAGGAGATCTCCGCGGGCCGCGAGGCGAGATGACGCCGGGTCGGGGCACCCCGGTCGCCAGCGTTCCGCTGGCCCGCTTTCAGGCCGTGGCGCCGGGCCGGGCGGCCGGCTGCGGCGGCGCGGCCGCACCGGTGCGGGCGACGATCTGCCCTCCCTTGATGGCCAGCACCTCGCCGGCCTCCACCGGCTCCCAGGCTTCGCGGGTCAGCGGAACGCTGGCGACCAGGGTGACCCGCTGCCGGGCCTCGTTGAGTCCGAGGGTCAGGCCCTCGATCGGCTTGGGGTCCCGGCCCTCGGGCCGGGAGGGGCAGGTGCGGCAGAGCGTGTACAGACCCGGCGGCTCGATCCGGCCGCTCGTCTCCTGGGTGCGCTGGTGCCCGTGCACGTAGAGGTATTCCGAATCGCCATACAGGAAGTTGGCCGGACCAAAGGGCCTCAGCAGGGCCGCGAACGCGGTCACCGCGGCGAGGCGCGACTCGAGGGCCGGGACCTCGGACCCGGCCCACAGCGGTTCCAGGCGCGCGAGCAGCAGGCAGAAGGCGTGTTCGGAATCCGTATCCCCGATCGGCCGGAAACGGCCCAGGTCGGCGGCGGTGGCCTCTTCGAGGCCGATCAGATCACCGTTGTGGGCGAACACATGCATCCTTCCGCCGAGCTCGCGGGCGAAGGGCTGGGTGTTTTCCAGGGACACGGCGCCCTTGGTGGCCTGGCGTACGTGGGCCAGCACGAAATGGCTGCGGTATTCCTGCTCGCTGAGGAAGCGGATGCCGCTGCTGCGGCTGGCAGCCCCGGTCTCCCGGAGGCGGCGGGCATCGCGGCCCGAGTAGAAGGCCGCGCCCCAGCCGTCCTTGTGCGGCGCACTCAGGCCACCGCGCTCGGAGAAGGCCTCGAGCGAGATCGAGAGCGTGGCCGGCTCCAGGCTGGACATCGCGAGCAGTTCACACATGGCGCTTCATTCGGGGGGGCAGGCATCGGGCTTCCGGTCGCGGGCGCTCGAATACCTTCTTCGCGTGTAATCAGCAGTATCCGCCGGGTCCCTGCAGGGGTCAAACCCGCCGGGGATGTCCCCGCGGCGCGTCATCCGGCATGCGGCGGCCGGTTGGCGGCGACCGGTCCTCAGCGCAGGCCGTAGTCCCTGAAGCCCTCCCGCACGCGCTCGATTTCGGCCTCGGAGAGCAGATCCGGTCCGCCGAGCATCAGGCTCAGTATGTACTGCCGCGCGAGCACCTCGATCTCCCCGGCCAGCCAGAGGGCCCGGCGAAGGTCGGTCCCGGTGGCCACCACGCCGTGATTCGCCAGCAGGCAGGCGCTCCTGCCCTCGAGGGCCTCGATCGCATGCTCGGACAGCTCCGCGGTCCCGAAGGTCGCGTAGCGGGCACAGCGGATGTTCGGGCCGCCGCCAGCGGCCACCATGTAGTGCGCCGCCGGGATCTCCATGCCGCGCATCGAGAGGGCCGTGGCGTGCACCGAGTGGGTGTGCACGACCGCGCCGATCCGTGGACGCGCCTGCAGGATGCCCAGGTGCAGCCGCCACTCGCTGGACGGGCGCTGGCCCGCAGTGTGTTCCCCGTCGGCGTCCAGGAACACGATGTCCCCGGGCTCGAGTTCCTCGTAGGGGATCCCGGACGGGCTGATCAGCACGCCGTCGCGCCAGCGGGCACTCACGTTGCCGGAGGTGCCCTGGTTGATGCCCTCGCGATTCATCCGCAGGCAGGTATCGATGATCGACTGGCGCAGCGACAGTTCTGTGGGGTCCATCTCGCGGCCCTGGGTCATTGGGCGGGAACATCCCGCGCCAACTATAGCAGGACGGTTGCCGGCATGATGCCCCCGGAACCCGTCGCGGAGGGCCGGTGCACCGCAGCGGCCCTCCGTGTGACAATGGTCGCCATGGACTGGAAGGCGCTGCAGAATGGCTCGGACATCCGCGGGGTTGCGCTGGCCCCGGCGGGTGGTGCGGACGCCGACGTGAATCTGACCCCGGCGGTGGCCCGGCGCATCGGCTCCGCCTTCGCGCGCTGGCTGGGACAGACCCTCGAACGAGAGCCGCGGGCGCTGACCATCGCGGTGGGTCGCGACAGCCGCATCAGCGGTCCGGCGCTGGCGGCTGCGCTGTCCGAGGGAATCGCCGCGCAGGGCGCGCGGGTGCTGGATTTCGGGCTGGCCTCCACCCCGGCGATGTTCATGAGCACCGTGACGCCGGGATACCGCTGCGACGGCGCGGTGATGCTGACCGCGAGTCACCTGCCCGCGCACCGCAACGGCTGCAAGTTCTTCACCGCCCTCGGCGGGCTGAACCGGGAGGACATCACCACGCTGCTCGAGCTCGCCGGAAGCGGCGACCGTGAGCCCTCCGGTACGGCGGGGTCGGTCGAGGAGATCGACTTCATGTCCGTGTATACCAGCCAGTTGGTGGAACGCATCCGGCAGGGCGCGGCGGACCCGGCGCACCCGAACCAGCCCCTCCGCGGGCTGCAGATCGTCGTTGATGCCGGCAACGGGGCCGGCGGGTTCTTCGCGGACCGCGTGCTCGAGCCGCTGGGTGCGGACACCACCGGCAGCCGGTTTCTGGAGCCCGATGGCCACTTCCCCAATCACGTGCCGAATCCCGAACACCCGGACGCGATGGCCGCGCTGCGCGAGGCGGTACTGGGCCATGGCGCGGATTTCGGCATCGCCTTCGATCCCGACGTGGATCGCGCGGCCGCGATGGACGGCTCCGGGCGGGAGATCAACCGCAACCGGCTGGTGGCGCTGGCCGCGGCGGTGGTGCTGCGCGAGCATCCCGGGACCACCATCGTCACCGACTCGGTGACTTCGGAGGGCCTGACCGAATTCATCGAGGACGGGCTCGGTGGCGTACACCACCGCTTCCGCCGGGGCTACCGGAACGTGATCAACGAGGCGGTGCGGCTGAACGCGGCCGGTCAGCCCTGCTGGCTGGCGATCGAGACATCGGGGCACGCCGCGCTGAAGGAAAACCACTTCCTCGACGACGGGGCGTACCTGGTCGCGATGCTGCTGATCGAACTGGCGCGGGCGCGCAGGGAAGGTCGCGATCTGGGCGACCTGATCGCGGAGCTTCGGGAGCCGGCCGAAAGCCGCGAGTACCGGATCGGGCTGCCGGCGCAGGACTTTGCGGCCCGGGGCGGACGCATCCTCGACCTGCTGCGGGAACGCGTCGCGGCCGAGCCTGGCTGGGAGGTCGTGCCGGAGACCCACGAAGGCGTGCGCGTCACCTGCCGGGGGGAAGGGGAGCGGGGCTGGTTCCTGCTGCGGCTGTCCCTGCACGATCCGGTGCTGCCCCTGAACGTCGAGTCCGAGGTCGTCGGCGGCGTGGACCGGATCGGGGGCCGTCTCGCACGACTGCTGTCCGCGCAGGGGATACCAATGGACCTGAGCATGCTCGGCGCCCAGACCCGTACGGATGCGACCTGACGCCCACCGGGGCGTGGTATTGCCCATTTTCCGGCGCGGACGCCCGGTTGCAACTGGACCGGCGGGCGGTGCGCGGCCATTCCGGGCGATCCCGTCGGTCCATAGTCTTCGCCTTCGGCAAATCCCGACGACCTTTGCTATTAACTCTTTGACCAGGAATTCCTTTGCGGCTAGCCTTGTTCGGGGCCACTACATCTTGTAGTCGGCAGGTATCGTTTCCCCAACAGGTAGTATAAACCCAAAGGATGTCATGCACATGCAAGGCAGTACGCACCTGCACGCCGTCTCCATCGAGACCCCGGAGGTTCCGATGCAAACCGCCTCCACCGAGATCTGGGACCAGAAGTACCGCCTGAAGACCAAGGAGGGTGCGGTCCTCGACCGCGACATCGACGGTACCTGGAAGCGCGTTGCCCGCGCGCTCGCGGACATCGAGGCAACGCCGGAGCTGCGCGAGCACTGGTACGAGCGGTTCCTGTGGGCCCTGCGCCACGGCGCGATCCCGGCCGGACGCATCATCGCGAACGCCGGCGCCCGGGCGCACAAGCCGGCGACCTCGACGATCAACTGCACGGTCTCCGGCACCATCCACGACTCGATGGACGACATCCTGCAGAAGCTGCACGAGGCCGGGATGACACTGAAGGCGGGGTCTGGTATCGGCTATGAATTCAGTACGTTGCGCCCGCGTGGCGCCTACGTGACCGGGGCCGGCGCGTACACCTCCGGGCCGCTGTCCTTCATGGACATCTACGACAAGATGTGCTTCACGATCTCCTCCGCCGGTGGCCGTCGCGGCGCGCAGATGGCCACCTTCGACATCGGCCACCCGGACGTGGTCGAGTTCATCCGCGCGAAGCGGGCCGACGGGACGCTGCGCCAGTTCAACCTGTCGCTGCTGATCACCGCCGACTTCATGGCCGCGGTGCAGAACGACGACGCCTGGCCGCTGGCATTCCCGATCACCGAGGTGGAGGCCGCGCAGGGCGGCATCGACCTGAACGACCCCGCGCAGGTGCTCTGGCGCGACTGGGCCGACACCGAGGGCTACATCGTCAACGACGGGGGGCAGGTCGCCTGCCGCATCTACAGGACGATCCGCGCCCGCCGCCTGTGGGACCTGATCATGTCCTCCACCTACGACTTCGCCGAGCCGGGCTTCATCCTGATCGACAAGGTCAACGAGATGAACAACAACTGGTGGTGCGAGGAGATCCGCGCGACCAACCCGTGCGTGACTGGCGACACCTGGGTACAGACGGACGCCGGTCCGCAACGTGTACAGGATCTTCTGGGCCGTCCGTTCTGCGCCCGTGTTGACGGTGAAGATCATGCCAGTGGCGCCGAAGGTTTCTTCCGCACCGCGACCCGGGAAGTACTTCGGCTGAATACCAGCGAGGGACCGATGTTGCGTCTCACCGATAATCATCCCGTGCGTCGAGTGGTTCGGCAGACGCGCTGGTCGCTGGAAACCGAATGGTGCGAGGCGGGGAGACTTGGCGTGGGCGACCGGGTGCTCCTGAACGATCATCGGGGCAACGCCGAGTGGGCGGGTCCCCGAACCTGGGAAGAGGGATACCTGCTCGGATTGTTGGTTGGTGACGGCACGCTGAAGCGGGACGCTGCCGTGCTGTCGGTCTGGTCGGCGGAACCCGCGGCCAACGGTGGTGATTTCTGTTCCAACCCACTGATGGAAGAAGCCCGGCGCTGCGCGGGCACGTTAACGCATCGCGCCGACTTTGCCGGCTGGACGGAGATCAAGGGCCGCGGCGAATATCGAATGAAGCTCGCGGCGCTCCGAGATCTCGCGTTCGAACTCGGAATGCGGCCAGGCGCAAAGGGGGTGACCCCGACGATGGAAATGACCTCCAGTGCCTTCCACCGTGGTTTTCTCCGGGGAATATTCGACGCTGACGGGTCCGTTCAGGGCTCACTGGACAAGGGCGTAAGCGTGCGCCTGGCCCAGTCGGACGGGCCGCGTCTTGAGGCGGTACAGCGAATGCTTCTGCGCCTTGGCATTGCCTCCAGGCTCTACCGGGATCGTCGACCCGCCGGGAATGCAATGCTGCCTGACGGTAAGGGCGACCGGAAAGCGTATCCTGTTCGCTCACAGCATGAACTCGTGGTGAGTGGGGACAACCTCGGCATTTTTGCGGCGCTGGTCGGGTTTGCCGACCCGGTGAAGGCCACGCGTCTGGCCACGTTTCTTGGTAGCTATCGACGTCGGTTGAATCGGGAACGCTTCATTGTGCAGGTAGAGTCTCTGGTGCCGGACGGCATTGAGGACGTTTTTGACGTTCAGGTTCCTGGCATCAATGCCTTCGATGCCAACGGCTTCTATGTACACAACTGCGGCGAACAGCCATTGCCGGCCTACGGTGCCTGCCTGCTCGGCTCGATCAACCTGACGCGCTTCGTGCAGGAGCCCTTCACGGACCGGGCCAGCTTCGACTGGGAGGGCTTCCGCGAGACGGTCGCGGTGTTCACCCGGATGCTGGACAACGTCGTCGAGATCAACGGTCTGCCGCTGCCGCAGCAGCGCGAGGAGGTCATGCGCAAGCGGCGGCACGGCATGGGCTACCTCGGGCTCGGGTCGGTACTGACGATGATGCGCATGAAGTACGGCGCCGAGGACTCGCTGCGTTTCACCGAGGAGGTCACCCGCGAGATGGCGCTCGCGGGTTGGCGCGCCGGGCTGGAGCTCGCGCGCGAGAAGGGTTCGGCCCCGGTCCTGGACGAGGAGTTCACGGTCACCGCGAAGATGCTGCGCCAGCGCCCCGAGATGGTGCGCGACGGCTTCGGTCCCGGCGATCGGGTGAAGGGACGGGTCCTGCACGCGCGGTACAGCCGCTACATGCAGCGCGTCGCCGAGGTGGACCCGGAACTGGTGGAACAGCTCGCCGCCGAGGGTTGCCGCTTCACCCACCACAGCTCCATCGCGCCGACCGGCACCATCTCGCTGTCGCTGGCGAACAACGCAAGCAACGGCATCGAACCGAGCTTCGCCCACCACTACGCCCGCAACGTGATCCGCAGCGGCAAGAAGTCCAAGGAGAAGGTGGATGTCTTCTCCTACGAGCTGCTGGCCTACCGCGAGAAGGTGAATGCGCGCGCGATGCCATATTCCGAGGTGGAGGAGGAGCAGCTGCCGGATTACTTCATCACCGCGGACGACGTCTCGCCGAAGGCGCACGTGGACGTTCAGGCGGCGGCACAGAAGTGGATCGACTCGTCCATCTCCAAGACCGCCAACGTGCCGACGGACTACGCCTTCGAGGCCTTCAAGGACATCTACCTCTATGCCTGGCAGCGGGGCCTGAAGGGCTGCACCACCTTCCGGTTCAACCCGGAGGCCTTCCAGGGTGTGCTGGTCAAGGAAAAGGATCTCGAGAGCACCACCTACCGGTTCGTGCTGGAGGACGGCACGGTGATCGAGGCCAGGGGGAACGAGGAGATCGAGTACGACGGCGAGACCCACTACGCCGCGAACCTCTACGATGCCCTGAAGGAAGGGTACTACGGCAAGTTCTGAGCCGGGAGCGCGAAAGATGACCATTCGAATCGAAAAGAAGATCACCGGCTACGAGGTCGCCCGCGAGGAGCCGGCTGCGGGGAAGCCCGCGGCGGCGCCGGAGGCCGAGGACAAGGTCGTGCAGATGCACGAGAAGCTCGAGCGGCCGGAGATGCTGATGGGATCCACGTACAAGATCAAGACGCCGCTCTCCGAGCATGCGCTGTACGTGACCATCAACGACGTGGTGCTGAACCCGGGCACCGAACACGAGTTGCGCCGGCCCTTCGAGATCTTCATCAACTCGAAGAACATGGACCACTTCCAGTGGATCGTCGCGCTCACGCGGATCATCTCGGCGGTATTCCGCAAGGGTGGCGACGTGACCTTCCTGGTCGAGGAGCTGCGCTCGGTCTTCGATCCGCGCGGCGGCTATTTCAAGAAGGGTGGTCGGTACATGCCCTCCCTGGTTGCCGAGATCGGGGACGCGATCGAAGGGCACATGCGCATGATCGGGCTGATCAAGGATGATGGTCTGGACGAGCACCAGCGCCGGCACATCGAGGAGAAGCGTGCCCAGTTCGAGGCGAGCCGCAATCTCGCGAAGACGGAGACTGACCCGGGTGACCCCTTTCCCCCGGGCGCGCAGCTCTGCAGCAAGTGCAACACCCGGGCGGTGGTGGCCATGGACAACTGCCTGACCTGCCTGAATTGCGGGGAGAGCAAGTGCGGGTAGTAGCATAGGGGAACCCGAAGCGATGGTCGGGCATGCGCACGGTTGCCCGACATTCCCTCAGCCCCCGGAGCACGCCCGCCATGAACCAGATCCCCATCCGCCCCAGCGAGACCTCGGCGGCGATCGCCGAGCTTGCCCGTATCCAGCTGGCCGGTGAGCGCCGGCTGCAGCGACTGGAGAGACTCTTCCGCTGGAACCTGGCGCTGCTCCTGTCGACCCTGCTCCTCGCCAGCCTTGCGCTGACGCAGTTCTTCGGTGCGGCCTCGGCTCAGTCCGGCTGGCCGCACGCGGCGCCCGAGCCGATTCCGGAGCCGCAGGTGACGGAGCCGCTGGAGGCGGATCCGGCACCGCCGGTGCACGACTTCCGCACCCGGATCGAGGAGCTCCGTACTGGCGTCGCCGGGGCCGATCCGGAGCAGATCAACCCGTTCCATGCGATCACGGTGGTCCTTTACGACCTGCACGCGGTGCTCCGGGAGAGCAACGAGGCGCTTGCCGTGCTGCCCGAGATGGTGGAGGAGGTGCGCCAGATGCGCGGAGACGTCGGTCAGATCGCCGCCACGATGGATTCCATGGACGGCAAGATGGACGGCGTGCCGGTGATGGCCGAGGAGATGCACCGGCTCAACGTGAACATCGACATCATGACGACCTCGATCGATTCCACGATGGGACGCATGGGGCGCATGATGCCCTACTTCTGGTGAGGCTCCCGTTGCCCCGGGCATGCCGCCGCCGGCCCGACGGTCCCGTGCCGGGTATCCTGCCGGAACGCGTCAGGCTGACCGCCCGTGCCCTGCCCGCGCTGCTCGTCCTCTTCACCGGGCCGGTTCCGGCGCAGGAGGTGCTGGAGCCGATGACGGTCACGGCCCCGCGGATCGCCACGCCGCTGACCGAGCTGCCGGCCGCGGTCGACGTGATCGACACCGCCGCCGCGACCGAGGGCCGACAGGGCCTGCAACTCGACGAGGCGCTGAATCGGATTCCCGGTGTCTTCGCGCAGAATCGCTACAACTTCGCCCAGGACGTCCGTGTTTCCATCCGGGGCTTCGGGGCCCGCGCGCCCTTCGGCATCCGCGGCCTGCGCATCCTGCAGGACGGCATCCCCGAGACGACCCCCGACGGGCAGTCCCAGGTGGACGCGATCGATCTGCTGAATGTGAGCCGCATCGAGGTGCTGCGTGGTCCCAATGCGGCCCTGTACGGGAACGCGACCGGCGGGGTGGTGGGGATCACCACCCGCGACGGCAGCGACCCGCGCGGCCACGGCGGCGGTGCGCTGCTCGGCAGCTACGGGTTCCAGCGTCTGGAGGCCCTGAGCGAGGCCCGCGGCGAACGCGGGTCGTACTCTCTGAGCTTCCACGACCTGAGTTTCGACGGTTACCGGGACCAGTCCCGGGCCGAAAAGCGCCTGTTGCGGCTGCACCTTGCGCAGGGCTTCGACGCCGGTGACCTCGAACTGCACCTGCGGGCCCTCGACGCACCGCTGACCGAGGATCCCGGCGCGCTCACACGTGCCGAGGTGGACGCGGATCGGCGTGGTGCGGCCCCTCTCGCGCGGACGCTGGACAGCCGCCAGTCGGCCGAGCAGCTGACCCTGGGCGGGCAGTGGCGGCAGCCCGTCGGTGCGGGCGAGCTCCGGCTCGGCGCCTTCGCCACGCGCCGGGATTACGAGCAGCAGCTGCCCTTCTTCGGCAGCAGCCAGGTCGCCTACGAGCGTGACTTCGACGGCGTCCAGGTCGGCTACGAGCGGGACTTCGGACCGACCCGCGCCCTCTTCGGGCTGGACGTGGAACGGCAGCGCGACGATCGTACCCGCAGGTGCATCGACAGCGATCTCGAACCGGTCTGTGATCCCCAGACAGACGCCGATCCCCTTGCGCTGGATCAGCGCGAACGTGCCCGCAGCCGCGGGTTGTACCTGCACACCGACACACTGCTGGGCGATGACTGGAACCTTGCCCTCGGCGCGCGCCGCGATCGCATCCGCTTCGATATCGACGACCGGCTGCGTCTCGACGGCGCCGATCTCTCCGGCCGACGCACCTTCGACGAGACCAGCGCCAGCGCCGGCCTGATCTGGCACTGGTCACCCGGTCACCGAGCCTTTGCCAATGCCGCGAATGCCTTCGAGACGCCGACCTTCACCGAGTTCGCGAATCCGGCGGGCACCGGCGGGTTCAACCCCGACCTCGAACCGCAGTACGCCCGCGCGTTCGAGATCGGGGCGCGTGGCGAAACCGGAATGCTCGCCTACGACGTGACCGCGCACGTGACTCGCGTCCGGGACGAGCTGATCCCGTTCCAGCTGGCGGACGGGGGCCGCAATTTCTACCGCAACGCCGGCCGCACGGCGCGGGAGGGGCTGGAGGTCGGCCTCGAGCTGCGGCCCGCTCCGCGCTGGAACCTGCGCGCTGCCCTGAGCCTGAATGACTTCCGCTATCGCGAGTTCACCGTCGATGACCAGAGTTTCCGCGGCAATCGCCTGCCCGGTCTGCCGGCGCAGCAGCTCTTTCTCGAGGCCGCGTGGCGCGATGGTCCGGGCTTTGCCGTCGTCGATGCGCTCTACTCCGGCAGCCGCTACGCGGATGACGCGAACGAGGTGCGGGTGAGCGCCGATACGGTGGTGAATGCGCGCGTCGGTCGTCATTGGGATCATGGCCGCCTTCGGGCCGAGGGCTTCGTCGCGGTGAACAATCTCTTCGACACGGAGACGATCGACAACCTGCGGATCAACGCCCGCTTCGGCCGCTACTTCGAGCCGGCGCCCGACAGGAACTTCCTCGTCGGCCTGCGCCTCTACCACCGGCCCTGACCGTCCCCGCGCCGGAGCGCCGAGGGGCTCGCCTCCCACCGGGGTGGTCGTAGGAGCGGCCTCCGGCCGCGATTGCCTAACCCGACGCACCATCGCGGCCAGAGGCCGCTCCCACCAGGTCATGATCACAGAGCCCGGCACGAGTCCCTTGCAGGAGCGCCGCAGGAGCGGCTTCCAGCCGCGATGCGAAGGGTGGTTGTAGGAGCGGCTTCCAGCCGCGATGCGGCGTTGAATCGAGTGCCCAGGGCCATCGCGGCCGGAGGCCGCTCCCACAAGGGGGGCGGGCGCGCCCCGCAGCAGCCCAGCAGACCTGTCCCCCGCCGCAACACCTCAAGACCCGCCCGGAAGCACCCCGGCCCGCCCCAGTGCCTCCCCCCACAGGGCGAGCTTCGCCTCCAGCCCCAGGCGCGCATTGGCCGGGCTGGTCGACGGCAGCCGCAGCGCCGGAAGCCCGAGTGCCTCGATCTCCCGCATGCGCCGCGCGCTCTCCGCCCCGTTGTGGACCACCAGGCGCAATGCCGGAGCCCGAACGAGGAGGCCTTCGAGGTCATTGGGTACCGGGTCGCGGATCGCGGTATCCAGGCTGCCCTCGCGGTGACAGCTGGCGTAGACGTCCCACAGACCGACGCCGTGATCCAGCAGGCAGCGGATCCGCTCGGGATACGCAAGCTCCGTCAGCGGCTGTGCCAGCAGGGCGCCGAGGATGGGCCAGAACTGGTTGCGCGGATGGGCGTAGTACTGCTGGGCGCGCAGGGAGGCGGTGCCGGGGAAGCTCCCGAGAATCAGCAGGCGCGTGTCGGCGCGCACCACCGGCGGCAGGGCAGACAACCGGCCCGTGGCGGGACCGGTAGCGCCGCCGCCCCCGGTCCGCAGCGTTCGGGTACCGACACGGGTCACGGCGTGGCCCTGCGCTCCCGGGCGGCGCCTCGACAGGCATGGCAGGTCCCGTGCAGTTCGACCACCTTTGCGCTGATCGTGAAGCCCTTTTCATCCGCCGCCCGATCCAGGGCCTCGCTGATGTGCTCCGGGTGCAGTTCGTCGATGTGCCCACAGCCGTCGCAGATCATCAGCAGGGTCTCGTGGGCCTCCCCCGGGTGATTGCAGGCGACAAAGCCGTTGAGGCTCTCGATCCGATGGATGAAGCCCTGATCGAGCAGAAAGGCCAGGCTGCGGTAGACCGTTGGCGGCTTGATGCTGCGGTCCTGCGAACTGAGATCGTGGATCAGGTCGTAGGCCTTGATCACGCCCTCCGTCTTCAGGATCTGCCGGAGGATCCGCCGGCGCAGCGCCGTCAGGCGCACCCCGCGCTGGGCACAGACGCGCTCGGCGGCATCCAGCGCCTGGGCGGTTTGCATTGTGGCCATTACCTCTCTCGATGCACTCAACGACACGGCAAGAGCATACCCGAAGCGGCCATGTGTTCGCGAAACCCCGCCGCGCGTCGGTTGCGGATGGGTCATCTACCTGTCACACTCCCGCCGGAGAAAAAAGCCAGTTCACTGGCCCGGTTGGAGAGTTCGTGTTGAGATTCTTTCGGTCTGGTCGCCTCAAGGATTGTTCCATCTGCGTTCTCACGCTTGCCTTCGTCGCGGGCGTACCGATCATGGCTTCGGTCAGCGTTCTGGTGTTTTTCTAGCAGGCACCTGCAGATCAGCGTTCTTCGGAATCGCTCCGGAGATCCTGGCGGCATCCGGTGATCCGGTCAGCGGCGCCTCCCGTGACACCCCCTGGCTGCATCCGGCGTCCGTCACTAATCCTCTCTTCATCGCCACGCCCGTTTCGTCATCGTGCGCGCGGATGCGGCCGTCGCGCC
>JAABTX010000168.1 GCA_011389655.1 Thioalkalivibrio sp.
GCCCACTAGTCGAACAGCCCCGCTGCGGCGGCACACGGCTCGGTGGCCGCCCGGTGGCTTCAGACTTCCCCTCTCCTCGCATCCAGGTGGACGACTGAGGTTGAACCGTGGTTTCGGCACCAGAGCCGCCAGCCGGGCAACGAAGTCGAGCGGCTCAAAGATCACGTGCGTCGTGCCGTCGCGTTACGGCGTGTTCAGTTGGTAACGGACGTGGCCGTTCGGCGTGAGCGACAGACGCTGCTCGGCGATTGCCGGTCGACTGATGCATGTGCATGGCCGTTCCAGCTTCTGGCGTTGATCCACCCGCGCCGCAACGCCAGCGTGCAGGGAAGATCCAGCCACCTTTCCGACTCCGTCATCGAAGGGCTCGTCACAGGCCGGCAGCGTCTGCAGCGTGAACACCTTGCGGCCCTGTTGCCGCCCGACGGCGATACGGTAGGCGATTGACGAACTCAGGAGCGGAGCCATCGGGGTGGCTTCGAGCGCGTCCCCAGCGAGATAGCTGTTCTCCGCATCCTGCGTAAGCCAACCCTGCCGCTCGAGTTACCGGCCAATGCGCCGCGCCAGAGTCTGAGTAATCTGAGTGAGCTCAGCGCTGGTCGGCGCCTTCACCCAGCGGAAGCGCAGTGAGCCGTCGGGTTGATCCTTGCCGCTATTCTCATTGGGCACGCCGATGGCCAGTACCGAGCCGTCCGCCGACATAGCGACGGCACGCCCGAACCAGTCGACGTCGTCCGGGAACAGGCTCTTGAAATGGCCCGGCCCCTGGTCGAGGACGTCGACCGGGTGTAGCGGCGCTGAATCGCCGCACCCCGCAGCGTGGCAGGCCTGCACGATGTAACGGGCGCTCATCCACCCGGGTAGGAATACTTCATGACGGCTTGCACTACAAGGCGGGCTGCGCGAGCAAGACGCACTGGCGGACGCATCACTGCGGCTGGCCGGACAGAATGATCGCGGGTTGCACGGGCAGCCTGAAGACCAACCTGTTGTTGGTGCTGCGCCAGCTGCAAGGTCTGGATGAGGTGTTGCGGGCCTACGGCGATGAGGTGGAATAGCTGGCGGCGTCACCACGGTACCAGGAACCGGTGCAGGCGCTGACCTGTTACAAGGGCATCAAGCATCTGTTTGTGCTGACGATGGTCACCGAGATCGGGGATCTGAAACGGTTCGCCCATCCCCGCCGGCTGGTCTCTTGGGCCGGGATGGATATTCGCGAGTACGCCTCTGGCGGCAGGTCGACCCGGCTGGGGATCACCCGGCAGGACAATCGGTACCTCCGCACGGCGTTGATCGAGGCCAAACAGCGCGGCGATCGCAGTGCCACGCTGGGCAAAGACGTGAAGGCCCGGCGAGCGGAGAGTCGGTCGGAGTACGTTGGGATTGCCGATCGCTGTTTGCGACGGTTGAACAAGAAGGGCAACCGCCTGCTCCTGGCGGGAAAGCACCCGAACAAAGTAAAAGTCGCGTGTGCGCGTGAGATGGTCGGGTTTGTCTGGGAGTCACTGAACCAGGCGGCCGCGGCGTAGCGGACGATGATTCGAATGCCTGCAGTTTTGCTGTCCCGTGAACGCATCGAATGATCTGGAGGGTAAGACGAAGATCGGGAAGTCCACGCGCCCTGCCTTAGCGCAAGCTTCGCCGGCGAGAGCCGTGATCACCCACCTGGATACGAAATCAATCGGCCTCCAGGCCCGATGGCGGTCACCATTCCGGGCGCCCGTAGCGCGGGCTCTTCGATTGACCGGGAGGACGCCGGAGTGAACGCCGAACGCAGGTGTCGGCATCGGCGAGGAGCGGGCTCCGACCATCGAAAAGGCGCCTTGTATTTGCCTATACTCCAGCGGACAAGGTTGGCTGTCGCGCATTTCTGCCAGGAGCGCTTTCAGCGGAAGGAACCCACAATCCCCAGCCACTGGTGCCCTTTCTCCCGTTGGCGTCGCTCCACTGCGATTCGCGCTGCACCGGGCCTTGCCCATGGAATCCAGGAGAGGGCCATGTACCTGTCTTCCGCGCGAGCAATACTGATCGGCGTCGGCCTCTGTGCCGCCGCCCCCACCCTGTCGGAGACGTCGGCGTCGACGGTTCAGGAGATTGAGGCTGGGGAGCTTTTCCCTCTGATCCCCGGTGAAAGCACGTTCGAGGTGGTGGACGGAGACGGAGAGGGACGGCAGGTCGTGCTGGAACTGTGGTCCGCAGACGGTGAAGGCCGCTGGGAAGTTCGATTTGGCGATTACAACATCCTCCATCTGTTCAAGCCCCCGGATGGCAGCGTGCTGCTCACCGGTCTGGACGTGTTGACCCAGGGCCAGACCGTGCTGTACGAGCCGCCCGTGGTGCTGCTTCCCAACAGGGTCGTGCCCGACCGGACATGGAGCGCCTCCGGCAGGGCTACGGTCGTCAACACAGAGACGCAAGAGGTTGTCCACAGGGGTGAGTACCAGCACCGGGTTGTGCCCATCACGCGAGAGCGGTTCGCGACTCCGGCGGGCGACTACGAAGGTTTTCTGGTGCCGATCGAGCAGACCGTCGATCTTGAGGCTCCGGCGGTGATCCGGTTGTGGCTCGACCTCGGCTTCTTCCCCGGCAAAGGTCTGGTCAAACGTTCGATGAAGTTCGTCGTCGACAAACCCTTGTGGTTCGGCTCGACTACACGACGCACAGCAGATCTCGTCCGTTAACGCCTGTTTCTGGCAGATCGGTCAGGGATGACCAGCCTGTCATGACCGGCTCCCCCGACCGTGCGCGCTCAGGGTCGGCTTCAGCCAGTCCGTTGGCCCGGATCGCGAACCCGCACGACATCCGTGGGACACCAGATAGCGGCATCGTCATTGCCCAAGGGCATGGTGCGTCCCGCAAGGTACTCGACGCCCACCCACGCGCAAACAAGCGCGTCCAGGGCATCCTCATACCGCTTCAACGCCGAGAGGCTTTTGACGGTGTCCGGCTCCGGAAGCTCGAGCGTCAGCCCGTCGAACACCTCGGCCAGCGCACCATGAATGGCGGCGAACTCGATCAGCAGGTTCCGGATGCGCCCCGACGCTGATTCGCCCGGCCAGTAGTTCCTGGCCCTGCTGGCCTTGTACGGCACCCGTCGTGGACGCCGGAGCAGCGACAATAGGGCAGGATGCGGGTACACCTCCAGGAACTGCCGGCCACCCGGCGATCGGGTTGCTGACGTCGCCAGCTCGTAGCCAGCCGCGGACAGCGCGTCTGAGATCCGGGCGCCCAGGGGTCCAGGGCGTATCGGGGTTGGCGAGTGGGCGGCGCACCAGCGGGTGCTGAATTCCCTGGAAACGGCGCGATCCGCCTCGCGGCGCGTGGTAAACGGGGTCCTGGCGACAGGCATGTCGAGGGTGACCAGATCCACCGACCTGCCCGCCAACCGCTCTGCGGCCTCGAGCAACCGGGAAATGTCCGGCTCGCTTCCCGGAAAGCGGGTCGTGGACCAGTCGGTCGCGGTCGCCGCCGCCTCTCCGATAAAGCTGCGGTAACTCGGCGCGAGGGTGATGCAGCGCCAGGCATCACCCCGCTGCTGGACCAGGGCCACGCCGCTGGGCTGGGAGACGGTCCAGGCTGCATCGATCGCGAGGATGGTCTGATTCCGGTTCATCGGTTGCCTTGGCACGTGCCCAGGAAAGGAGTCTGTTGGGTGGCACGTTTCCGGGAACAGTACACCCGTTTCTCTGCGGTCCGCGCGGGCTGCATGATCCGGGGCCTCGCGCCGAGCGACGCAAAACCGCTCAACTCGCACATCACGATAGTTCAGAGTCGATCCCCGATCCTTCGGCCGCCCTCATTATTTGGGCTTGACAGCCCAAATAATGAGGGCTAGTGTTGTCGCCAATGTTTGGTCATTTTTTCCCAAATATATTCCGGCCACTCACTCGGAGAATCGCCATGAACCAGAAGACCCTCTATCGCGCCATCGCCATCGTGCTTGCCGCCGGATCCCTGGCCGCCTGTGGTGGCGGCGGTGGCGGTGACACGGGCAATACGACACCGCTCTCGACCACGACGGTCGGCACCCTCACGGGCTTCGGCAGCATCTACGTAAACGGCGTGCGCTTCGACACTTCA
>JAABTX010000169.1 GCA_011389655.1 Thioalkalivibrio sp.
ACATGCCCGTCTGCGCGACAGCAGCGAGGCGGCCCTGCTGTACGAGCGCGCCCTCTCCCGCGCCGGGATCGAGGGCAAGTTGAGCGAGTCCGACGCCGATGCCGACTGAGCGCAAGGCCGTCCAGGCCTCGCTGGTCGACCTGCGCGCGTTTCTTCATCGGCTGGAGTCACGTGGCGAACTGGTACGGGTGACCGAGCCGGTCGACCCCGACCAGGAGATGACCGTGCTGGCCGATCGCGTTCTGCGCGCTGGCGGCCCGGCGTTGCTGATCGAGAATCCCGTCGGCTACGACGTTCCCGTTCTGCTCAACCTGTTCGGCACTCCCGAGCGCGTGGCGCAGGGCATGGGCGGACAAACCCTGGCGGACCTGCGCGAAATCGGCCGGCTGCTGGCCTTTCTCAAGGAGCCCGATCCGCCGGCGGGATTGAAGGATGCCTGGCGCAACCTGCCGGTTTTCAAGAAGGTGCTCGACATGGCGCCGCGCCGGGTGAAAAAGGCGCCGGTCCAGGAGGTGGTGCTCGAGGGCGAGGCGGTGGACCTGGCGCACTGGCCGATCCAGACCTGCTGGCCGGACGACGCCGCGCCGCTGATCACCTGGGGGCTGACCACCACGCGCGGCCGGCCGCGCAAGGGGGGCGGGATAGAAGCGGACCCGGAGGATGCCGCTGCCGCCGGGCGCGAGCGGCTGAACATGGGCATCTATCGTCAGCAGGTGATCGGTCGCAACCGGGTGATCATGCGGTGGCTGGCCCACCGCGGCGGCGCGCTGGACTTCGCCCACTGGCAGCAGACCCATCCTGGTGAGCCGTTCCCCATCGCGGTGACCCTGGGAGCCGACCCGGCCACCATCCTGGGTGCGGTCACGCCCGTGCCCGATACGCTCTCCGAGTATGCCTTCGCCGGCCTGCTGCGCGGTGAGCGCACCCGGCTGGTCCAGTGTTTGTCGCACGACCTGCTGGTGCCGGCGGATGCCGAGATGGTGCTGGAAGGCTTCATCCACCCCGACGACATGGCGGTCGAGGGGCCCTACGGCGATCACACCGGTTACTACAACGAGACCGAATCCTTCCCGGTGATGACCATCGAGCGCATCACTCACCGCAAGAACCCGATCTATCACAGCACCCATACCGGCCGGCCGCCGGACGAACCCGCCATTTTGGGCGTGGCACTCAACGAGGTGTTCGTGCCGCTGATCCAGAAGCAGTTTCCCGAGATCGTCGACTTCTACCTTCCGCCCGAGGGCTGCTCCTACCGGCTGGCGGTGGTCTCGATCAAGAAGCAATACCCGGGGCACGCCAAGCGGGTGATGATGGGGGTGTGGAGTTTCCTGCGCCAGTTCATGTACACCAAGTTCGTCATCGTGGTGGACCACGACGTTGATGCGCGTTCCTGGAATGACGTGATCTGGGCGATGACCACCCGGATGGATCCGGTGCGCGACACCACCCTGGTTGAACACACCCCCATCGACTACCTGGATTTCGCCTCGCCAGTCTCCGGCCTGGGCGGCAAGATGGGCTTGGATGCCACCGGCAAGTGGCCGGGGGAGACCGACCGGGAGTGGGGCCGACCGATCCGGTCGGACGCGCAGGCGGCATCGGCCATGGCGCCCATCGCCGAGCGGGTGCTGGCGGCGGCCGAGAACGCTGCTCGCGATTGAGGCCGGGCGAGGTTCAGGAGGTGGCGGGGGATTCGTCGCGGTAGAGCACGCAGCGGTTGCGACCCTGTTCCTTGGCCTGGTAGAGCGCGTCGTCGGCCCGTGAGAATACGGCCTCGAGGTCCTCGCCGGGACGGAACTCCGCCAGTCCGCAGGAACTGGTCACCGCGATCTCGCGGCTGCGGTAGCGCAGCTTGGTCCGGGCGAGCTTCTCGCGGATGCGGTTGACCACCTGCAGGGCTTCCTCGCCATCGGCGCCGGGGAGCAACATGGCGAATTCCTCGCCGCCGAAGCGGGCGATTAGATCGACGTCGCGAATCTGGTTCATGAAGGTCTTGCCGACAATGATCAGAGTCTTGTCGCCGGCCTGGTGACCCAGGTTGTCGTTGATTTCCTTGAAGCGGTCGAGGTCCCAGATCGCCAGTGTCAGGGCCGACTGGTCCCGCCGCATGCGCGCGATCTCCAGCTTGACGCGATGATCGAAGGCCAGCCGGTTGGGCAGCCCGGTGAGGGTGTCGCGGAACAGCTTGGCCTCACTCTGCTTGAGCTGTTCCTCGAGCATCCGGGTCTGGCCTTCCAGACCGGCAAGCCGGTCACGCAGGCGCTGGTTGTCGTCTTCGATCTCTTCCTGCCGGCGTTCCTCGCTCTGCTGAAAGCTTTGCACCTGTTGACGAATGCGCGAGATGCGCTCGCGCACCGAGGTCTTGAGATCATCCAGATCGCTGGCGGATTCCACCTCGGCATCGATATCGTCGACGTGCTGACGCAATGACGTATCCAGCTTGAGACGGGCATCGCGCTGGACCGCCAGATCGTCGCTCTGTACCTGGGTGTGGTTGTCGATGTCCGCCAGTGCCTCGGTGACCTGCTCGAGGAAACGGGTCAATTCACCCTTTTCGCGCTCGATCACTTGTCGCATGTCATTGATCAGGGTGGCGCTGCGATCGATCAGGATGCTGGGCAAGGTGTGATCGTTGGGATCGTCGATGGTCGAGATCAGTCGTGCCCGGCGCCCCTCCAGCGATTCCACGAAGGCGATGCGGTCGAGCAGCAAGGGCAGGACCTCGCGCACGTGCGCGGCCGAGCCGTTGTGGGTGCCATGGCTCGCCGAGGTGGCGTCCGCAGTGTTGGTCCCCGTCGCTTGCTCTGCGGTCGTTTCTTCGGCCTCGCTGGGCTGGCGGGCCTCAAGTTCGCGAATGCGCTTGGCGAGTTCCTCGACCTCGACCTTGATGCGACCGGTTTCGAAGGAGTGGTCGTCCTGCTTGCGCGCCTTGTCGCGGATGCGTGCTGCCGCATCGGCCAACTCGGGATAGGCCTTGTCGACGGCGAACAGCACGCGGGTGAGGGTCAGCTTGAGTAGACCGCCCACTTCCTGGTCGTGGTCCTCCAGGCGGCCGAGCTCGCCCAGAAGCTGCTCGTAACGCTCCCGATATTCGTCCTCTTCCTTGCTGGCGGTGTTTTCGTCAGTCATGCCGGCTGTTTCCTTTTCGATTGGAGTCGAGTTCAATCCCTGCTCGCCCGGCTGGGCGACGGCAGCGCAATGCTCATGGCGACCGGCATGTGATCGGAGCCGCCGAAGGCCCGCGCCTCGGTACCGCGAATATCGAGCGACTGGCTGACCGCGATGTGGTCGATGGCCCGCTGGGGCCGCCAGCGCGGATAGGTCAGCGGTGATTGCCGGGGCAGCTTCAACCCGTTCTCCACGCACCACTGGCGCAGCCCCGGGTCACTGGGCTCGCAGTTGAAGTCTGCCATCACCACCACATAACCGTTCACGCTACACAACTCACCGAGCTGCCGAAACTGCCATTGGCGCGCCCGCTGGCTCAGGGCCAGGTGGGTGTCGACCACTCGCAGGGGATGGCCATCCCAGCGAAAATCGGCCACCAGCGCCCCCCGTCCCGGCATGCGCCCCGGCAGCGGGCACTGGTCGACCTGGATCGGCTCGATCCGGCTGATCAGCCCCAGGGCGTGCTTGCCGAACTGGCCCAGATCCCGATTGACCCGCACCGCCCAGTGGGACAGGCCGGCCATGTCGGCCAGGTATTCGGCCTGGTTGAGAAAGCGGCTGCGAATCGACCCCGCATCCGCCTCCTGCAGGCCGATGATGTCGAAATGGGCCAGTGCCGGACCGATGGCATCCAAGCTGTGTGCCCGGTCAGCGCTGGGTAGGAGGTGTTTCCAGCCACCGGTGAAATAGTCGCTGTAGCGATGGGTAGCGATACCCACCTGGATGTTGTGCGATAAAAGCCGCAGTGGCTGCTGGCCGCGCACCTCGGCGAAATCCCGCGGGAAGTCGTCGCCCGGCGGGCTGCACCTGACGGCGTGCTGCCTGTCGGCGTGCCGATTCATCCGCCCACCAGGGCCTCGCCGAGCCGTCGGGTG
>JAABTX010000170.1 GCA_011389655.1 Thioalkalivibrio sp.
ATCGCCAGGGACGACATCGGCCGGTATCCCAGGGATGGACAAGACTGGCGGGGCACCAACCCGTTGTGGAGCGCGCGCTATGCTTTCCCCGATTACGAGCCTTATGACGAAGCCCAAGAGCTCAATCCGGCGTGGGAATGCGCGGAAGAAGATCCCGCCTACTGGACTACTCGGAATGTATTCACCATGTGGGGTTCCGACGCAGAAGGGGGCGGTTCCGGCGTGGAAGTCGATTTCTTCTGGAACACCATCAGTGACGCCCAGCGAGCCGCAGTCGATGCAGGGACACACGATCCGGCTATCGATGTATCAAACCTGGGGCCCGACGACAGCCCGATTCTAAACTTCCTCCGCGGCGATCGCAGTCTCGAACGCTGCAAGGCTGAAGGCATCTACCGCTGGCGCTTCAGCGTACTGGGAGCCATCATTAACTCCCGGCCCGCCTATGTGCCGGTGAGTTATACCCCGTTGGGCGGCACGGAGGAAATCAACGGACTCGTGGTCGTCGGCGCGAACGACGGCATGCTGCATGGCTTCAGCGCCGCTGATGGGAAAGAGCAGTTCGCCTACATACCGTCCATGCTTCTGGACAAACTCGGCGCGCTCCGCGTCTCACCGTATACCCCGTCCTACTTCGTAGACGGGGAACTTCGATATGCGAATATCGGCGGCACCAGCGCCCCGCGGCATATCGTGGCCGGCGGTCTCGGTGCCGGAGACAAAGGCGTTTTCGTTATCGATGTCACCAATCCCAGAGCGCCTAGTGTCTCGCGGGAACTGTCAGGTAGGAGCGCCGCTCATATAGATCCCGCGATCGTCGATGCCCGGATCGGCCATATCCATGGACGGCCAACCATCGCCAAGCTGCCCGACGAAAACTGGTACGTGGTTAGCGGCAATGGTTACGACAGCACCACAGGCCAGGCGAAGCTGTTACTGATCCCACTCAACAGCAACGGCACTGCGGGAGCTCCGGGATTCATTGACACCGATACGACGCAAGGCAACGGCCTTTCCGCGCCGTCCCTCGTCGATACCGATAGCGACGGATTCGCAGATGTCGCCTATGCCGGTGACCTGCTGGGCAATCTGTGGCGCTTTAACCTAACGACACGAAGCGCGACCAAACTGTTCGCCGCCGGCGCCACCAAGCCGATCACGGTGGAGCCGGATATTGCGCGGCACCCTGTTACAGCTCAAGGTTTCATGGTGTATTTCGGCACCGGCAGTCTCCTGAGCAGCGCCGATACACTCGCGGAGGATCAGCAGACCATTTACGGCATTTGGGACCGGGGCGACGAGGCGACTGTGCTTCCCACCCAGCTGGTCACTCAACAACTAGTAACGTTGAATGGTAGCTGGACCGTGCCGCAGGACGGGAATCCCTGCGGTGATATCGGCATTCCTGATAGCCCATCCCTATCAACCGTCCGATTCGTCGACAACCCTCAGCAGCCCATGGACTGGAGGGAACCGAATCCCGACCTAGGCTGGCAGGTCGATCTGCCGCGTACTGGGGAGCGCGTCATCGGACACCCCCAAATTCGCGCGGAGCGGAT
This sequence comes from Thioalkalivibrio sp., assembly GCA_011389655.1. Lineage (GTDB taxonomy): Bacteria > Pseudomonadota > Gammaproteobacteria > Ectothiorhodospirales > Ectothiorhodospiraceae > Thioalkalivibrio. Next base: position 1,560 of record JAABTX010000170.1, read on the forward strand.
CCAGTTCATCACGACCAACCCTTATGACATGGCCGCCGACGATAGGATGAAGGACACTGACAGCGGCAGCTGGATTCTGCAGCTCGACCTTGCCAGCGGCGGCAACGCTGAGGACCCGAAGGCACTGTTCGACCTCAATAAGAACTGCACCCTAGATTCTGGCGACGGTCCAGAGGTACTGAAAACGCTTGACGGAGTCATTTTTGACGCGGCAACCTTCGCGAAAACGTTCCCCGTCGGGGTCAACTTGGGGCCTTTCAATATCGCACAGCCGGCATTCGCCCGTGTGCTCTTCAACACGGATCTGAAATCAGTCATCGACGGCGTCTACATCAACGCTTTGCGGCTGCCCTCGGACGAGCCCCCTGACGCGCCCGCGAACGGGCCGCTAGACGTCATGACCGACAGTCCTCTGAACACGCCAGATGGCACGGGAGAAGTTCACGCCTTCGATCCGGATGACCCGACGCAGACAACGTACATGGTCGAACCTAACAAGTCGCCCTTCGCGTTGAGACCGTTTCCAGAAGCCAGTGGTCCCACAAAACCCTTCCTGCGCAAAGATGGCGCGGGCGGTCGCGTGGATGGGCACTCTGCCGGTTACCTGCAGCACCATGGCGTGCCGTATGTAGATTTCTTCGATCTCGAGCCGCGTCGCGACAAGGCGCGGCTGGATGTTGGGGCTACGTATGTCGACGAGGCATACTTCGCTGAGAACGATAGGTATCCGTTAATCGCTCTCGATACAGACGCGGATGGCAATGTCATCCCAAGGATTTCACAACAGGAGCTGAACAAGGTCACGGAGGTCGGGATCGACCCCGCTACTCAGAAGTTCATCGTAGTGGTCTCAAACGCAGACCTGTCCAGGGAGAACGAACTCACTATAGGTTGCCGGACCTGGCCGGTATACAAGTACCAGACGGCGTTCATGGAAGCGCATCGGACCGGTAATCTAATGACTTACCTCTCGGCGAACAACCTGATCCTCACCCTTGACGAGATTCTGACCGAGACCGGCTGCGACGAGCCGACCTTGCGGATCACGCCGACAGACCGGATCGGCGCTCAGGACGCCACCATGGGCACATTGCCCGGTTGCGTGAACAATACTGATCTCTACGAGGGGCCGTCGGGCCCGGATTTCTTCCTCACGCGCAAGAATGTGCTTGACTCGGAGGGAGCGATAATCTCTCCGGCTACTGAAGCGGATCTCTACGCTGTGGATCCGCACATCACCGCGCCACCGCCAGAGACAGGGAACAAAAGCCTCTTGACCGGCTATCGTTGGCGCAACGGTGCGCTGACTGTGCAGCTTCTGGCAGTCAACGAAGACAGTTCCGCTGCTTTCAAGTTACAGGATGTCGGCCTGCCGAAAGCTGAGGGCACCGAGGAAGGCGTTGATTTCGGGTGGGGTGGCATCTATGCAAAGGCCTTCGATATCACCACCGTGGGTGACGGCAAGGACGCAGAGGACATCGTCACGCCGAACACCTCAGGCAACGGTTTACTCTACGAGCTCAGCATGTACTGGCACTGGGGCGACTCGGCCCGCTTCCAGTCATCGGGCGGCGGCAGCCCCGTCGTTCCGGTCTGCTACGGCACCGCCAACTACGTTCCCTCGATCGCGCGCGAGACAGAGTGGTTTACGCCAGGCAAGTACACGCAGCTGACAGCAGACTTCAGGGAAGTGAGTGCAGACGGAGAAGAAATAGGCAAGGCACTGCTGCAGCAATATGCGACGCTTATCAGTGACCTGCAGTCTGGACAGGAAAATCTGGATTCCGCGGTGATTTCTCTGGCGAGGATCTTCGCGGAGAATCCCCTCGTTGCAGACTATCACCGGCTGCGCCACTACGTGCCAAACTCCAAGCAACTGCAGGACAATCATCTGCTCTGGATCGATGGCGGCGGTTCCATCGACCTAGCCGTGGATGGAACGCCGGTGGACGTGGTGGACATCGAGCGCGACCTGCTGCCTTCGCTTGGTCCCAACTACCAGCTTGGCCGCCGCTCGTGGATGGACTTGGTGCCGGAAGAATGACGATGACTATGCGTACCGCTAGAAACCACTGGCGCGGCTTCACCCTCATCGAACTCATGATCGTCGTGGCGATCGTCGCGTTGCTCGCGGCGATCGCCTTCCCTTCCTATGCCCGCTATGTCGAGCAGGCCCGGCGGGCGGATGCCAAGTCGGCTCTGATGGACGCCGCGCAGCGGCTGGAGCGCTGCTACACGCAGCAAAATACTTATGCGGGCTGCACGGTGGCACCAGCTTCCCCGGACGGTTATTACACGATAGCAGCAACCATCCCTTCGCCAGTGACCGATGCTCCGCCGGAATCATTCCGCCTGACCGCGACTCCTGTCGCCGGTGGCCAGCAAGCCGGCAGTCCTTGCGGCGCCTATACCCTGGACAGCGACGGCTTTCGGGACTCGGACGGCGACAACGACCG
>JAABTX010000171.1 GCA_011389655.1 Thioalkalivibrio sp.
CCAGCCGCGATATCCCGGGGCCGGATCCCGGTGCCGGATCGCCGCGATGCATCGCGGTGCCGGATCGCGGCTGGAAGCCGCTCCTACGAGGGATGATAGGTCTCTTGGGGCCGCGGCCCTACGGGCCGCTCTCGCGCGGGGTGCTGTCGGTTTGTGGGAGCGGCCTCCCGGCCGCGATGGCCCTGGGCACCCAACCCAACGCCGGATTGCGGCTGGAAGCCGCTCCTACGGCGCCGTCGGGGCAGGGGTGCATCTTTCTCTGCCTTGTCGCTGCATGGAGGCGCAATGCGCCGAGACCTGCCTGGGTGTTCGCCCCGGTTCGCTACGGGCACCCGGGTCCGACAGGCTGCTAGACTGAGAACAGCGGCCACCACTCGCCGGCGAATCCTCACCGCGTGCTTCCCGGCCGCCCCGGGACGCGCTCCGCGGCGACACGGCCAGGAGCGCAGCAACCATCAGAGACGGGAGACAGGATTGCGAGGCTGGTTCCGGACACCACTGGCGGTAAAGCTGTTCCTGGGTCTGGTGCTGATCCAGGGGGTCACCGCCCTGCTGCTGTACGCCTGGTGGCGCAGCGGCTCCGCCGACGCGGCGATCACCTTCGGTGCGCTGGCGGTCGCCTCGGCGCTGTTTGCCGCGCTATGGCTCGCGTCCCTGGCCCGCGGTCACAGTGCCGAGTCCGTGCTGCGTGCCGAGGCCGATCTTGCCCGGGAGCGCGAACGGCAGCGACGGCTGACCGCCGAGGAGCGTGCGCGCACGGTCGAGCGCGCGCGCAAGCAGGTGAAGCGGGAGACCCAGCGGGTCAGGAACCGATCGAGCGTCAAGCTCTACGGCGGCTTCGCCGGAATCGCGGCTCTCGGCGCACTGCTGCTGCTGACCCAGTTCCTGTCGCTCGGCGTGCTGCTGATCAGCTCCTCCGGGGGAGCGATTGCCGGCTATCTGCTCAGGATCCGCCAGGAGTCGCGGCGCCAGAACCGGCTCGCAGGCGGGGACCGGCCGCAACTGGTCCCGGCGACCCGCGTCCTCGGAGGGCCGGACGACACCGGTAACGGTGCCGGGCCCGCCAGTGACGGAGACACCCGCCCGTGATCTTCAGCACGCCGATCGCTCTCGAGGACTTCGCCCGGCGCTTTCGGGAACGGGTTCCGGCCGTAGATGACTGGTCGCTCCGCATTGCCGACGTCGTGTCGGAGACGCTATCCGTACGCCGGGACGTGGTCGAGCCGGTCCAGCTGGCGCGGGATACGGGTGCGATGATCACGGTGTCGGAAGGCGGCGCCCTGGGCTATGCAGCGACCAGCGACCTCTCCCGGTCGGGACTCGCGCAGGCCACGGAGCGCGCTCGCGAGTGGGCCCTCCGGGCCGCGCCGCTGCGTCTCTTCCCGCCCCCTGCACTCGGACCCTCCGGCATTCGGGATGAATGGCAGGCCCCGGTACTGCAGCCCTGGACGGAGATGGACACTCCGGCCAAGCTGCGACTGCTGCAGGAGCTGGCCCGGCGCATGAAGATCCACGATGACATCGTGGACTGGTCGGCGAGCCTCGGATTCCAGCGGCGGCAGACTCTGCTGGTGAATGCACAGGGCGCCGAAATCGGGCAGACGCAGCACGTCCTGGTGCCCATGCTGCGCGCAGTGGCAAACCGCGGCGGAGAGACCCAGATCCGCAGCTTCGGCGCCGATCTCGGCGGACAGGGCGGCCTCGAGCGGCTGGACACGCTGGCACTCGCGGCCCAGCCCGAGCGCGTGGCCGGCGACGCACTGGCCCTGCTGGACGCGGCCGAGTGCCCCGCCGGCATCATGGACCTGGTGCTGATGCCCGGGCAGATGACGTTGCAGATCCACGAGAGCATCGGGCACCCGCTGGAGCTGGACCGGATCCTGGGCGACGAACGCAATTACGCCGGCACGAGCTTCGTGACACCGGCGATGTTCGGGACCTACCGCTACGGATCGGAACTCCTGAACGTTACCTTCGACCCCGGGGTAGCCGGGGAGCTCGCCTCCTTTGCCTACGACGACGAGGGCACCCGGGCCAGGCGCCACTGGCTGATCCGGGACGGCCTGCTGCTGCGCGGGCTGGGCGGGGCGACATCGCAGGACCGGTCCGGGCTGCCGGGTGTCGCCTGCGCCCGGGCCAGCTCCTGGAACCGCCCCCCGATCGACCGCATGGCGAACCTGAACCTCGAACCGGGCCACAGCAGCCTGGACGAACTGATCCGGGGAGTCGAGCACGGCGTGCTGATGGATACCAACCGTTCCTGGTCCATCGACGACTCGCGCAACAAGTTCCAGTTCGGCTGCGAGCTCGGCTGGCGTATCGTCGAGGGCGAAGTGCGGGGACTGGTCCGCAATCCCGGATACCGCGGCATCTCCTCCGCCTTCTGGCGCAGCCTGGCCGCGGTCGGCGACCGCGACAGTCTCGGCGTGATGGGTGTGGGGACCTGCGGGAAGGGTGAACCGAACCAGATGATCGCCGTCGGGCACGCCTCGCCACCCTGCCTCTTCCGTGACGTGGCCGTTTTCGGCGGAAGTGGCTCCTGATGCGCAGGACCCTGGAACAGGCCGCCGATCTGCTGCAAGGGCTGATGCAGCCGGGTGAGGCCTTCAGCGCCTACTTCGAGGGCGAAGACTCCGATTTCGCACGACTGAACGGCAACCGGATCCGGCAGGCGGGCAACGTGCTGCAGCGCCGCCTCACGCTGGACCTGATGATCGACGGGCGCCATGCCGAGGCCGAGTTCCCGCTCACCGGCGACCCGGATGCCGATGCCGCTCAGCTGCGCGCGGCGACCGCCGGACTGCGCGCCCTGATACCACACCTGCCATCGGATCCCTACCACGCCTGCGCCGGACCCGGCACGCCGGACGAGGACCTCCGGCCAGGCCGGCTTCCAGGCAGAGCGGAACTCCTTGAGGTGTTGACCGGGACCGCCGAGGGCCTGGATCTGGTGGGGCACTGTGCCAGCGGGCGACTGTGCCGGGGCTTCGCCGGCTCCGCGGGTCAATGGCACTGGTTCGAGACCGAGCGCTTCAGTCTCGACTGGAGCCTCTACCACCGGGCGGACAAGGCGGTGAAGGGGCGTTATGCGGGGCGCGAGTGGGACCCGGAGGCCCTGGCCTCAAGGGTCAGGGGCACGCGCGATCAGCTGGAGATCATGGCCAGGACGCCGGTGCGTCCCGAACCCGGCCGCTATCGGGTCTTTCTTGCTCCGGCCGCGCTGGCGGAGATCCTCTCCGTGGTCGCCTGGCAGGGTTTCGGGGTGCGGGCGGCGCGCACGCGCCAGACACCCCTGCTCCGTCTCGTGGACGGCGATGCGGAACTGCATGCGCAGGTGAGTCTGGACGAGCACCTGGCCGGCGGCCAGGCGCCGCGCTTCGGCCCCGAGGGTTTCGCGCTGCCCGACCGGGTGGCGCTGATCAGGGACGGCCGACACGCCGGCTGCCTCGCGGATTCCCGCTCCGCCCGCGAATACGGTGTACCCGTGAACGCGGCGGCAGAGCGGCCGCGCAGCCTGGAGATGGCACCGGGCACACTCGCCATGGACGACGCCGTTCGCGCCGTGGGCGACGGCCTGCTTATAGCCGATCTCTGGTACGGCAATCTCTCGGACCGCGCCCGGTGCGCTGTGACGGGCATGACCCGGTATGCGTGCCTGCAGGTGGCCGACGGGATCCCGGTCGCGCCGGTGGATCCGATGCGCTTCGATGTCAGCCTGTACCAGCTGCTGGGCCCGGACCTGCTCGGTCTGACCCGCGAACGTGAAACGTTGGTGGACACCGGCACCTATGGCCAGCGTTCCACCGCCAGCGCACTGCTGCCCGGTGCGCTGGTCCGGGATTTCCCGCTGACGCTTTAAGCGCCTTCCGCCCCGAAGCGCGGCTCACATGGGCGGGTGATGATGCCCGGGGCGTAGCGGCGTGTGCGGGACCCGGACCGGTCCGTTGCGCATCAGCATTTCCGCCGACGAACGCAGGTCGTGGCTGAA
>JAABTX010000172.1 GCA_011389655.1 Thioalkalivibrio sp.
GGCGGTCGACCTCGCGATGGAGGACCTCCTGCACGCCTGCGGCGAACCCCGCCTCCTGGAAGGCCGAGAGCATGCCCGCGGCCTCGCCTCCGGCCCCCGCGTCGGGAGCGGCGGCGAGGTTGGCCGCAAGGCTTCCCGTCAGGTTGGCGTCGAGCGCGGCGGTGTCCTGCCGATCGTTGCCGAGCAACAGGCGCAACATCACGATGCCGAGGCTCATGACGTCGGCCGGCGCGGCGAAGGCGTGCGCCACGGTGACGGCGACGGAGTCGGCCGCCGGTAGCTTGGCCGACTCGAGGGCGGCGCTGTCGGCGGCGTCAAGCGGCCCGGTGGTGCCGGAGAACACGAAGCCGCCAGCGATGTCGTCGATCTTGCGCCCCGTGAAGACGACGCGTTGATCGCCGGCCGCTCCGACGACCAGCGCAACGCGCACGAGGTCATGATCGCCGTGTCCGGAGGCCCGGTAGAGGTCCCGCGCCGTCAACCGGGCGCGGATGGTGGCCCGGCGCTCGCCGCCGGTCGTCGCCACCTGCAGGTCCTCGCGGACCATGCTCATGGTGAGGCTCTCGATCTGGGGCCGGCGCATCTCGGCGGGCAGGAAGGCCTCCGGACAGGGATGCGGCACGCTGTCCACCCTCTGCTCGCCATCGATGCGATCAGCCTCGAGCTCGGCGAGCGGCGCGGTGGTCAACAGGTCTGTGATCCGCAGCGACAGTCCCCAACGCACCGGCAGGACATCCGGTCCGATCGACAGAGCGCCGCGCAAGCGGTCGGGCGTGAGGGCGAGGTGCGCAGCGCCGGTCTCGGCCAGGATGGCCTCTGCCCCGCGGGCCAGGCCCGCGATGGCCGCGAGCTTGAGGTAGAGGACCTCGAGGGGGAACAGGCCACCGCTGTCTCCCTCGAACAGGAACTGGTGACCGGAGCGCGCGAGGGTGTGCACGACCGACTGGCGCAGCGAATCGCCAGTTCGCGCGTCGGCCTCGGGCCGGTCGAGATCTGCCGGCGCCCCACCCCCGAGCAGGGCGGCAGCCTCCTGGAAATCGAGGGGCAGCGGTTCGATGGGGAACCAGTGGAAATCGTAGTAGGCCAGGGGATGGAGCAGTTCTTCGGCTGGCAAGCGATCGTCGACGTGCCGGCCGGCCGGATAGCACGTGGCGCGATGCTCGCATGCGAAGCAGGGATGACCGACGGTCGCGGCATCGGCGCTGGAGATCCGGGCTCCCAGGTCGCGATAGACCTCGGAGCGGTGCCGGACCCGGACATTGTCCGGGAGGCCGTCGATCTTCTGGAGCGAGTAGGTGTAGAACACGCGCGGCCGGTTCGCGTCCGTGGCGCACGCCGCGCAGTGGAGGAAACGCACCAGTCCGTTCTCGTAGGACGGCAGCCCGCTCCGTCGGAGCAAGGCCTCATCGCGGCAGGTCCCCATGACGCCCAGGCAGTGCGGGCACAGCGGGGTCGCATACGCCCCGGTCTTCGCGCACCAGGCCAGGGGCGAGTGGCGAGGAGGGCCGTCGGTCGTGAGGTCGGCGGGCAACGCGCGCTCGTCGACACCCGCGATCTGGCGCGACTGCAGGCGCCGCTGGCGCTGGAAACCGTGGCGCCAGATGGAGTCGATCTGACGGTTGTTCAGCGGGGCGCGCCCACCATCCGCACCGGTGCCCGGATACTCGTTCGGCTCCATCAGCACCGCGAGGTGTGGAATCACGACCTGATCGGCGGCCACCAGGCACGCGAGGTACGCCCGCAGCGGATGGGCACGCGACAACAGCGGGATGAATGCCTCGCCCGACACGCCGTCCTTGAGGTCGGATCCTTGCTTCAACCGTAGCATCAGGGGATCCGGAATTGTCGTCTTCGCTGTCATTTGGCCCCTGGTATTTCGCGCTCGCCGGCGCGGGCCTGCGGCCCAGGCGGCAAGCACACGACCACCGCCCGGCGAGGAGTCTCCGATGCCAGTGCGTCTCAGTTTGGATAACCGAGACTTCATTAGACCAGATTAACGCTTACCAAGTCAAGTGGCGAGTATCGGTCCTTCCGGCTGTCGGTTGCCAGTCCGCAGCGGACCGGGTACACTGCCTTGCAATCGATCCCTCCGCGAACACCCACGGGACGGGTCCGAAGGAGCACGACTTGAACATGCGGGATCTGGAGCCAGGAAATCACGACGACGAACGGGCGAGAGGGCCTGACCCCGGCGACACGCCGGAGCGGTCCGGCGTCGAGTCGACCCAGGTGCGTCCGACCCCCACCGCACCGGGCCCGTCCGAGGAGCAGACGGCGCCGGTCGACCGGACGCGCCCCCTCCTCGGGCTCGTCATCATCTATTCCGAGACTCACGAGATGCGCCCGGCGAAGCTGGATTCGCGACTGGGCCGGGTCTATCCCCTGCGCGACGGCGACGTCCTCTTCCTGGGCCGCCACCCCGCACCGCCGGAGGTCCTGAGGCGCAACGGTAGTCTTTCTCCACCGACATTCTGCCACCTGTTCCCGCACGGCGAACCCTACGGCTACATCTCGCGGCGCCACCTCACCGTGGAGATGGACGGCCTCGGCGGCGCGGTGCTCACCGATCACTCTCGATACGGACTCTACCTCGAGAAAGCCGCCCGGATGCATCGTCGCGCCGACCCCGCAGGTCCCCCGGAAACCCATCGCGTCGACGGCGAGGAAACCGTCACGCTCATGGACGATCTGGGCGACCCGACGGACCGTGATCTGGACGACCGACGCAGCCAGTACCGGCTGCGGATCCTGCCGGCGCCCGGGTCGGCAACTCGCGCTGCGACGAAGGAGCCCTCATGAAGTGCTCTCATTGCTACGCGACCAACCCGGGCTGGGCCACCGTCTGCCTGTCCTGCAGTCAGCCCGTGCAGCGGCTGGAGCTGTGTCCGAGCGGACACCTGCTGCCGCCGGGTGTGAAGGATTGCCCGGTCTGTCCGGATCTCTGGCCGGAGGTCACGGATTTCGCCGGCCCGCCCCTGCTGCGCGGGATCCTGTGGCTGGAATCGGGCCGGTTGACCACCCACGCCGAGCCAGGGGTCGACCTGGCGTTCCTGGAAGTTCGCGACCAGGAGCAGCCCCTGGCCTTGAAGAGCCTGCCGACCGGCGCTGCCCAGCTGGTCGCTGACGACGACCCGGACGTGCTGTGCCGGATCCTCATGCGCCCCGACGGCGTCCAGGTATGCCATCGGCACGGCGGCGGGGCAACGCCAGGCCCCCCGACCTACAGAACACTGCGTGCCGGCGAGTCCTTCGACGCCGGTCAGGCCTCGTTCCGCTACCAGGAGCTACCGCCACCGGCCTGGGCCGAGAAGCTCGCATCAGGGAATCGCCAGGTTCCGACATCCCGGTCGAGTGTCGAGAGGAATGGGCGTTGACCAACCAGACCAAGCACGCCACGCGGATGGGCGGCATGAACCGGTCGCGGCGAGGACTCGTCGCGGCCCTCGCGATGATCTTGCTCGTCGGCGGCTGCGGCGGTGACCAGCAGAGCGGCTTCCTGTTCCAGTTTCGCGACCTGCGCGACCAGCCGGTCGCCGAGGTGCGCATGTTCTACCTCGCCGACGGCGATACCGTGAGCGTGGGGCGGACCGACAGCAAGGGCAACCTGCTCATTGACCACAGGCACCTCGACCCGCTCCCGCGCGAGTTCGGCTTCCTGCTGCCGACGACCTTCGGCGAGGCCGTGCCGACCTTCGATCCCGACCGCTGTGAGATGATCCACACGGCCACGCGAGAAACCTACCGCGTCGACCCGGACGCCGGGATCGTGACGCCATCGGATCTCGAGGCCATCCCCGAAGGTTGGCGCCATGCCGGTCGCCTGGTGACCCTGGAACTCGCGGCGCCCGCTTCCCGCCGCGAGCCCGAGGTCGTCTACACCATCCCGATGACCATCTCCACCCTGATCCGCACCGCCCCCGGCGCACGGGTGTTGATCGACGACATCGTCGTCGGCG
>JAABTX010000173.1 GCA_011389655.1 Thioalkalivibrio sp.
CAGGCCGACCTGCTCGCGACCTGGTCGCCGGGCTACTACGTTGGCGGACCCGAGATCCTCGGCGTCGAGGAAATGCGTGCCCTTGTGCTGAAAAATCCCGAACTGGTGAACCGCAAGTCCGGCCCGGTCCTTCGCCTCGATTGGAACACGCTCACTCTTGAAGAGGCGCGGAAACTCGCCCCGCACCTCGCGCAGAATCCCACTCCGGAAGCCTCGCTGGTGCGCGCGATCGCCGCCGCGGGCGAGGAAAAGGACCTCGGGAAGGCGATGAACGCCCTGCTCGGCCCGGAGCTGTGGCGACTCGGTGCGCCCGAACTCGACGGCCGCTACGCCGACCAGCTCTGGCACTGGGCCGGACGCCCGGGCGATACCGCCCGGCGCGACCAGGAAATCAAGCGCGGCAAGGAGGTGCTGGCGAAAATCCCCGTCAAAGAGGCCGAGAAGGAAACCCCGGCGGGCCAGCGCCTCAACAGCTTCCGCACGCTCTGGAAGGACTTCCGCTCGAATCAGCCCAAACAGCCAGCCGTGCGTTCGCGCCTCGCCGCACTCCTGCGCGTTTCGCCGGAAGGAGTGACCGAGTTGCTGCGCGACGCGAGCCCGGAGGCCCGCCTCCTCGCCCGCAACGCCCTCGCCCAGGGCATCGAGGACGCCGAGGGACCGCTCAGCCGCGACGGCGCCGTCCGCGGCCTCAGCCCGGACCGCTACGACCCCATCTACCTGCGCCTCTTCAACCGCCACCGGCAGAACATCGACTATCTGAAGGACAAGGGGATGTATGCCCCCTACCCGCTGCTGCCCGATCTCCACAAGGCGGTGGCCGAGCAGCTCAAGCGCAATCAGCTCGAACCCTGGCTCGTGATGAGCTGGATCAACGCCCAGTTTCCCGAGGACAACGAAGAGTCGATCCAGCTCATGCAGGCGCTCTTCAAGTCTCCCGCATGGAAGAAGCTGCCGCCCCATGTCCGCCTCGGCGCGCGCTCGTGGTTCACCGAAACCGCAATGACTCCGGACCAGTTCGCCCACGTCCGGGCCACCGATCCGGACGTCGTCTGCCGCGATCTGATCACCCTCATGGAGCCGCCGGAGGACTGGAAACCGGAGCCCGTCGAGGACGCTGACGGCAAGGAGCAGGAGCCCCCCGCCTACCAGCCCGGCCTCGGGAAAACCGTCGCCGCGCTCGACGCGGCCATCGAAGGCGCCCGCAAGGCCCCCTTCCGGATCGGGATCCAGGGCCTCGATCAGCTCGGCAAGGTGGACGAAACGGTCGGCAAGGACCCGGAAGTCATCGACCGCTTGGTCGAACTGGCCGACTCGCTGCGCTCGTTCGAGGTGGATCACTCCGTCGGCTCCCGCCTGCTCGCCGTCATGCGCGAGGATCGGGATCCGGCCCTCCTGCTGCGGACCGCCGCCTACCTCTGGCGCGAAGTCCAGATACATCATCGCAACCACGCCAGCTTGGTCGAATTCACCGAGTCGCTCGTCGATGACCGGCCCGAAGCCGCCAGCACGCTCGCCCGCTGCGGCCTCGCCACCATCGACCGGCACAAGCGCGGACACACCTGGTTCAAGCGTGAGACCGACATCCCGCGCCTCAAGGCCGTGCGCGGCAAGACCGCCATGAACCTCGGACTCATCGAGATCCCCGTCGCCAAGAGCGACCCCGCCTACCCGATCTATCAGTCGCAGGCCGAGTGGATGACCGGCAACGAGGAAAGCGCCTGGACGGTGCTCGCCGAGAACTGGGAGGCCTTCGAGCCGGTCCACCGCGAACTCTCCGTCTCCTACCTGCTGTGGGTTCTCCAACAGACGATCTACACCCGTGCGGATGCCCGGCAGGAGATGCTGGTGAAATCACTGCTCGAGTGGGCGCGGGAGGACGGCAGCCCGCTGACGCCCCCGGAGAAGGTCCGCATCGAACTCGCCTACGGCGACATCGCCGTCCAGCGCGGCCAGCTCCGCCAGGCCCTCGAAATCTACGTCCGCACCCGGGAGAACGAAGCCTGGCAGGACCTTCCGGTCCGCCACCAGGCGACCCTGCGCCAGGCCCGTGCGCAGCGCCTCGCCAAGGACTTCGACGGCGCGCTCAACACGCTCAACGAACTCGCTCTCGAAAAGATCCCGAACCTTTGGTCGGACGTCCGCTACGCCCGCGCCGAGGTTTTTTTCGACATGGAGGAATACGCGGACGCGAAGGACGATATCGACGCCATCCTCGCCCGCCAACCGAACCACCCGGACGCCCGCATCCTCCTCGGCAAGGTGCAGCTCAAGCGCGAGAAGCTGATGGAGGCCACCGAAGTCGAACTCGGCTCGACCTCCAGCCAGCAGTCGCTGGTGCCGGGCGAAAAGCTCAAGGTCACCCTCAACGATCCCACCCTCGCCGTCTCCGGCGCGGGCACCGAGATCGAGGTCAGGGTGTGGGCCACCTCGGGCGACGAGGAACAGTTCTTCCTGCGCCAGTTCGGCGATCAGAAAACGAAGTTCCGCGGCGAGGTCGCCACCGCGTTGGGCGCTCCGGCGCCGGACGACGGCACCCTGCAGGTCATCGGCGACGACGAGGTCTTCTACGCCTACACCGAGCGCTTTCTCGAGAAGATGAACCAGGCCGACGAACGGCGCGGCGGACCGATCACCGTCGCCTCCGACGCGCTGCTCATCGCCTCGGCGCGCAAGCTTCTCACCGAGGCCGAGCAGCGCACCGCCGACATGGAGCGCGTGATGCGGGAGCTGGAGGCGAGCGGAAAGCGCGGCGACGCCGAGCAGGCGGCCAGGGCGCGGCTGGCCTCCCGCGCGATGGACGCCGAGGCCCGCGCCGACTCGGGCGGGAACACCGCAGATGAATTCGGACGCTTTCTCGTCAATGTGGCCAAACCCGGCAACCCGATCCACGTCCGCGTGATCGATCCCGACCGCAGCCGCACCGCCGATATCGACGAGCTGACCGTGAACGTTTCGACCTCGAGCGGCGATTCCCTTTCACTGGTCAAGCTTAAGGAAACCGGCACCCACAGCGGCTGGTTCGAGGGCAGCATCCCGACCACCGGTGCCCAGGCCCGCGCCTTCGCCCGCAATTCCGAACCGGGCCGCAACCCGAACATGGTCATCAGCCCGAGAGCGGACTACCCGGCATGGCGCCCGGTGGTCGAGAAGGACCGGACGCCGGAGTTTGTCATCGATCTCAACGACAACGTCCCGCTCGGCGATCTGACCATCACCGCGGCGGAGACCGGGGCGGCCTTGAAGACTTTCGCCCTGCAGACCGGCATGAGCGAGCGGGATCTGACCGCCATCGCCGTCCACCCCCACCACCAGGGCGCGATCGAGAAACCCTGGCACCCGTCGGTGATCGTGATGAACGACACCGACCACCATCACAACCGCAACGAGCGCTCCGTTTACGACCTCGACGAGCTGAAGCAGCATCTGGAACGCGGCTGGATCACCCAGACCTATGCGGCGGGCGCGGCGGGCAATGTCAGCGGACCGTCGGAGGCGATGACCGAATCGATTCCCGGCCAGGTCGAGTGGAAGCGCCAGAACCGCCACCACAACGCCCATGTGATCTACCGGTTCCGCGGCTATTTCCACGAACCGAGGGAAGTGACCCGCCGCTTCAAGGTCGAACTCGGCAAATATCAGATCCCGGAGGGCACCCATCCGTCCGTCGCCAATCCTCCACAGTTCATGCTGGCGGTGAATGGACGCCCGATCACGGACCCGGAAAAGCCGGACCGGCTGGAAGGCGAGATCAACCTCCGGCCCGGCGTCCACCACTTCGCAATCTGGGCGACGGGTTGGGATTGCGCGATCGGCTTCGGGCGCAGCATCCGGCTGCTGGCCAACCTCGAGGATCCCGAGACCCTCGTCGATTGCCCGGACGCGTTCTTCGACCCGGCGACCTTTCCGGAGAACAGCCTCGACCACCGCAACGGACCCGCCACGATCACTGCC
>JAABTX010000174.1 GCA_011389655.1 Thioalkalivibrio sp.
CTCGTGGAGAACGCATTGATCCGCGAACTCGACACCTCGCGAATGCCGAACTGGAAGACCAACGACTACATCTCGGACTATCTCTCCGAAGGCACGCCCGGCTTCGACTTCGTTGGCCTCGATGGCCGGTTCTATGGCGTGCCGACCGTCTTGCAGGGCGACTCATTCGCGTATCTTCCCGAGGAGACGGGAGAATTGGACAGCTATGGCGCGCTTTTCGATCCCAAGTTTCGCGGTTTCGTCTCGCTCGAGGACAATTACACCACCGCCGGACAGAAGACCGCGCTGTTTCTCAACGCAAGCGGCCAGGCGCAGATCGCCGATCCCGCCGACATGACACCCGAGGAGATGCGCACCGTTGTCGATTTCCTGATCGAGCAGAAGCGCGCCGGACAGTTCAGGGTGATCTGGTCGAGCTTCGAGCAGGCAGTCAACCTGCTGACCTCACGCGAGGTCCACGTGATCGACTGCTGGGAGCCGATGGTCTTCGCCGCGCGCGACCAGGGCACCGAGGCCGTTTACGCACGGCCCCGCGAAGGTTACCTGCTCTGGGCGATGGCGGCCTACATCGTCAACAATCCCGAGATGAACGATGAGGATCTGGAGGCCACCTACCAGCTGCTCGATTTCATGCTCGGCGGCTGGTACGGGGCCAAGATCACGCTGATGCGCGGATACCTTACCAACCCGCTTGCCGCGCAATACGCCGCCGACAATCCCGACCAGTTCAGCGCCGAAGAGGCCGCGCGCGTGCGCGAGATCTCCGAAGGTGTCCAGGCCAAGTTCGAGAAGGGCGGGACCTGGCAGAACCGCTGGCCCACGCATGTCGATGCGTATGAAGAGGAATGGCAGCGCTTCAAGTCGGCCTGACCGCATGCGGTCGACGCTGAATTCGCCGCGGCTGGCACGGGCGGTCGTCTTGGGGGCGCCGCTCGCGCTCATATTTATCCTGATCCTCGGGCCGCTGTCGATCACGCTGGTGGTCAGTTTCTGGCAGAAGATCGGCTTCAGCATGCGGCCCGCGATGAGTTTCGAGAATTACGCCGCCTTCTTTTCCGGCACCCGGCTTGAGGTGCTGCTGCGCAGCCTCTGGGTAGGCGTCTGCGCCGCCGTCGTGATGTTGCTGCTGGCCTATCCGATCGCCTACCTGATCGCCACGCGGCTGCGCACGGCGCTGGTCCGACCGGTCCTGTTCCTGTTCGCGGTGCCGTTCCTGGTGAACTACGTGGTGCGTACCTTTTCATGGTCGGAGCTGCTGTCGCGCACCGGACCGGTCAACACGGGCCTCATGGCGGTGGGCATCACCGAGCGTCCGCTCGACTGGCTTCTGTTTTCCGATTTCGCGGTCTACCTTGGGCTGGTGACGGCCTACATGCCCTTCATGGTGTTTCCGATCTGGCTGTCGCTGTCTGGTATGGACCGCCGGCTGGTGGAGGCGAGCTGGATGCTGGGGGAGGGGCCGTTGACCACCTTCCGCCGTGTCGTGTTGCCGCTTTCGATGCCGGGCGTCGTGGCGGCCGCGATCTTCGGATTCGTTGGTGCCTTCGGCGAGGTCGCTGTGTCGCTGATCCTTGGCGGGACCGGCTACCAGCTGCTCGGCAACACCATCCAGAGCGCGCTCAACACGCTGGACTATCCGCTGGCCGCGGCGATCTCGTCGGTTGCCACGATCCTGATGCTGGCACTCATCGTGGTATGGGCTCAGGTCTTCGACCTGCGACTGCTGCTGGGCAAGATCATGGGACGGACATGAGCATGACGCGCGGCAAAATTGCCAATCTGCTGGGCTGGAGCCTCGTGGCGCTGGTGCTGGTCTTTCTCTACGCGCCGCTGGTGCCGCCGGCCATCAATTCCTTCCGCGATGTCGGCGAAGGCGGCCTGTTCGCCAATTACGCGGCGATCCTGAGTGACGACCGTTTGATGGCGGCGGGCCGGACATCGGTTATCGTGGGGCTTCTGGTCGCGCTGATCTCGCCGCTGCTTGCGCTGCTCGCTGCGGAAGCGGTCAGGGTCTGGCGCATTCCCCGTCTGGTGCTCGGGGTGATCCTGATCCCGCTTTTCGTGCCGGGAATCTCCATGGGAGTCGCGACGGCGCTGTTCTTTCAGACCCTCGGGATCAGCCCGTCGCTGCTGACGATCACGGCGGTGCAGGTCATCTGGGCGCTGCCCTTCGGGTTTCTCATCATCCTGACGGTGATGGCCAATTTCGACCCGATCCACCGCGAGGCAGCCTACATGTCGGGCGCCAACAGGATCCAGGCGTTCTTCGAGGTCGAGCTGCCGCAGATCCATCCCGGTATCCTCGGCGCGGCGATCTTCTCGCTGATCCTGTCGTTCAACGAGACGATCCGCACCTCGGTCGTGCAGGGCGGGAACAACACGGTGCAGACCTATCTGTGGTCGCAATATCAGCAGGTGGGCCTGTCGCCCAATCTCCATGCGCTCATGACGATCCTGATCGTGGCGACGCTCGTGCTGCTGGCCCTGCTTGCCATTCTCGACGCGCGTCAGAGCCGGCGGTAAGACCGTCCGGCCGCGCGCGGGTCAGTCGTCCTCCAGCGGCGTCAGGGCCGCGGCGGCGCACCCGATAGGGATTGTGTCGCCGGGCGACACGTCGAGCCGCCGGCCGATCATGGCCGACAACCCCTGTCCGTCCGGCAGCTCCAGCCGGTAATCGGTATAGAGGCCACGATAGACCTGCTCCTGCAAGCGGCCCTCCAGCACCAGGTCGCACCCGTCCGCATCCGCGCCCATATGCACGTCCTCGCCGCGGATGGCGATGCCCACCTTGCCCTCGAGCGCGGTGGACCGCTCGGGCAGCGCCACGTCGGCCCCCGCGATGCGCAGATGGGACCGGTCGTCCTGCACCCGGTGCTCGCCCTCCACGACGTTGCAGCCGCGAAAGAACCGGGCGACGAACCGGGTGCGGGGCCTGCGGAAGATCGCTTCGGGCGCGTCGCATTGCACGCAATGGCCAAGGTTGAGCACCGCGATCCGGTCGCTCATCGTCAGCGCCTCCTCCTGGTCGTGGGTGACATAGATGAAGGTGGTGCCGGTGGTCTGCTGGATGCGCCGTAGCTCGTCCTGCATTTCGCGACGGATCTTCTCGTCGAGCGCCGAGAGCGGCTCATCCAACAGGAGGATCTTGGGGCGTGGGGCCAGCGCGCGCGCGATGGCGACGCGTTGCTGCTCACCGCCGGAAAGGTTGGTCACCCGGCGGTCCCCGAACCCGGCCAGCCCGACCAGTTTCAGCAACTCCTCCACACGGTCGTCGCGCTTGGCCCGGGTGACGCGCTGACGGCGCAAACCATAACCGACGTTCTCTGCCACCGACATGTGCGGGAAGTTGGCGTATTGCTGGAACACCATTCCAAGTCCACGCTGCCAGGGCTGCTTTCGGGTGATGTCAGCCCCCTCCAGCAGGACGCGCCCCGCGTCGGGCGTTTCGAGACCGGCGATCATGCGCAGGATGGTGGATTTTCCCGAACCGGAGGGACCCAGAAGGGTGAAAAACTCCCCGTGCTGCAAGGAGAGCGAAATTCCGTCGGCGGTGACCGTTTCACCGAACCGCTTCGTCACGTTGTCCAGCGCAAGGATTTCAGCATCGCTCATGCGGCATTGTCCAGCGTGGTCTCGATCGCCATGCGGATCGCCCGGGCCGACAGGTCCAGCGGCATTGAGGCCAGGTCGGCGCGCTGATGCAATTCCAGGGCCTGTGCGCTGCGCAGATTTTCCAGGATTCCGGCGACCTGTTCGGGCATGTATGGAAGATGGACAAAACCGCAGGGCAGGGTGGCACCGCGACGCTCAAGCAGGCCAAGCGCGCCGTAGAGGATTGCGTTGCACAGGAAGTTTCCCGCGCTGCTGGACATGC
>JAABTX010000175.1 GCA_011389655.1 Thioalkalivibrio sp.
CGCCGTGACATCCACGAAGGTGAGCACCGCGCCCTCGATGACGTTGTCCACGGTGCGGTAGGGCTGGATGTGCATGGTGTACCACCGGCCGTCGGCGGTCTGCACGTCCGCCTCCTTGGGGACCAGGGTGTCCAGCACGGCCTGGATGTCCCTGGTCAGGCTGCCGTAGCCGGGCAGGTTGGAGACGATGTGGGACACGGGCCGGCCGATGTCGCTCTGGATCAGGTTGATGATCTTGGTGGCCGCGGCGGTGAACCGCAGGATGCGCAGCTGGTGGTCCACGAAGACCGTGGCGATGCCGGTGCCGGCCAGCAGGTTGTTCATGTCGTTGTTGGCCCGCGACAGGTCGGTCACCTTGGTCTGCAGCTCGGCGTTGACCGTGGACAGTTCCTCGTTGACGGATTGCAGCTCTTCCTTGGAGGTCTCGAGTTCCTCGTTGGTGGACTGCAACTCCTCGTTGATCGACTGCAACTCCTGGTTGGAGGTCTCCAGTTCCTCGTTGGCGGTCTGCAGGTACTCCTCTTTCGCCCGCAGCTCATGCTCGAGCGCGGTGATGCGGGAGTCGGTATCCTCACCTTCCGTTTCCGCTGGCCGCTGGCCGTCCTGCCCGGCCGATGGTGGCGGAGCGTCGCTGGCCACCGGCTCCTGTCCCTGCTCCAGGATCACCAGGTAAAGGGGAGGCCCCGGTGGCGTGGCCGGGGGCGGGGCCACCGGACGGACCATCAGGTTGACGGTGATGACGTCGCCGTTGGTCCTGACCCGCAGCCCCGGGCAGCGCACGGTCTCCCCGGCCTGCGTCGCCTGCTGCAGGGCAGTCACCAGATCGCGGCGCAGCCCTTCGCGGGCCATCTTCAGGATGTTGTTGGGTCCGCTTTCGCCGGGGGCAGGCTCCAGGTACTTGCCGGTGCGGCCGTGGAGGTAGAGGATATCGCCCTGGGCGTTGACCAGGGCCCCGGCCTGGAATACCTCCTGGAGCAGGGCCTGTTCGGTCAGCTTCCGCAGCGGCAGCGCCCTGGGGCTGGCCTTCTTCGCAACGGACCGCGACGATCCCGCGTCGGGCACCGACGCCGGCAGCGAGAATCGACCCGGCTTTGCATGCCGGGCGCCGAGCTGGTCTTCCTTGCGCTGATACAGCTTCGCCTTGCGGTCCAGCGCGGCGAAGAGATCCCGATGTTCGCCCACGGCCTCGGACGTCCCCAGGAACAGAAAACCGCCCGGGTTCAGGGCATAGTGGAACAGCGGGATGAGCTTGTTCTGGAGCTCACCGCCCAGGTAGATCAGCAGGTTGCGGCAACTGATCAGGTCCTGCCTGGAGAAGGGCGGATCCTTGATCACGTCCTGCTCGGAGAAGACCACCATGTCGCGGATGTTCTTGTGGATGCGGAAGGCACTTTCACCCGGCTCGGGCGAGAAGAAGCGGGCCAGTCGTTCCGCAGTGAGGTCGGCGGCGATGGAGGCGGGGTAGATGCCGGCACGCGCCGTGGCGATGGCCTGGCTGTCGATGTCCGTGGCGAAGACCTGCACCTTGAAATGCTGCTTCAACGCCTCGATGTGTTCAGCCAGCAGGATGGCGAGGGAATAGGCCTCCTCGCCGGTGGAGCATCCCGGCACCCAGAGGCGGATCGGGGCATCCGCGCCCTTGCCGGCGAACAGCTCGGGGATGATCTGTTCCTCCAGGGCCTCGAACGCCTCGGCGTCGCGGAAGAAGCTGGTCACGCCGATCAGCATGTCGTGGAACAGGGCGTGCACCTCGTCGTCAGCCTGCTGGAGGTACTTGACGTAGCCCTCCAGGCTCTCGATCTGGTGCATGGCCATGCGCCGCTCGATGCGGCGTCGGATGGTCGAGGGCTTGTACTGGGAGAAGTCGTGCCCGGTCTGGTCGCGCAACAGGACGAAGATCTTGTTCAACGCGTTCTCGGAGCCGGGCGCTTGCTCTGCTGGCTGGGGAGCCTTGCCGAACGCATGGGTCACGTAGGCGATGAGCTGGGCGGGCATCTCGGCCGGGGCCAGCTCGTAGTCCACCATGCCCGTGCGGATGGCGCTGCGGGGCATGCCGTCGTATTCGGTGGACTCCGGGATCTGGGCCATCACCATGCCGCCCTCGCCCTTGATGGCCCGGACGCCCAGGGTGCCGTCGCTGCCGGTCCCCGAGAGCACCACGCCGATGGCCCGCTCGTGCTGGTCGTGGGCCAGCGACCGGAAGAAGAAATCGATGGGCAGGCGCTGGCCACGCGGGGCCTCCGGCTCGAGCAGTTGCAGCGTCCCGTTCATGAACGCCATGTCGAAGCCCGGCGGGATGATGTAGGCGCAGTTCGGCTGCACCTCCATGCCGTCCCCGGCCTCGAAGACCTCCATCCGCGTGTAGCGGCTGATCAGATCGGTCAGGATGCTATGGTGATCAGGGGCCAGGTGCTGCACCAGCACGAAGGCCATGCCCGGGTCTGCATCTGCGGGCATGCCCGAGAAGAAGGCCTCGAAGGCTGCCAGGCCTCCGGCCGAGGCCCCGATGCCCACGATCGGGAAGCCGTCGGCGGACCGCTCGGGCCCTGGTTGCGCGCCAGCAGCTTCGCCGGCAGGTTCCGGCGTCGTGCGGGCGTCCGCGTCCTGCCGGGATGAGCCGTTCGGGCTGGTCGGGTCTTCCTTCTGTTTCTTCTTCGTCACGCCAACCTCAGCCAGGGAAAGTGGTCATGCCTTCATCACAGGTTAACGGTGACAACGGTGATTGCACTGTTCACGACTCCTGTGATGGGGTAGCCTCCTTGAACGTGCAGCCCGGATGAGGCCAGGTCGAATCCGGCCTCAGGCCTCGCCGGCACCCCGTCGTCCGGAGGTTCCAGATGAAGAAGAACATGGGTCTGGCCGATCGGACCATCAGAATGTTGATCGCTGTCCTGCTGGGAGTCCTGATCTTCGCCGGACAGATCGTGGGCGTGACCGCGATCATCCTCGGGATCGTGGCCGTCGTATTGTTGCTGACGAGCGTGGTGGGATACTGCCCACTCTATGTCCCGATGAAACACTCGACCGACAAGAAGGGATAGCGGCGCCGGCCCTCGACCCAGGTGAGCGCCTCGAACCTCAGGTCCCGCTGCTCGGGTCATGTTCCGTGTCGTCCCCGTGATCGAGCTGCGCGCAACCGCAAGGCCTCAGGAACTCCGTCGGGCTGACCTGCTCGATGATCGCCGTCTGGATGGCGCGCTGGATCCACCAGACGGCCACCTCGATGAAGCGCAGCTCCGGCAACATGACGATGTGCCTGGCGGCCCTGATCAGGCCCAGCGTGCCCTCGGCGATCAGATCACGATCGCTGAGGCCGCGATGGCGGAACCTCCCGGCGATCTTGACGACCACCGCCAGGTTGTCGTCGATCAATTGATCGAGTGCGACCCGGTCGCCGGCCTGGACGCGTCGCAGCAGGTCGCCCTCGCTTTCCGCCAGTTCCACCCTTGCGTGCTCCGTTCCGCCCTCGCTCATTTCGATCGCTCCCTCCAGGTTTCCACGGCTACACGGTACGTCGAGAGCGCCGGCTCCCCACCACCAGCAGCGCGGCGCCGCCGATGAGCACCACGCCGCCGACGATCGCGGAGATCGGGACATCGTTGCCCTCGCTGGCGGTGATCTCCACCGATCCGACATCCAGCACCGTGCGATCATTGCTGTAGCTGATCCCGCCGTACACCAGCGCCACCAGGCCCAGGATCAACAGCACGGCTCCGATGGTCTTCATGATCATTGGTCCTTCCTGTTCCCGGCCGGATCAGACGGCCTTGCGGCCCGAGATCAGACGCAACACCACGATGATGACGGCGATCACCAGCAGGGCGTGGACGAAGCCACCCATGGTGTAAGA
>JAABTX010000176.1 GCA_011389655.1 Thioalkalivibrio sp.
CCCCCGCCTCGCAGGATTTCTATCGCGGCCGGGTGATCGGCGATCCCTACCACGCGCTCGACGCGGCGCGGCTGCGCTATTTCGGCGGCACCTCGAACCACTGGACGGGCTATTGCCGCACCCTCGACGCGGAGGATTTCGAGGCCCGCGCGGACATCCCGCATTCGGGCTGGCCGATCGCCCGGGCCGACATCGCCCCCTATGCCGAGGGCGCCGCCGAGATCCTCGAGATCGACGCCAATATCGACCGCCCGCTGGAGGGATCGCTCTTCGTGGCCACGCGCCAGGCCAGCCCGGCGGTCCGCTTCGGGGAGAAATACGCGGAGTTCTTCCGCACCTCGGAGATCGCGCATCTCTGCCTCGAGACCGCCGTCGGCTCCCTCCGCGCGGAGGAGGGCCGGATCACCGCGCTCGACCTGCGCGCCCCGGACGGCACGGCCTTCGAGATCCGGCCCCGCGCGGTGGTGCTGTGCACGGGGGGCATCGAGAACAGCCGCCTGCTGCTCTGGTCGAACCGCACCTCGCCCCAGAAGGTCGTGGCCGAGGACCGCACGCTCGGGCGCTACTGGATGGAGCACCCCGAGTTCGCCCTCGGCGAGGTCCGGCTCGACCGCCCCCTCTTCGGCCCGCCGCGCGGGACCGAGCGCCTCACCGTCGCGGCAAGCCACGCCGCGATCCGGCGCCACGGGGTGATGAACGGCCTGATGCACTTCCAGGACGTCCCGCGCGGCTGGAGCGGCGGGGCGAAGGCGATCGCGCGGGAACTCGCCTGCGCCGCGCCCGCGCTGGGGGAGATGGTCTACACCGCCACCGACCGCACCCTGGAATGCCACCAGCGGGTCATCGCCGAGTGGGAACAGGCCCCGGTCGCCGAGAACCGCGTCGCGCTGTCGGAAACCGGGCGCGACGCCCACGGCGTGCCCCGCCCCGAACTGCACTGGCGCAAGACCGAGCGCGACTACCGCACCGCCCGCGTGCTGATGGAACTGCTGGGACGCCACGCCGTCCGGCAGGGGCTGGGGCGCGTGCGGGTGCACGACTTCGTCATCGAGGAACGGCTGCAGCCCGACAACGGCTGGTATTCCGCCTATCACCACATGGGCGGCACCCGCATGGCGGCGACCCCGCGCGAGGGCGTCGTGGACCGCGACCTGCGCATCTTCGGGCTGTCGAACGGCTACGTCCTCGGCTCCTCGGTGTTCGCGACCGGGGGCTACGCCAACCCGACGCAAACCATCGTGATGCTCGCCCTCAGACTGGGCGACCACCTGGGGCGAAAGGTCGGGACGCTCTGAGTTGCTCTGGACGTTGCGTGGATATCGCGCGCAGGCCTTGAACTTGAAATAACTGATAAGTCTCCCAATTTCAGGCGGTAAAATGTCAAATTCGATAAATTGCTTGAAACATAAAGATACAAAAATTTATGGCCATGTTGCTTCCGTTTTTGCTGTCGCCCTCGGCGTTCTTGTCCTGGCGGTTGTAACAATCCAGCCCCTGAAGCTGGATCACGACGTCTCATACTACGCCGCTGCGGGGCGCATCGTCGCTCAGGGGCAGGAAGCCTATACTCATTACATCGAGGCGAACCCGCCGGGACCCGTCCTTCTGGGACAGGCCTCGTTCCTCCTGTCCGAACAGTTCGGAACGCCCTTCGACCAGACACACAAGTACCTGTTGTTGTCGGTGCAGTTTTTCGCTCTCGTCGTGGCGCTGTCGGTCCTGCTCCCGCTCCTCCGCACCGCCGGTTCCGCAGGCTGGGTTCTGGTGATCGGACTGTCGCTCAGCATGCTCCTGATCACACCCGAAACCGGGCGCCGGGAATATCTCGGCTCGGTGGCCATGGTCCCGTGGGGGCTCGCCGCACTCCTGGCCTGGAACAGGCTGCGTCCGGCCCGGCCCATCTCGCTCCTCGCGGGGGCGCTGGCCGGGACGGCCCTGATCGTCAAGCCGCATTTCGCGTTGATTGCGCTCGCCGTGGGGATGTTCGATCTCGTTCGCGCAGGCGGACGGCCCTGGCGCCTGACGATCGAGACCTGGGCGGCGCTGGCCGTTTCCATGGCTCTCTATGCTTGGTTTCTGACGACCTATCCTGCCTACCTGTCCGAGATCGTGCCGCTGGCGCGGGACACGTTCAGCCGCCTCCAGCCGGGGCCGGTTTCTGCCGCCGCCTCGCTGCTGGATCCGCGCTTGTTGCTCGCGCTGGCGGCGCTGGCTGCGGGCCTCGGCATCATGCTGATCATGGACAGGAACGGACGATGGACACACCCCGCGGCCGGACTGGCAGCCGGCGTCGGCCTGGCGGCGGCGGCGATGGTCGCCGTGCAGGGGTTCGGTCTGCATTATCACAGATTGCCGCTGAACATCCTCGTCATGCTGTGCCTGATCGGAATGATCGCCTGGGCGATCGGCCAGGCTGCCGCGCGATCCCCTCGGCGCTGGATGCTCGTGCCGGCACTGCTTGCGGCCGCAGTCCTCACGGCTGAACGTGCACGGCATTTTCCGCAGACCCCTCACCGCACCACGGTCATGGAACATCCGCTGACCCGGGCGATGACCCCGGAAACGCCCGGCGCACCCGTTCTGATGGTGTCGCCGAGCGTTGCCCCGGCCGCGCAGATCCTGCCCTTTCTCGATGTCCGCTGGTCGGGGGTTTCTGCCGTCCACTGGCCGATCCCTGCACTCATCCGGCAGAACGGGCAGAACGGCATTTCCAATCCACCGACCGAGGAAGTCCGCGCACGCCTCGAATCCTGGTACCGGGACAGAATTCTGGCGAGATTCGAGGCGTTGCCCCCGGTCAGGGTGGGAATTGACGTCACGCCACATCTGCGCTGGTTTGCCCGGCCGGGTTTCGATCTGCTGGCCTGGCTTCGCGCAGATCCGCGGTTCGACGCAGCCTGGAGAGAGGCGGGCCTCCACCCCCTCGGCGACCCGATCACCTACGGACGCCGACAGATGCAGGTCTATGTGGCCAGGTAAGACGCGCCCGGTCCCCCGCTGCACCTCCGCAGATATTTCGCGTGCGAAAGCGAGCCGTCATGCCCTGCCAAAGCGCAGGATATGCAGGAAGAGATAGATCGAGACCGCCGTGATCGCGATCGTCAGAAGCTGTGCCGCCGCAGGACCGAGCAGGGGAACCAGCACGCTCATCGAGGCCAGCGTCACCCCGAGCCCGACCCCGTAGGAAGCCAGGAACCGTGGCAGATCGCGGCCGTGGCTGCTCCGGCTCGCAAAGGTCCAGCGCCTGTTGAGCAGATAGCTGAAGATCACCCCGAGCACGTAGCAGAGCGCGGAGGCGGCAAGGGGGACCACGCCGAGCCAGACCAGGCCGAGAAACCCGGCATAGAGCCCCGCATTGCTCGCGAGGCCGACAACCCCGAAGCGGCCGAAGCGGCGCAGACCTGCAGGCAGGACGGGCAGGGTCCGGCTCATCCACCGGGCCCCGGCCCCACCACGGTTGCGGTCGGCACCCCGGTCGGCGTCGCGTCCGTCGTCGTCTCGACCAGAAGGCGCGGACGGTTCTGCACCTCGGCGAAGATGCGCCCGACATAGACCCCGTGCACCCCGAGCACGGCGAGAATCAGCCCCGCGAGAAACCAGACCGACAGGATGAGGCTGGTCCAGCCCGGCACGGTGAAGGCCCCGCTCGACCAGCCCACGAGCAACAGGACCGAGACCAGGGCAGACAGCCCGCTGAACGCGAGACCGAGCAGCACGCTCAGCTTCAGCGGCCGATCCGAGAAACGCACGATGATCGCCACGGCCAGACGGAGCAGCCGACGCAGGTCGTAGGCCGAATGCCCCGCATGCCGCG
>JAABTX010000019.1 GCA_011389655.1 Thioalkalivibrio sp.
GGCAGTCTGTGGTGGGCCCGCTGCGCTTGGCCCACCCTACGGGGCTTCCGGTCTTCAGGCGCCTTCCCAACCTTCAACCGCGGGGCCCCGGACCCAAACGCCGCTGCAGACCACGCCCGGCCCATCACGACCCCAGCCCCCCGAGCGCCCACACGGCGATCGCGGTGACCAGCAGGTTGATCAGGGCCAGCGGCAGCAGAAAGCGCCAGGCAAAGCGCAGCAGCTGATCGTAGCGGAAACGCGGCAGGGACCAGCGCACCAGGATCAGGAAGCCGCACATCAGGAAGACCTTCACCCAGAACACGGTGACCTGCAGCAGCACGACCAGCACGTGGGGCAGCGCGACCTCCATGCCGCCGGGCAGGAGCAGGCCGGCATCGTTCATGTACGGCAGGTTGTAGCCGCCCAGGAACAGCGTGGTGAACAGCGCCGCAATGATCGCGATGTGGATGAACTCCGCGAACATGAACAGGCCCATCTTCATCGCGCTGTATTCGGTGAAGTAGCCCGCGATCAGCTCCGACTCGGCCTCGGGAAGATCGAAGGGAATGCGCTGGTTCTCCGCCTGCGCCGCGACCAGGAACAGGATCGCCGCGAAGGGCTGCAGGAAGATCCCCCAGGCCGGCAGGAAGCCGAACAGCAACTGCGACTGCTGCTCCACGATGGTAACCAGGTTCACCGTGCCGTAGATCAGGATCAGACCGATCACCGTCAGCCCCACCACCAGCTCGTAGGAGATCATCTGCGAGCCCGCACGCACCGCGCCGAGCAGGGAGAACTTGTTGTTCGAGGACCAGCCGGCCAGCATCGCGCCGATCACCGCGATGCCCCCCAGCGCGAACACGACCAGCAGGCCGGCGTCCAGCGGGGCCACCTGCATCGAGTAGCTGCGGTCGCCGAAGAACTCGGATGGCCCCTCGAACCAGCCGAAGAAGGTGCCGGGAACCAGTTCGCCACCGAAGGGAATCACCGCGAAGACGGCCAGCACCGGCACGAAGGCAAACCACGGCGCCAGCGCATAGGCCAGCCCGTCGTAGGAGTTCGGCTTCCAGTCCTCCTTCAGCAGCATCTTCATGCCGTCGGCGAGACCGTGGAACAGACCCCACCACACCAGCTTCACCTGGGTGAAGGGGATGCGCAGGTAGGCCCGGTTGGCCCCGATGCGGTCGGACATGATCGCGCTCTGCTTGCGCTCGACCCATGTCAGAATCAGCCCGACCGTCATCAGCATCAGCACCGCGTAGACGATGAAGGTACCGTGCACCACGAGGTCCTGGATCATGCGCGGCCCCTGGCGCCGCCGGGTGCGGCGAGCAGCGGGAAGAGGGTCTCGGCGTCGATCACGCCCTCCGGACGCGGCTGGCAGGGCTCGAAGGCGCTGACCACGCCCTCGAAGTTCGTGTAATGTCCGCGCCGCTCCGTCTGTATGCTGAGTGGAATGAAGACGTCGGCGTGGCCCACCTCCGGCAGCAGCCAGGAACCGAGAAACACGATCTTCGCACCGCGCGGGAGTTGGGCGAAGTCCACGCCCTCGCCCCACACCAGAATCAGGTCCGCATCCTCGCGGATCTCGGGCGCCTCGCTGCCGAACAGGTCCTGGGCGGCACGGGTGTTCGGGTTCTTGTCGGCACGGATCAGCAGCTCGTCCTCGACCACCTCGCCCTCTTCCGGAAGCTGGTCGGGCTTCACGAAGCTGGTGAAGCGGTCGCCCAGCGCATTCTGGAAGGCGCGCAGTTCCTCGTTCGAGGCCCAGCTCGACACCAGCGCGATGCGGCGGGTGGACTCCGCGATCAGCGCGCGCGTCGCCTCGATCGCCTCCATCATCGTGACCCCCGCCCCCTTCTGCAGCGCCTGTTCCGCCCGCGGACGTTCCAGCACTTCGCCCAGATCCCGGCCCCGGTTGCAGATCCAGGGGCCGTTCACACGCGGGTTCTCAAGCGGCGTTACGCGCAGGATCCGGGTATTGTGCGAGGGATCGAGCGTCTTCAGCTGCCATTCCGGCTTGCGATGCCACAGCTGCACGGTGCATCCCCGCGCGCAGCGGGGGCAGACGGAAGGCGTGGGTTCGAGGTACCAGACACGGGCCTGGTGAAGGAACGAGCGGGACAGCAGCGCCCCCACCGGGCAGATGTCGATCACGTTGTCCGAATAGGGATCGTCGTCCAGCGTCCGGTCCTCCGCCGGGCGGACCAGCGCCGAATCGCCGCGGTATTCAATGCCGAGCACGTTGGACTTCGACACCTCGCGAGTAAAGCGCACGCAGCGCGAACACAGAATGCAGCGCTCGTTGTCCAGTAGAATGCGGCTGGACAGGGGGTAGAACTTCGTGCCCTTGAGCTTCGGTTCGCGCGAGAGTGCGGGCTCGCCGTTGTAGGCGTAGTGGTAGTCCTGCAGCGTGCACTCGCCCGCCTTGTCGCAGATCCCGCAGTCCACCGGGTGGTTCAACAGGATGAACTGCAGCATCGCCTTGCGCTGGGCACGCACCGTCTCCGAGTCGGTCTCGATCCGCATGCCGTCCACCACCGGCATGTTGCAGGCGATGTTGACCCCGCGTCCCTCCTGCTCGACCAGGCACACGCGGCAGTTGCCGACGACCGACAGCTCCGGGTGCCAGCAGAAATGGGGCACGTAGAAACCGTTGGCCAGCGCCGCCTGCAGCACGGTGGGGTGCTCGCCGGTATCCACCGCCTCGCCGTTGATGAAGATCACTGGCACTCGAGGTTCCCTCCGAACTTCGAATGACCGTGTTCGATGTAGTAATCGAATTCGTCGCGGAAGTTGTCGAGCATCGCGGTCGCCGCGTAGCCGGCGGCGTCACCGAGGCCGCAGATGGTGGTGCCGTCGTTGAAACGGGCAATGTGATAGAGGGTGCCGATGTCCTCGGGACGGCCCTCGCCGGCCACGATGCGGTCGATGATGCGGTGCATCCAGCCCGTACCCTCGCGGCAGGGCGTGCACTGCCCGCAGGACTCGTGACGGTAGAAACGCAGCATGATCTGCAGCAGGCGGACCATGCAGGTCCCCTCCGCGATGACGATCATGCCGCCGGATCCGAGGGACGAGCCGGCCGCGCGCAGCACCTCGTGATCCAGCGTCATGCCCTCGACCTCGCCGGGGGTCAGCACCTTCGCGTCCATGCCGGTCATCACCTGCGAGGAGATGCCACCGGGGATCACCGCCTTCAGCGGCTTGTTGCAGAGCAGTCCCCCGCAGTCCTCGTGCAGGAACTTGGTCCAGGAATAGCCCAGTTCCACCTCGTAAACGCCGGGGTACCGGATGTGCCCTGAAATCGAGATCAAGCGCGTCCCCGGGCTCTTCTCGGTGCCGATCTCGCGGAAGGCCTGTGCCCCGTTGCGGATGATCCACGCCATGCTGGCGATGGTCTCGACGTTGTTCACCACCGTCGGTGCCTGGTACAGGCCGCGCACCGTCATGCGCGGCGGGCGGTTGCGCGGCCAGGCGCGGGTTCCCTCGATGGACCCCAGCAGCGACGAGGCCTCGCCGCACACGTAGGCGCCGGCCCCGCGAAAGACGAAGAGATCGCAGGAGAACCCGCTGCCGAGGATATTCTCGCCGAACAGCCCCTCCGCGTACGCCTCCTCCACCGCCGCGTCGAGCCGCCGCCAGGGCCGGTCGTATTCGCCGCGGATGTAGACGAAGGCGTGGCGCACACCGAGCGCATAACTGCCGAGCAGCATCGACTCCAGCAGCGCGTGCGGGTCGTGCTCGAGCACCCAGCGATCCTTGAAGGTGCCGGGCTCGCCCTCGTCCGCGTTCGCGATCAGGTAGTGCGGCTGACCGTCGTGCGGGTCGATGCCCTGCCACTTGCGTCCGGCCGGGAAGGCCGCGCCGCCGCGACCCTGAATGCCCGAATCGACGATCTCCTGGGTCACGTCCCTGGGCTGCATCGTCTTCAGCGCCTTGGCCAGTGCCTCGTAGCCGCCGCGCGCGCGATAGCCCGCCAGCGTGTGCGAGTCCGCGGTGATCTCGAAGCCCGTCAGCACCTTGCGACCGGTCATCTCAGTCCAGCCTCTCGAGCAATGCGTCCAGACCCGCGGGGTCCAGGTTCTCGTGATAGGCCTCGTTGACCATCACTACCGGTGCGGTGCCGCAGGCGCCCAGGCACTCGACGGTCGACAGCGTGAAGCGCCGATCCGGCGTGGTCTCGCCGGGCTGGATGCCCAGCCTCCCGCTGAGGTGGTCGAGCAGGCGCTCGGCACCGCGCATGGAGCAGGACACGTTGTGGCACACCTGCAGGTGCCAGCGGCCGATCGGCGCGCGGCGCAGCATACCGTAGAACGACAGCACCTCCTCGATCTGGATCCGCGGGACACCGAGATATTCGACCAGGCCCTCGATGTCGCCATCGGCGATATAACCTTGATCTTCCTGAATGCGCCTGAGGCACGGCAGCAGCAGTGTCGCATCGTGACCGGGCGGCAGCCGGGTCTTCAGGCGCTCGAACTCGGGGATCAGGTGCTTCACCGGTCGCACTCCCCGCCGATCATGTTGATGGTGCCGAAGGTGGAGACCACGTCCGCGAGCTGGTAGCCCTCCAGCAGTTTGTGCAGCCCGCCCATGTGCACGAAGCTCGGCGCGCGCACATGTACCCGGTGCGGGGTGCCGGTGCCGTCGCTTACCAGATAGAAGCCGAGTTCGCCGTTCGCCGCCTCGTGTGCCCGGTAGACCTCGCCCGCGGGCACCTGCGGACCGTCGATCACCAGCTTGAAGTGGTTGATCAGCGACTCGATCTCCGTGTACACGCGCTGCTTCTCCGGGAAGGTGCAGCGGCGGTCATCTACGTTGATCGGGCCTTCGGGCAGCATCTGCATCAGCTGGCGGATCATGTGCACGGACTCGTCCATCTCGCGCATGCGCACGTAGTACCGGTCGTAATTGTCGCCGTTGATGCCGACCGGCACGTCGAAATCGAGCTCGGAATAGGCGAGGTACGGCGTATCCCGGCGCAGGTCCCGCGCCGCGCCGGTGGAGCGCAGGATCGGGCCGGTGAAGCCCCAGTGGACCGCCTGATCGGTCGAGATCACCCCGACGTCGCGGGTTCGGTCGATGAAGATGCGGTTGCGGTCCATCAGCCCGTGGATGCGGCCGACGTATTCCTCGTACTGGTCGAGGATCTCTCCCAGGCGCTCCAGCCACCCCTCCGGCAGGTCGTGAGCGAGACCGCCGATCCGACCGTAGCTGTAGGTGACCCGTGCCCCGGTCAGGTCCGCAAGGTGCTCGTAGATCCAGTCGCGGATGGTCATCAGGTACAGGAAGGCGGTCATCGCGCCCAGCTCCATCACCGAGGCGGCGATGCAGGTCATGTGATCCGCGATGCGCGAATACTCGGAAAGCAGCGTGCGCAGATAGCGGGTACGCGGCGTGATCTCGACGCCCATCAGGGTCTCGACGGCGTCGCAGTAGGCAAAGTTGTTGATCAGCGCCGAGCAGTAGTTCAGGCGGTCCACGAAGGGGATCAGCGTGTGCCAGGTGTGCGCCTCGCACTCCTTTTCGAAGCCCCGGTGCAGGTACCCGCAGTGCACATCGGCACGCACGACCTTCTCGCCGCTGAGTTCGGCAATGATCTGCAGCGTTCCGTGGGTCGCCGGGTGCGACGGTCCGATGTTCACGATCACGCCGTCCTCGGTGGACGGCCGGTCGAAGGCGGCGCGCACCGGGTTCGGCAGGGTCTCTTCGTTATCCCGCATCGTCATCGACCCGCCGCCGTCGCAGATGCCACCTTCGCGGGAAGGGGCCTCGTGGGAGCGGCCTCTGGCCGCGATCTCCGAACCGTCACCGAGTCTCGAAAACCATCGCGGCCAGAGGCCGCTCCCACGGGGGGCGCTCCCACGGGGGGCGCTCCCTCGGGAAGCGTTCGCAGAAGTGCCGAGACAATCACTCGCGGTACCTCACCAGTGGCTGCTCGCGCCCCTTCGGGTAGTCCTTGCGCAGCGGATGCCCCTCAAAGCCCTCGTAGAGCAGGATCGGGCGCAGGTCGTCGTTGCCCCGGAAGCGGATGCCGAGCATGTCGTGGCACTCCCGCTCCATGTACGCCGCGGCACCGAACAGCGGCACCAGCGTGTCCACCACCGGATCCGTCCCGGAAACGGCCGTCTTCAGACGCACCCGCACGTGGTCGCGGGTGGAATAGAGGTGGTAGACCACGTCGAAGCGCGGGTCGCGACCCGGCCAATCCACCGCGGTCACATCCAGGAAGAGATCGAAGCCGAAACCGTCCTTGAGCAGCTTCACGGTATCCAGCAGGGCCTCGCGCGGAATCTGCACCGCAAGCAGGCCGTGGGCGAAGGTGGCTTCGCGTCCCTCGTCCGCGAGCCGCGAGCGCAGCCTTTCGAGCAGATCGTCGGGCATCCCTAGAACCGGTCGTTGACGATGGGGTGACTGGATCCGGCGATCTTTTCCTGCAGCTGCATGATCCCGTCGATCACCGACTCCGGTCGCGGCGGACAGCCTGGAATGTATACGTCCACCGGGATGATCTTGTCGATGCCCTGCAGGGCCGCATAGTTCTGGTAGAACCCGCCGCTGGTTGCGCAGACGCCGAAGGCCATCACCCACTTCGGCTCGCACATCTGCTCGTAGACCCGGCGCAGGACCGGCGCCTGCTTGTGCGTGATCGTGCCGACCACCATCAGGAGATCGGACTGCCGCGGCGAGAAACGCGGCAGTGCGGCGCCGAAGCGGTCGGTGTCGTACATCGTGGAGCTCACTGACATGAACTCCATCGCGCAGCAGGCGGTGACGAACGGATAGGGAAACAGCGAGAACTTGCGCGCCCAGCCGACCAGCTCGTCCTTGCGGGTGGTCAGGTACTCGAAGGCTCCGGTCTTCTCGTGGTCGTGATTCATGCAACCCCCGCTTCGGAACCGTAGGGTGGAAAGAGCCGAAGGCGGCCATCGGCCGTGCCGGCACATGCGCCGAACACGGTCGCGTTCGGCCGCCGGATCGCGCTGCACTGTTTCGCCTTGTACACAGACCGGGTCATGCGCGCACGTCCTCGAGCAGTCCGGACTTCCACACATAAAGCACCAGCAGCACCAGCAGCAGCAGGAAGAACCCGAAGACCAGCAGCAGCGTACCGGTCAATGGCTGTGCGCCCAGTGCCCACATGAACAGGAAGACGGTCTCCAGCTCGAACAGGATGAAGACCACCGCGATACCGTAATACTTCACGGGCACGGCCTTCACGTTCAGCCGGTCCACCGGCTCCGCCCCGCACTCGAAGGCTTCCAGCTTCGTGGCAGTGGCCGCGGGCTTCGGACCCAGCGCGCGGTTGACCAGAAGCATCACCGCAACGAACCCGAGGATCGCCAGCAGATAGAGCAGGAAGATGGCGTAGGAATTCACGGCAGAAAGCGGCCCCCGTTTGCTGATCCCTGCTGGGCGTAACCCGGGCACGCCCCCCGAATGCAACCACGCGCAGTGGGTGTTGCCCACCCGATGATTTGTGGGGGAGCTTAGACATTTCTCACCGCAGAATCCACTCCGCGACCCCGCCCGCCTCGACCACGGGGATCGCCGGAGTCGGATCAGACCATCCGGTCGGCGTCCAGAGCCGCGAGAAAGGCGGCGGAGTCACGCCGGATCGCGTCGCGGCGTTCCCCCGACATGCGGTCCAGCGTGCGGTAGGGCATTGCCATCCGGGGATTCGCCGCAAGGCGCTCGCGGTTGTCCATCAGGAAGTTCCAGTAGAGGAAATTGAACGGGCAGGCCCTCTCTCCCAGCTTCGTCTTCGGGCTGTAGGCACAACCGGCACAGTAATCGGACATGCGGTCGATGTAGGCGCCGGAGGCGGCATAGGGCTTCGAACCCAGCAGCCCGCCGTCGGCGTGCAGGGCCATCCCGTGCGTGTTCGGCAGCTCCACCCACTCGAAGGCATCGGCGTACACCGCGAGGTACCACGCCTCCACCTCGGCCGGCGAGATCCCCGTGAGCAGGGCGAAGTTGCCGGTGATCATCAGCCGCTGGATGTGGTGCGCATAGGCGTTGCGACGCGTCGCCTCCACGGTTGCGCGCACGCACCGCATCCGGGTCTCGCCGGTCCAGTAGAACGCGGGCAGCGGTCGCTGCGCGTCGAGAAAATTGCTGTCCGCGTACTCCGGCATCAGCAACCAGTACAGCCCGCGCACGTACTCGCGCCAGCCGAGGATCTGGCGCACGAAACCCTCGACGGCCGCCAGCGGTGCCCGCCCCTCTCGCCAGGCATCCAGCGCGGACTCGCAGACCTCCCGCGGTGCCAGCAGCCCGATGTTCAGATACGGCGAGAGCACCGAATGGAACAGGAAGTCGCCACCGTCACGCATCGCGTCCTGGTAGTCGCCAAAGCCTGGCAGGAACCTGTCCACGAACTCGCCGAGGGCCGCGAGGGCATCCTCCCGGGTGACCGCCCAGCCGAAGCCGTCCAGATCGCCGAAGTGTTCGCCGCAGCGCTCACGCACCAGATCCAGCACCGCCGCGGTCACCGCGTCGGGTGGAAACCGGCGGCGCGGTGGGGTCCGGAGATTTTCCGGCAGGGCCTTGCGGTTGTCGCTGTCGTAGTTCCAGCGTCCGCCCTCGGGTTCGCTCCCGTGCATCAGCCAGCCCGTTTCGCGGCGCATCTCGCGATAGAAGAATTCCATGCGCAGGCTCTTGCGTCCCTGCGCCCAGCGCCGAAAGCGTTCCTGCGTGCAGAGAAAACGGGCATCCTCCCGGATTTCGACCGGGATTCCGAGGGCCTCCTTCCAGCCCTGCATCATCGCCAGCACCCGCCATTCGCCCGGCGCGGTGACGATCACCCGATCCGCCGCATGCCGCGACAGCGCGCGGCGCACTTCGCCGCCAAGGGAACCGGTGTTGTCCTGTGCATTCAGCCGCACGTAGTCCACCGGGATGCCCTCGGCACGCAGCATCGCGGCGAAGTGCCGCATTGCCGACAGGATCAGCACGATCTTCTGTCGGTGGTGGCGCACGTAGGTGGTCTCTTCGTGCACCTCCACCATCAGCACCACATCGCGCGTGGCGTCCAGCCCGTCCAGCGCGCTTACGGCGCGGCTCAGCTGATCGCCGAGCACCAGACGCAGGTTCCTCATCGGCGGGCGCGCGAGGCGGAGCGGTGCGTCCTGCGGCAGCGCTCCGAGCAGTAACGCACCTCGTCCCAGTGCGCACGCCACTTGCGCCGCCAGCTGAAGGGTCGACCGCAGTGGGCGCAGATGCGAGTGGGCAGGTCGGACTTGCGGCGCGTTCGTGGCATCGTGGCCTCGCCGTTCGGTACAGGTGGAGCGGAGCGCTTCGGGAGAGGACCAGCTACAGTTGCGCGTTCGCGATCCCTGCCCGGGCGCCGGGCGCCAGGCGTCAGTCGCGCCCCGCGCGCAGGACTCCGCGCTGACTGGTCTGGATGAATTCGAGCAGCACCCGGACCTCGGGGAT
Organism: Thioalkalivibrio sp.; assembly: GCA_011389655.1. Lineage (GTDB taxonomy): Bacteria > Pseudomonadota > Gammaproteobacteria > Ectothiorhodospirales > Ectothiorhodospiraceae > Thioalkalivibrio. The sequence continues at coordinate 9,424 of JAABTX010000019.1, forward strand.
CGTGGTCTCGGCCAGCAGGCGCTCCAGCCGGGCCTTGCGGTCGCCGTGGCCGCGCAGCACCTCGGCGAAGGCCCGGTGAAGACCCTGGATGCTGGCATCACTGAATCCCTGGCGGCGCAACCCCACCTTGTTGATGCCGATCAGGCGCGCGTAGTTGCCGCTGGCCAGGCAATACGGCGGCATGTCCCGATTCAGCGCCGAGCCCATGCTGGTGAAGGCATGCGTTCCGATCCGGCAGAACTGATGCACCAGGGTGAATCCGCCAAGCGTGCAGTGGTCCTGGACCTCCACATGCCCCGCCAGGGAGGCGGCATTCGCGAAGGTGATGTTGTTGCCGACGATGCAGTCGTGGGCGATATGCACGTAGGCCATGATGATGTTGTCGTGGCCGATCACGGTCTCGCCGCCGCCCTTTTCCGTGCCGCGGCTCAGCGTGACCGACTCGCGAATCATGTTGCGATCGCCGATCACCAGCCGCGTGGGCTCGCCGCGATAGCTGCGATCCTGGGGCGCCTCCCCGATGGAGGAAAACTGGTAGATGTGGTTCTCCCGCCCGATTTCCGTGGGACCCTGGATCACCACATGCGAGGCAATCCGGGTGCCCGCCCCGATACGCACATTGGGGCCGATCACCGAGAACGGGCCGATCTGTGCCGAGGCGTCGATCTCTGCACTGGGATGCACGTCGGCGCGCGGGTCGATCACGAATCGATTTCCTTGCCCGCACACATCAGGTCGGCCGTGCAGCACACGGATTCGCCGACACGCGCCTCGGCGGTGAAGCGCCAGATGCCGCGGACGGTTCTTACGTGCTCCACACGCAGGTGGAGCTGGTCCCCCGGTTCCACCTGGCGTCGGAAACGGGCCTGGTCGATACCGACGAACAGATAAAGCTGCTTCTTGTCCTGGTTCACGCCGCGGTGTTCCTCGGTCTTGAACGCGAGCAACCCGGTGGCCTGAGCCAGGGCCTCCAGGATCAGCACCCCCGGCATCACGGGCTTGATCGGAAAGTGCCCCTGAAAATAGGGTTCATTGATACTGACGTTCTTCACGGCCTCCAGGTAGCGTCCCGGCTCATAATCGACCACGCGGTCGACGAGGAGAAAGGGATATCGATGCGGCAGGTATCGCATCACCTCCATTATGTTGAAACCTTCCACGTCGCGATCCTTTTTACCGTCAGTCGAATGACGCCCGGTGCGGAACCGGACCTCCCCACGGCCCGCTAGCGCTCCGACCGGCCCAGCCGCCGCAGGGCGGCCAGGTTGCGATTCCAGGCGCGGGCCTCCTGGTGTGGCACGCCGGAGGCGTAATGCCCGGACTCCACGATCGAGCGCGTCACCAGGGTCATCGCGTGGATGGTCACGTAGTCCGCGATCTCGAGGTGCCCGAGTATACCGGCTCCTCCGCCGATTGCGCAGTGGCTGCCGATGCGGGCGCTGCCCGCAATTCCCGCGCAGCCGGCAATGGCCGTGTGGGCACCAATCTGGACGTTGTGGGCGATGTGCACCAGGTTGTCGATCTTCACCCCGTCGCCGATCACGGTGTCGTCGAGGGCGCCGCGATCGATGGTGCTGTTGGCACCGATCTCCACATCGTCACCGATGCGCACGCGGCCCAGCTGCTCGACCTTGATCCAGCGACCATCCTCCTGCGCCAGGCCAAAGCCGTCGGCACCGATCACGGCGCCGGGATGAATGATCACCCTGCGCCCGATCGCGGTGTCCTCCAGCACCACGCAACGGGGGTACAGATAGCCCCCTGCGCCAATCTCGGCCCCGGCGCCGATGAAGACCCCGGCACCGACGTACACCCCCGAGCCGATGCGGGCCCCGGCGCTGATGGTGGCCCCGGCGCAGATGCGCGCCGAGGCCTCCACGTCGGCATCGGGATCGACACGGGCGCCGGCCTCGATCCCTGGACCAAAGACGCGGCGTGAATGCAACAGGGTGCTCAGATGTGCGAAGACCGCATGCGGGCTGGCGACCAGCACGTAGCTGCGGGAACCGCAATCGAGCCCATCCACGGGGACGAGATCCCGCTGCAGCAGCACGATGCCTGCGCGCGAGGACTGCACCGCATCGATGTGCCGGCGGCTCACCGCAAAGGCAATGTGCCGCTCGCCGGCCCGGTGCAGAGGTGCGAGCCCGTGCCCCCTGCGCCCGGGATCGCCGACGACCTCGCCGCCGAAGCGCTCGGCGATCTCTGCCGCCGAAAGCCCCCGCTCAGCGGAGCTGCTGCATGGCGGCGATGATGTCATCCGTGATATCGATCCGGTCGCTGGCGTACAGCACGTTGCGCTCAGTCACGATCAGGTCAACGTTCCGTTCCCGGGCGAGTTCGATGATGGCGTCGTTGATCAGCCGCTGCAGTTTGGCGAGTTCCTCGTTGCGGCGCACGTTCAGATCCTCGGTGAAGCTCTCCTGGGCCCGCCGGAACTCGCGGGAGCGCGAGGTGAATTCCCGCTCGAGGTCCGCGCGCTGGTTCGCGGTCATCAGATCCCCCTCGCGTTCGAGCTGGTCACGAAGCCGTTGCAGTTCCTCTCGTTCCGACACCAACTCGGAATCCCGGGGCGAGAACTCCTTCTCGAGTTCGCGCATCGCCTCCTCCGCCTGCGGGGAGTCCTCGAGGATGTTGTTCATGTTCACGAACGCGACATTCTGCGCGGCCAGCGTTCCCGGCAGCAGCAGCGCGGCCAGCGCCAGCGCGCCTCCAAGGATCCCGGTTATTCTCTTCATGCCCCCCTCCTGTCTGCAGGGTGGTGTCGATTGCGGCTTCAGACCCGGCTCAGAAACTGGCCCCGAGAAGGAACTGGACGTTCTGGATGTCGTCGCCCGGCTCGTCGCGCAGCGGTTCGCCATAGCTGAAGCTCAGCGGACCCACCGGTGACATCCAGGTCAGCGCCAGGCCCGCGGAGGCCCGCAACTCATCCGTCTCGAAGTCATCGAAGCGCTCGTAGACCTGTCCCGCATCCACGAACGCGCTCATGCGCACCGATTCGTTCTCCGCCGCGAGCGGCAACGGGAAGAAGAGCTCGGCCGAGGCCGTGGTGCGAAAGGCACCGCCGAACGGCTCGTCGTTGCTGTCCCGGGGCCCGAGGCTGTTGTCTTCGAAGCCACGAACCGAGCGGATGCCCCCCGCGAAGAAGTGCTCGAAGAACGGCAGCGTGTCGGTCCCACCATAGCCCTCACCGTAACCCAGGCCAAGCGACAGGCTCAGCGAGTAGTCGTCCGACAGCTTGAAGATCTCCTGACCCTTGTAGGTGAGGCGGTAATACTGCAGGTCGCTCCCGGGCAACGCGACGTCCGCACCCAGCCGGTGCCGGCGGCCGGAGGAGGCGAAGATCACCCGGTCGCGGGTGTCATGGGTGTAGGAGATCTCGGTCGAGAAGATGTCGTAGCGGTCACCCTCGAGTTCGAGGAAGTCGGTGATCTCCACCGGGGTGGTATCGACGGTCAGGATCTCGATGTTCTCGTAGCCCGGCTTGATGTTGAGGGTGTCGAACTCCGAGAACGGAATCCCATAGGTCACGTCGGCGCCGAAGCGGTTCGAGGTGAACCGCGAGATGTTCGCCTCCTCCGCGTCGATCTTCTGGTAAAAGACCGAGAAACCACGCGTCGCGCCATGGATCGAGTAGTGCGGGTTCAGTACGCTGACGTTGAACAGCTGCGAGACCTGGCTGTTGCTGAGCGAGATCGTCACGCGGTTGCCGCTCCCCATGAAGTTGTCCTGACTCAGGCTGGCGGTCAGCAGGATTCCCTGGCTCTGGGAGAAGCCCGCCCCCAGCGACAGGGCGCCGGACAGGCGTTCCCTGACCGTGACCTCGAGGTCGACCTGGTCCTCGGTCCCCGGCACCCGGCGCGTCTCGAGGTTCACGGTCTCGACGAAGGGCAGGCGCTGCAGACGGGTGCGCGAGCGGTCGACCAGATCGCCGTTAAACCACGCGCCTTCCATCTGTCGCATCTCCCGCCGGTAGACGGTCTCCTGGGTCCGCGCATTCCCCGTGATGGTGATCCGCCGCACGTAGACGCGGGGCCCCGGGTCCACGAAGAACGTCAGCCCCACCTGCTGGCCCTGCTCGTCCACCTCCGGGATCGGGTTCACGTTGGCGAAGGCGAAGCCCTCCACCCCCAGGCGGCGGGTGATCCGCTCCGCCGAATCCACCACCTGCCTGCGCGAGAAGATCTCGCCCGATTCCACCTCGATCAGTTCTTGCAGCTCCTGCGCCGGCACCACGAGGTCCCCCGCGAGGTTCACCTCTCCGATCCGGAATTGCTCGCCCTCGTCGACGTTGATGGCGATGTAGATGTCGCGCCGGTCCGGGGTCAGCGTGACCTGAGTGGAGTCCACCTCGAAATTCAGGAATCCCGCATCCAGATAGCGCGACCGGAGCCGCTCCAGGTCCCCGGCGAGTTTCTCGCGCGAGTAATTGTCCCGCCGGCTGAGGAAGGCCCACCACGGAGGCACGCCCGATTCAAACCTGCGCGTGATCTCGCGGTTGTCGAAGGCATCGTTGCCCACGACGTTGATCTTGCGGATCTTCGCGACCTTGCCCTCCGCGATCGTGATGTCGACGTCGACACGGTTGCGCGGCAACTCGGTGATCTCGATATCGATCTCCACGTTGTAGCGGCCGCGGGCCAGGTACTGCTGGCGCAGTTCGTTCTCGATCTGGTCGAGCACCGTGCGGTTGAACACGCGCCCGGGCTGCAGCCCCACCCCTTCCAGTGCCTCGGTCAGACCCTCTGAGGGAATGTCGCTGTTGCCACTGAAGCGGATCTCGTTGATCGCCGGGCGTTCCTCGACGATCACCACCAGCACGTCGTCGCGCCGGGCGAGTTCGACATCGGCGAAGAATCCGGTCTGGTACAGGTCGCGGATGACCTCGGGGCTGCGGGCATCGTCGAAGACATCCCCGACCTGCACCGGCAGATAGGTCAGGGCGGTGCCCGCGGTGATGCGCTCCAGGCCCTCGATCTCGATGTCCTCGATCACATAGGACTGTGCCCAGATAACACCGGAGGCCAGCAGCAGCCCGGCCAGCATCAAACCGCGCACGAGGTGTCGAGTCATGTCCTTTGCCAAGTCGATGGGTGCGCTGCCGCCCGGCTCAGCCGAGCAGACGCGCGAAGTCGTTGTAGAACGCGAGCAGCATCAGGGCCGCGATCGCGAGCAGGCCCAGTTGCTGACCGATCATCTGAGTCCGCTCGGAGAGGGCGCTGCCCTTGATCCACTCCGCCACGTTGTACATCAGGTGGCCGCCATCGAGCACGGGAATGGGCAGCAGATTGATGATACCCAGCGACACACTGACCAGGGCGAGGAAGCCGAGGAAGGCAGTGGCGCCGATGATCGCGGTCATTCCTGCATACTCGGCGATTGTAACCGGTCCGGCGATGTTTTTGACCGAGGCCTCGCCGGTGACCATGCGCCAGAGAACGCGCAGCGTGAGGAGGCTGACCTCCCAGGTCCGGGCCGCACCACTGACGAGTCCCTCCACCGGACCGAGGCGCACCAGCGTGGAGACCTCCTGCATCTGCGGCTGATCCGCGTCGACGCCGGCGCCGATGCGTCCCCGTCGCTCCCCGTCGATCTCGACCTCCGCGGGAACCACGCGCAGATCCAGCTGGCGGTCTTCGCGCTCGACCCGAAGTTCGAGCGCCTCGCCGGGAGCGGCCTGGATCCGCTCGACCCAGTCCGCCCAGGAGTCCACCGGTTCGCCGTCGACGGCGAGCACACGGTCGCCCGACTGCAGACCGGCCTCGGCCGCGGGGCTGCCGCGTTCCACGCTGCCGATCAGGGGCTCCAGTTCCGGCCGGTAGGGGCGTATGCCCAGCCGTCCGAGGAACTGGCCCTCTCCCAGCAGATCCCGGCGGTTCTCGAGGGGAATGGTTCGCCGGATCTCGCGCCCGTCGCGATCAAGGACCGTGATCTCCACTGCGTCGGCCCGGACCGCGTGATCGAGCAACCTCAGGTTGGCCTGGTCCCAGTCCTGAACCTGGCGGTCACCCACCATCACGATCTCGTCGCCGTGCTGGAGCCCTCCTGCGGCGGCCGCACTCGTGGGGTCGACCTCGCCGACGATCGGTTTCAGTCCCGGCACCCCGATCATGAACATCGCCGCGTAGGCGACGATGGCAAACAGAAAATTGGCCAGGGGACCCGCCACGACCACGAAGTTGCGCGCGCCGAGACGTTTGCGGTTGAAGGCGCGATGCGCCTCGGTCTCGGCCACTGGCGCCTCGCGCTCGTCCAGCATCTTCACGTAGCCGCCCAGCGGGATCGCGGCGATCACGAACTCAGTGCGGTCACGACCGAACATCCGCCGGTAAATCGGCCGGCCGAATCCGATGGAGAAGCGCAGAACCTTCACACCCATCAGGCGCGCGGCCAGGAAATGGCCATATTCGTGGATGGTCACGAGTACGCCAATGGCCACGATGAAGGCGACAAGGCTGGTCAGAATGGTCATTCGCTCATCAAGTCACGGCCTGCTGCCGTATCGGTGCACCCATTGGCCTGCATAGTCCCGCGCCTCGGCGTCGGCCGCAAGAATCCCCTCGAGCGAGTCCGCGGGGCTCGAGGTCACCGCATCCAGCGTCGCAGCGATGCCCTGCGCGATTGCCGGAAAGCGGATCCGGCGTTCCAGGAAGGCCTCCACCGCCACCTCGTTGGCCGCATTGAGAATCGTGGTGGCCGTTCCGCCCGTTTCAAGAGCATGGTACGCGAGGGCGAGGCACGGAAACCGCTCGAACGACGGCGGCGTGAAATCCAGACGGCCCACCGCGAACAGGTCCAGCGGACTCACGCCCGAATCCATGCGCCGCGGCCAGGCAAGGGTATGCGCGATCGGGGTGCGCATGTCGGGGTTGCCCAGCTGCGCCAGCACCGATCCGTCCGCATAGGCGACCATCGAGTGCACGACGCTCTGCGGATGCAGCACGACCCGGATCGAATTCGGCTCCAGCGCGAACAGCCAGCGGGCCTCGATCACCTCGAGCCCCTTGTTCATCATCGTGGCCGAATCCACCGAGATCTTGCGCCCCATGTCCCAGTTCGGATGGGCGCAGGCCTCCTCCGGCGTGATCTCGCCGAAGCGCTCCAGCGCGCGCTCGCGAAAGGGCCCCCCGGAGGCGGTCAGCCAGATGCCTTCCGCACCACACGACCGCATCGCATCGCCGCAGGTATAACCCTCGGGAAGGCACTGAAAGATCGCGTTGTGCTCACTGTCCACCGGCAGCAGCTTCGCGCCGCTTCGGGCCACCGCATCGATCAGCAGCGCTCCGGACATCACCAGCGCCTCCTTGTTCGCGAGCAGCAAACGCTTGCCGGCCTCGGCGGCCGCGAGAGTCGGCAGCAGACCGGCGGCACCGACGATGGCGGCCATCACCACGTCGACCTCGGGCCCCGAAACCACCTCGATCAGGGCGTCGACGCCGACCTGGACCTCCGTTGGGACGCCCGCACGCCGGAGCAGATCGCGCAGTGCCGCGCCCGCCTCCGGATCCACCATCACCGCCACCGCCGGGCGGTGTATCAGGCACTGCTCGGCGAGCTTCTCGACATTGCTCTGTGCGGTCAGGGCGTGGACCTCGAAGCGCTCGGGATCCCGTGCCAGCACGTCCAGGGTACTGACCCCGATGCTGCCCGTGGACCCCAGGATGGTGACCCGTTCCGCCCCCATCTCAGTGGCTCGCCGGCGCCAGCAGCGCGGTCCAGAGCAACCCCAGCAGGAAGATCGGGGCCGCCGCCGTCAGGCTGTCGACGCGGTCGAGGATCCCGCCGTGCCCGGGCAGCAGGGCGCCGCTATCCTTGGCGCCCGCCTCGCGCTTGAGCACGCTTTCCTGCAGATCACCGGCCACGGACACCAGCGCGACCACCACGCCCAGCAGGCCGAAGACCAGTGCGTCGATCTCGGACAGCCCAAACAGCCGCGCGCCCCCCAGGGCGACCACGATCGCACCGAGCAGCGCGCCGAACAGGCCCTCGCGGGTCTTTCCGGGACTGATCTCCGGGGCCAGCTTGCTGCGGCCGAACCTGCGTCCCACGAAATAGGCAGCGCTGTCCGCAGCCGCGACCAGCGCGATCAGGTAGAGCACCAGGCTCGGCGCCTGGTCGTGCAGCCAGAGCAGTGCGATTCCTGCCGGGACCAGGGTCAGCAGGCCGCCCGTGCGCAGGAGAAAGCGGCCCGATGGCCGCGCCGACAGGCCGGGACTGTACCAGGCGAGCCCGACGAACACGAACACCCACCAGATCAGCGCGAGGGCCAGGGCGCCGAGGTGCCAGACCGACCACCCTGCGGTCCACCACAGCAGCATCAGGAGGGCCAGCAGTGCCGGGATCGCGGCGGCAAAGGTGGCCCGGCTCCCGGCCGAGGCGAAACCCGCCAGCTGTGCCCATTCCCGGGCGCCGAGGCCCACGACCAGCAGGATGAAGAGTCCGAAGAGCCATGGCGGCGCCAGCAGGATCAGCACGATCAGCGGCACCGCAATGGCCAGCGCGGTGAGCACCCGCTGCCTAAGCATGGGCGGCGCTCCTGGGTTCGCTGGTCCGGCCGAAGCGGCGCTGGCGCCGGGCATAGGTGTCGAGTGCCTCCTGGAGTTCCGCCTCCCCTGTCTCGGGCCAGAGTGCATCCAGGAAACAGAGTTCGGCATAGGCCGCCTGCCAGAGCAGGAAGTTGCTGATCCGCTGCTCGCCACCGGTCCGGATCAGCAGATCCAGCTCCGGCAACCCGGCCGTGCTCAGGAAGGCCTCGAAGGCCTCGGGATCCGGATCCGGGCCGGAACTCTGCCGGGCCCAGCGCAGCGCCGCCTGCAGGATGTCCCAGCGACCGCCGTAACCAAGGGCCACCACCAGCGTCATGGTGTCGTTCGCGGCAGTCTGCGCCTCTGCCTCCCCCATGCGCGACCGCAGGTCCCGCGGAAATTGCTCGCGCGCGCCGATGAAGCGCAGCCGGATCCCCTTTTCGCGCAGCTCGGGGAGTTCCTCCTCGATCGCCGTGACGAAGAGTTCCAGCAGCGCTTCCACCTCGGCCTGCGGCCGTTGCCAGTTCTCGCTGCTGAAGGCGAACAGGGTCAGCGCGCGCACCCCCCGGTTCGCGAAGAACTCCACCGCCCGGCGGGTTGCCTTCAGACCCGCCCGGTGACCCGCGCTGCGGGGGAGGCCGCGCGCCTCGGCCCAGCGGCCGTTGCCGTCCATGATGACGGCGACGTGCGCGGGGATGCGGCCAGTCTCGACGGAATCCGGGGCCATCGACGCCAAGGAGGTCAAACCTCCATCAACTCCGCTTCCTTCTCCGCCAGCATCTGGTCGATGCGGGCGATGTGGTCGTCGGTCAGCTTCTGCACGCGCTCCTCGCCCCGATGCTCCTCGTCCTCGGAGATCTCCTTGTCCTTGACCTCCTGCTTCAGGCTGTGATTCACGTCCCGGCGGATATTGCGGATGGCCACGCGCGCATTCTCCGCCTCGGCGCGCACGACCTTCACCAGGTCCCTGCGCCGCTCCTCGGTGAGCGCCGGCAGCGGGACCCGGATCACGGTACCGGCCGTCGCCGGATTCAGCCCGAGGTCGGAGGTCATGATCGCCTTCTCCACCTTGCCCACCATGTTCCGCTCCCAGGGCGCCACGGTCAGCGTGCGGGCATCCTCCACGTTCACGTTGGCGACCTGATTGATCGGCACCTCCGAGCCGTAATACTCGACCATCACATGGTCGAGCAGGCTGGTGTGTGCACGGCCCGTGCGGATCTTGGTGAATTCCGAACGCAGTGATTCCAGCGTCTTGTCCATGCGCTGGCTGGCATCCTTGAAGGTGGCTTCGCTCATTTTCCGGTCCCCTCGACCAGGGTGCCCACGTCCTCGCCCATCACCAGGCGCCGGAGGTCCCCCCTGGCAAACATGTTCATCACCCGCAGCGGCAGGTTGTTGTCGCGGCACATCACCAGTGCGGTCGTATCCATCACACCGAGCCTCCGCTCGAGGGCCTCGTCGAAACTCAGGTGCTCGAGGCGGCGGGCATCGCTGTGCCGCATCGGATCGGCGTCATAGACGCCGTCCACCTTGGTGGCCTTGATCATCAGTTCGGCGTTGATCTCGATCGCGCGCAGGCTGGCGGCGGAATCGGTGGTGAAGAAGGGATTTCCGGTGCCGGCCGCGAACACGACGATACGCCCCTTCTCGAGGTGCCGCACCGCCCGGCGGCGAATGTAGTCCTCGCACACCTGGTTGATGCGGATGGCGGACATCACGCGGCAGAAACGCCCGTTGCGCTCGATCGCGTCCTGCAGTGCCAGCGCGTTGATGACCGTGGCCAGCATCCCCATGTGGTCACCGGTGACGCGGTCCATGCCGCCCTCGGCAAGCCCGGCGCCGCGAAAGATGTTGCCACCGCCGATCACGATGCCGATCTCGATGCCGAGGCCCGACAGCTCCGACACCTCGCCGGCCACCTGGTCCAGCACGCCGGGGTCGACCCCGTAGTCCTGCGCCCCCATGAAGGCCTCGCCGCTCAGCTTCAGAAGAATGCGCTTATACGTCGGCTGGCCTGACTGGCTCATGGGGCCCCTCGATAGCAGTTGAACGCTGCCCTGCGGCGGGACGGCGGCTGCACCGAGCCCACCGCAGGGATCGGATCAGGCGCCTCGCGCCTGCGCCATCACTTCCTCGGCGAAGTTCTCCGATTTCTTCTCGATGCCTTCACCGACTTCGTAGCGAACGAAGCCCGCAACGCGGGCACCCCGCTCCTTCAGCAGCTGGCCGACCGTCTGGTCCGGGTTCTTCACGAATGGCTGCCCGACCAGCGTCACCTCACCCAGGAATTTGCGGATCCGGCCCTCGATCATCTTCTCGACGATCTCCGGCGGCTTGCCCGACTCCTGGGCCTGCGCGCGGAAGATCCCGCGCTCCTTCTCCACCGTCTCCGCCGGCACCTGGTCCGCGTCGACGCAGATCGGCCGGCTGGCCGCGATATGCATCGCGACATCCCTGGCCAGTTCCTCGTCGCCGCCTTCGAGGCTCACGAGGACGCCGATACGGGTCCCGTGCAGGTAGGCCCCGAGCGGACCGACGCCATGCATCCGATCGAAGCGCCGCACCCGGATGTTTTCGCCAATCCGGGCAACGAGTGCCGCGCGGCGTTCCTCCAGACTCTGACCCTCGATCCGTACGGCCATCAGGCCGTCGACATCCGCAGCGTCCGAGGCCAGCGCCGCCCGGGCGCACTCGACGGCAAACTGCTGGAAGTGCGCGTCCTTGGCCACAAAATCGGTCTCGGAGTTGACCTCGATGATCACGGCGCGGGGGCCCTCGATGGCAATCTCGATCCGGCCCTCGGCCGCGATGCGCCCGGCCTTCTTGTCGGCCTTGGCCTGGCCGGACTTGCGCATCAGCTCAATCGCGGCCTCGAGGTCGCCCTCAACCTCGGTGAGTGCCTTCTTGCACTCCATCATCCCGGCGCCGGTGCGCTCGCGCAGCTCCTTGACCTGAACAGCAGTGATCTGCATGAAAAGACTCCTGAAATGGGGCCGGCAGCGCGCTCGCGCTGCGGCCGGCGGATACGTGTTTAGGATTCGGTGCCGGTCTCGGCGGCGGCGAACTCCTCCTCCTGGACTGCGGTCGCGCCCGCGCCCTTGGCCTCGATGATGCTGTCCGCAATCGCCGCCACGTAGAGCTGGATTGCGCGCATCGCGTCATCGTTGCCGGGGATCACGTAGTCCACCCCGGAAGGCGGGTTGTTCGAATCGACGATGGCCACCACGGGGATGCCGCGCTTGTTGGCCTCGGCCACCGCGATCTTCTCGTAACCGACGTCGATCACGAACATCGCATCCGGCATCCGGTTCATGTCCTTGATGCCGCCCAGGCTGCGCTCGAGCTTGTCCTGCTCGCGCACCAGCATCAGGGCCTCCTTCTTGTTCAGGCGGTCGATGCTGCCGTCCGCGCGCATCGCCTCGATGTCCTTGAGGCGCTTGATCGACTGCTTGACGGTGTTGAAGTTCGTCAGCATGCCGCCGAGCCAGCGGTGGTTCACGTAGGGCATGTTGCAGCGCCGCGCCTCCTCGCCCACCACGTCGCGCGCGGAGCGCTTGGTGCCGACGAAGAGGATCTTGCCGCCGTCCGCGGCCACCTTGCCCAGGAAGTTCAACGCATCGTTGAACATCGGCAGGGTCTTTTCGAGATTGATGATGTGGATCTTGTTGCGCTCGCCGAAGATGTACGGCGCCATCTTCGGGTGCCAGTAACGGGTCTGGTGGCCGAAGTGCACACCGGCCTCCAGCATCTGACGCATGGTCACGTAGGACATGAGTGTTTCTCCTGAAAGGGTTGGGCCTCCACGTATCCCGGACTGCAACCCGCCGCGCTGGACGGGCACCCAACAGGCCGTGACGATACGTGTGCGGATTTAGGGTTTTCATTGCCCTGAGGGCGCGCGCTTTATAGCATATGAAGCCACTCCAAACCAAGCTCGCGCGCCCCTTCCAGCGGTGCGCGATCGGATTTTGCCCATGGCAGTCACCATCAAGAGCGCTGACGAGATCGAGCGCATGCGGGTCGCGGGCCGCCTGGCCGCGGAGGTGCTCGAGATGATCGCCCCGCACGTCGTGGCCGGCGTGACCACGGACGAGCTCGATCGCATCTGCCACGACTACATCGTGGACCATCAGAAGGCGATACCGGCGCCCCTGAACTACCGGGGTTTCCCGAAGTCGATCTGCACCTCCGTCAACCATCAGGTCTGCCACGGCATTCCGGGTGACCGCATGTTGAAGAACGGCGACATCCTCAACATCGACATCACCGTGATCAAGGACGGCTACCACGGCGACACCAGCCAGATGTTCTCCATCGGCAAGCCCAGCATCCAGGCGCAGCGGGCCATCGATGTCGCCCGCGCCTGCCTCTACCTCGGCATCCGGGAGGTCCGCCCGGGCGCCACGCTGGGGGATATCGGCCACGCGATCCAGACCTACGCCGAGTCCAACCGATGCTCGGTCGTGCGCGAGTACTGCGGTCACGGGATCGGCCGTGTCTTTCATGAAGACCCGCAGGTACTGCATTACGGCAAGCCGGGCACCGGTCTGCGCCTGGAGCCGGGCATGTGTTTCACCATCGAACCGATGATCAACGCCGGCCGGCGGCACACCCGGCTGCTCGCCGACGGCTGGACCGCGGTCACCAAGGACCACAGCCCCTCCGCACAGTGGGAGCACACGATCCTGGTCACCAGCGATGGCTTTGACATCCTGACCCTGCGCACCGGAGAGACCCCTCCCCAGGCGCTCGCGGCATGAACGCCGTGGAGCCGGTCCCGGGCGGATCGGAGTTCACCCCCGATGGACCCTCTCTCGAGGAGCTTCGAGCCAATTCCCGCGACACCGCGCGCTTCCGCGAACACCGGCGCGCCATCGTCTCGGGTCTGAGCCGCGGCTTCGAGACCGGGGCCGACATCGACGCGCTGATCCACGGCCACGCGGCGCAGGTGGATGCGCTGCTCACGCTGATCTGGGAGCAGCACGGCCTCGGCCACGGCGAAGCCCTGTGTCTGGCGGCAGTGGGCGGCTACGGGCGCGGCGAGCTGCACCCATCGTCGGACATCGACATCCTGATCCTCGCCGAGCCCGAATCCGAGGCGGAACACGCGGAGACCATCAGCCGGTTCGTCACCTTCCTGTGGGACATCGGCCTGGAGGTCGGGCACAGCGTGCGCAGCATCGCGGAATGCGAGCGCGAGGCGGAGAACGACATCACCATCGCAACCACGCTGTTCGAGGCCCGGCTTCTGGTGGGTCCCGAGGCGATGTACGACCGGTTCCGCGACGCCATGCAACCGGATCGGCTCTGGGATTCGCGGTCATTCTACGCCGCGAAGCTCGCGGAGCAGCAGACGCGTCACCAGCGCTTCGGCGAAACCGCCTACCGGCTCGAACCCAACGTGAAGGAGGGTCCCGGGGGGCTGCGCGACATCCAGATGATCGGCTGGGTCAGCAAGCGGCACTTCGCGGCCGAAAAGCTCCGCGAGCTGGTGGACCACGGTTTCCTGCGCGAGGGGGAGTTCCGCGACCTGATCGAGGGCCAGCGCTTTCTCTGGAAGGTCCGCTTCGCCCTGCACATGCTCACCGGTCGCCGGGAGGACCGCCTCCTCTTCGACCTGCAGCGCGCGCTCGCCAGCACCTTCGGCTTCACCGATCAGCACGAGAACCTGGGCGTCGAGCAGTTCATGCAGCGCTATTTCCGCACAATCTGCGAATTACAGCGCCTGAACGAGCTGCTGCTGCAGCACTTCAACGAAGCCCTGCTGGAGGACCCGGCCTCGCTGCAGGAGCCGAAGCGGATCCACCAGCGTTTCCAGGTGCGGGGCGGGTACCTGGAGCTGGTGCACGACCAGGTGTTCATGATCTATCCCCCGGCCCTGCTCGAGGTCTTCCACCTGATCCAGACCCATCCGGAGATCCTGGGCATCCGCGCATCGACCATCCGCCTGATCCGTGCCCACCTGCACCTGATCGACGGGCAGTTCCGGCGCAACCCGGTCTGTCGCAGGCTGTTCATGACGATCCTGCGCGCGCCGCAGGGCGTCACCACGGAGCTGCGCCGGATGAACCGCTTCGGCGTGCTGGGCGCCTACATTCCGGCCTTCGGGCGCATCATCGGCCGGATGCAGTACGACCTGTTCCACGCGTTCACCGTCGACGAGCACACGCTGAACGTGGTGCGCAATGCCCGCAGGCTGTTCATCCCTGACTTCCATCACGAACTGCCACTGGCCAGCGACATCGCCGCACGGATCGAACGGCCGGAGCGCCTGATCCTGGGCGCCCTGTTTCACGACATCGCCAAGGGCCGCGGTGGCGATCACTCCGAACTGGGTGCGCTGGATGCCCTGCACTTCTGCCAGCACCACGGGCTCGGCGACGAGGACTCCGCCCTGGTGAGCTGGCTGGTGCGCTCCCACCTGCTGATGTCCCTGACGGCCCAGCGCCGGGACATCTCCGACCCGGAAGTGGTGCTTGGCTTCGCGCGCGAGGTGCGGACCCTGGAGCGGCTCGACCTGCTCTATCTGCTGACCACCGCCGACATCCGCGGCACCAACCCGGCGCTATGGAACAGCTGGAAGGATTCCCTGCTGCAGACCCTCTACCATGCGACGGTGGCGGTGCTGGAGCGGGGGCTGGACACCCCGCCGGATGTCGACGAGCAGATCGGGGAGACCTGCAGCGAGGCCCTCCGACTGCTGGCGCGGCGTGGCCTGAACGAGGAGACGGTGGAGGCGATCTGGAGCGAGTTCGAGGTCGAATACTTCGTCCGGCACTCGGCCGACGAGATCGCCTGGCATACCCGTGCCCTCGCCGGGATCAGGGGTTCCGACCTGCCGCTGGTACTGGTTCGTCACGAGACACCACGCGGCAGCACCGAGATCTTCGTCTACGCGGAAGACTGCCCGAAGCTCTTCGCCCGAATCGCGAACAGCCTTACGCAGCTGGGTCTCGACATCGTCGACGCGCGCGTCATCACCACTCACTGCGGGCACACGCTGGACACCTTCATGGTGCTGGAGAGCATGGGACACGCGGTGGAGCCGGGGTTCCGGGTCGACGAGATCCGCTCCGTGCTCCGCGAACGGCTGCTCGACCCGAGTTTCGACCACCACCCGGTGGAGCGCAGCCTGCCACGACGGCTGAAGCACTTCGACGTCGACACGCGGGTCAGCTTCAGTCCCGGTGCGCCCGGCACCAGCACACGGATGAACGTCCGCGCACTCGATCGGCCCGGGTTGCTGTCAACGATCGGCTGCGTCTTCGCCGACCACGGCATCAACGTGCGCACGGCCAGGATCAGCACCGCCGGAGAGCAGGCGGAGGACCAGTTCCTGCTGGTCAACGCCGACGGGGGGTCGCTCAGCACGGAAGAGGAGCAGGCGCTGCGGGAACGCCTGCTCGAGGAGATCTGAGCCCGGGGGCACGCGCTGTATCGGAGGATGGGCGGAATGGCGTCCCCGGCAGGATTCGAACCTGCGACCTGCCCCTTAGGAGGGGGCCACTCTATCCAGCTGAGCTACAGGGACTTGGTGTCAGTATAACGCGCGACGGCGCCGGGCAAAGAGGCCCGTCCCGATCACCAGGCCGGTGCGCCACCACTACCCCGCACCTGCGGGGTTTTGCATGCCGGGCGTCCCGTTTGCGGAGAATGGGTGCAGAGGGAGACGCGGATGGCTACAACGGACAGGAACCTGAACAGCAACGGGTGCACATCGACGCGTGCCGGTGACTCGGCGCGCGAGGCCGTGCGGCTCCTGGAGCCGCTGATCGGGGTCCGCGGCCAGTACGGCGAACGTACGCTGGAGCTGGTTGAGGTCCTCGCGGAGGGGCCGCATGTCGCGGTTCTGGATGCGAGTTCCGGACCTCGCATCCAGACGAACCAGTACGGCGATCCCCTGACCCGCCAGCCGCGCATCCTGACGCTCCCCGTGTTCAGCGAGATCGAGGCGGATGCCCACCCGGTGCTCCGTGCGCTGCTTCCGGACGCGATCCTGGCAGAGCTGCGGCGCCTGATCGAGGCCCCCGGGGACCCGCCGCCCGAGCAAGGCATGGTGTAGGAGGCCAGCCCTCCGGGCGACGAGTCTTTCCGGCACGGGACCGGCGCGAGGGCTCGCCTCCCACGGGAGGGGTGGCTGTGGGAGCGGCTTCCAGCCGCGATCCGGCGTGGCGTTGGTGCCCGGGGCCATCGCGGCCAGAGGCCGCTCCTACCAGGCGGCCGGTCTTGCCTACTCGAGCCGGTCCAGCATGGGCTCGAGTTCGCTCCAGACGTTTTCCAGGATGCGGGGTTGTGCCTCCGCGCCGGGATGAATGCCATCATCAAGCATCATCCCGGGCTCCAGCGCGACGCCCTCGAGCAGAAAGGGGATGAAGGCAAGGTCTCGCTCGGCCGCGAGATCGGAGAAGACCGAGCGGAACCGGTCGGTGTACATGGGCCCGTAATTTGGAGGGATCTCGATCCCCACCAGCAGCACCTCGGCGCCCGCGGCTTCCGCGGCGTCGAGCATCGCCTCGAGGTTTCCGCGCATCGCCCGAAGCGAAAGGCCGCGCAGGCCATCGTTGCCGCCGAGCTGCAGAATCAGGACATCCGGGTGTGTCTCGTCCAGCAGCCCCGGCAAGCGGCTGCGTCCGCCCGCAGTGGTCTCGCCGCCGACGGAGGCGTTGCGGACATCCCAGCGCGGCTCGCGCTCCGAGAGTCGCATCTCGAGCAGGGAGACCCAGCCCGCGTCACCATCGATCCCGTGCGCGGCACTGAGTGAATCGCCGAGCACGAGGATTCGATGCACATCGTGGGAATTACCGGCGCCGGAAACACTCCATAGCAACGCGAGAACCATTGTGATCAGGAAACGAAACATGGATGCATCCTCAAACTCCGTACTGGAGGCCACTGGCCTCGAAAAGCGGATCCACGGACCGAGCGGCTCCCTGGAGATCCTGCGTGGCCTGTCCCTCGCGGTCCAGCCCGGGGAAAGCCTGGCGATCCTTGGCGCCTCCGGCTCCGGCAAGTCGACCCTGCTGGGTCTCCTCGCTGGTCTGGACGCCCCGAGCGCAGGAGAAGTTCGGCTGCTCGGGGAAGATATCGGACAGCTGGACGAAGATGGGCGCGCCGCGCTGCGCGCCGGACGGGTGGGTTTCGTGTTCCAGTCCTTCCAGTTGCTGCCCGCGCTCACCGCGCTCGAGAACGTACTGCTGCCGCTGGAACTCAACCCGGGCAACGACCGGGTCTCCGCGCGCGATCTCACTGTGCGCGCCCAAACCGCGCTGGAACAGGTGGGCCTCGAGGCACGGGCCCACCACTACCCGCACCAGCTCTCCGGCGGAGAGCAGCAGCGCGTCGCGATCGCACGGGCGATCGTCGACCGGCCTGCGGTGCTGTTCGCCGACGAGCCCACCGGAAACCTGGACGCCGAGACCGGCGCGCGGATCATCGACCTGCTGTTCGGGCTGGCCGGACCCGGCAGCGACGGCAGCACGGGGGGACCCCGGGCCGCGCTCGTGCTGGTCACGCATGATCCGGCGCTGGCACGGCGCTGCGACCGCGTGGCCCACATCCGCGACGGGGTGCTGGAGTGACGCGGGCGCGCAGGCGCGGGGCCGCCTTCCTGCGCGGCACCCTGCGCGAGTGGCGCAGTCCGGAGCTGCGCGTGCTGGCGGCCGCGCTGGTGATTGCCGTCGCGGCGGTCGCGGCCGTCGGTTTCTTCACCGATCGCGTGGACCGCGGCATGACCCAGCAGGCGGCGACCCTGCTGGGAGGCGACCTTGCCGTGGTCTCGGATTCCGCGATCCCCGATCACTGGCTGCAAGAGGCACGCGACCGGGGCCTGAGCGCGACCCGCAGCGCCACGCTGCCCAGCGTGCTGTTCACGCCCGACGACGAGTCGCAACTGGTCTCCGTGCGGGCGGTGGATCAGGACTGGCCCCTCAGGGGCGAGGTGCAGCTGCAGGCTGAGCCGGAGCCGGTGGGCCTTGGCCGCGGGCCGAGGCCTGGCGAGGCCTGGGGTGACGGCGCGCTGCTGCTGTCTCTGGGGCTGGAGACCGGGAGCCAGGTTGAGCTGGGTTACCTGACGCTGGATCTGGCCGAAGAGATTGTGCTGGAGCCGGATCGCGGCAGTCGCCTCTTCGACATCGCTCCGCGGCTGCTGATCCACTTCGACGACCTGGAACGGACCGCACTGATCGGGCCGGGAAGCCGGGTCCGCTATCAGTTTCTCGCCGCCGGGCCACCGGCCGGGGTGGAGTCCCTGCGCAGCTGGCTGAAGACCGAGATGAGCGCGGGCCAGCGCCTGCTCGATCTGGAGGATGCGAATCCCGAGCTGCGTGAGGCGGTAAGCCGCGCGCGCAGCTTCCTAGGACTGGCCTCCCTGATGGCGGTACTGCTGGCCGGCGCGGCGATTGCGGTAGCCGCGCACCACTACGCGAACCAGCGCGCGGATGCAGCGGCCGTGATGCGAGCCCTCGGCGCGAGCCGGCACCGGGTGTTGCGACTCTATTTCCTGCGCGTACTGGCGATTGCCGCCGCCGCCAGCGTTGCGGGCCTGGCACTGGGCTTTGCTGCACAATTCGTGCTGAGCGGGCTTCTCGCGGACTGGATGGCAACCGAGCTGCCCCCGCCCGGCTGGCGCCCGCTGGTCGCCGGGATGGGCGTCGGGCTGGTCACCGCCGCCGGCTTCGCGCTCCCGGCCCTGCTGCGCATCGGCCAGGTACCGCCCCTGCGCGTGCTGCAGCGCGACCTGGGGCTGCCGCCGGTATCGACATGGCTGTCCGCGTCGCTTGCGCTGATCACCTTCGGCGCGCTGCTCTACTGGCAGTCGGCCGATCCCGCGCTCGCCGCGTGGGTGCTGGTGGGCACCGGCATCGCACTGCTGGTGCTGGGGGCGCTGGGACTGCTGCTGATCATCCTGCTGCGTCCGCTGCGCAACCGGGGGGGCATGGCGATGCGCTTCGGCCTCGCGAATCTTTCCCGGCGCGGCGGCCTGAGCGCGATCCAGATGGTGGCCTTCAGCATCGGCATCCTCGCGCTGCTGTTGCTCGCGATCGTGCGTGTGGACCTGCTTTCCGCATGGGAGCAGAACATCCCGCCGGATGCCCCGAACCTGTTCTTCATCAATATCCAGCCAGGACAGGAGTCGGCATTCGCCGATCGCATCGAGGACGCGGGGCTGGAACGCCCGACCATGGAGCCGATGATCCGCGGCAGGCTGGTGGAGATCAACGGCGAGCGGGTCTCGGCCGCGGATTTCGAGGACGAGCGTGCCCGGCGCCTACTGGAACGGGAGTTCAACCTGTCGTACGCCGAGCAACCGCCGGCACACAACCGCATCGTCGCCGGCCGCTGGTTCGACCCGTCGCCACCGGCCGGCGAGTGGTCGCTGGAGAGTGGCCTGATGGAGCGCTTCGGACTGAGCCTGGACGACGAACTGACCTTTCGCATTGCGGGCACCCGGCTCAGTGGCCGCATCACCAGCATCCGCGAGGTCGACTGGGACAGCTTCAAGGTGAATTTCTTCGTGATCGGCCCGCCTGCGCTCCTGGAGGACCAGCCACAGACCTACATCACCAGCATCCGCCTGCCCGATTCGATGGAGGCCGAGAAGAACCGCTGGCTGCGCGAGTTCCCCGCAGTGACCGCGATCGACGTCGGCGCCCTGCTCGCCCAGGTCCGCTCCGTGATCGAACAGGCCACCCGCGCCGTCGAGTACGTCTTCCTGTTCACGCTGTTCGCCGGGCTCACGGTGCTGTATGCGGCCGTGCAGGCCACACGGGAGGTGCGCAGGCGCGAGACCGCACTCCTGCGGACCCTTGGCGCCCGGCGCCAGCAGATCCGCAACGGTCTGCTCGCCGAGTTCGGCACCCTCGGGCTGCTCTCGGGACTTCTCGCAGCGGTGATTGCGAGCGCAGTCGGCGGCCTGCTCGCGTGGCAGGTATTCGGGTTCGAATACTCGGTCAACCCGATGACCTTCCTCTTCGGGATTGCCGGCGGCACCCTGGGCATCGGTCTGGCCGGCTGGCTGGGCACCCGGCGCGTACTCGACCTCGCCCCGCTGCGGGTGCTGCGCGGCCCCGAGTGACGGACCGCGCCGGGCGAGGTGTTTTCCCGGGCGGCCGGATATACTGATCCCATGCGTCACTCACTGCTGACCGATCAGAAGCTGCAGGGGATGGAACGCTCGGCCCTGGTCCGGCACTTCGCCGGCACGGACGCCCCCGACCTTCAGCTGACTGCGGCCATTACCCACGCACTGGATTCGGTCGACGAGTCCGGGCTGCAGACCCATCCGCTCGACGTCGCCGAAATCCTGCGCGGACTGAACGTCGACCGCCAGACCCTGATCGCCACGCTGCTGATCCCGGCGGTCTTTGCCCGTCGCCTTACCCACGAACAGATGACCCAGCAGTTCGGCGAGGTCGTCACGCGCCTGACCGAGAACGTCAGCGAGCTCGTCCGGCGGCGTTTCGAGGCCCCGACCGGGCGCCCGGAGCAGGCGGAGCGGCTGCGGCGCATGCTGCTGGCGATGGTGGACGACGTCCGCGCCGTGCTGATCAAGCTGGCGTTCCGACTGCAGAACCTGCGCCTTGCGGCAAAACGGAACGAGCCCGATGCGGCCCTGCTGGCCCAGGAGACGCTCGACGTGCTTGCACCGCTCGCGAACCGTCTCGGGATCGGCTCCCTGAAGTGGGAAATGGAGGACCTCTCGCTGCGCATCCTCGAGCCGGAGGCCTACCGGGAGATCGCCAACGGTCTCGACGCCAACCGGCGTGCCCGCGAGGCCTATGTCGACACCTTCACGCGCGATCTGCAGAAGGCCCTGGAGGCCGGGGGAGTGAAGGCGCGGGTCTATGGACGCCCGAAGCACATCTACAGCATCTGGCGCAAGATGCAGAAGAAACAGGTCGTACTGGAGGAGCTGACGGATCTCCGCGCGACCCGGGTAATCGTTGACGACCTCTCGGCCTGCTATACCGTGCTTGGCATCGTCCACAACCACTGGCCGCACCTGCCGCGCGAATTCGACGACTACATCGCCAACCCCAAGGACAACGGGTATCAGTCGCTGCACACCGCGGTGATCGGTCCGGAGGGCAAGGTGGTCGAGGTCCAGATCCGGACCCGGACGATGCATGAGTTCGCGGAACTCGGGGTGGCCGCGCACTGGCGCTACAAGGAGGGCGGGCGCGAGGACCAGGCGCTGAACCGCGCGATTGCCTCCCTGCGGCAGCTTCTGGAGTCCGGCGAGGACGATCAGAACCTGCTCGAGGAGTTCCAGAGCGAGGTACTGCACCAGCGGGTCTTCGTGCTTACGCCCCGCGGCGAGGTGCTGGACCTGCCCGCGGGCGCGACGCCGCTGGACTTCGCCTATGGCGTGCACACGGAGGTCGGTCACCGATGCCGTGGCGCGAAGGTGGACGGCCGGATCGTGCCTCTGACCTACCGTCTGCGATCCGGGCAGCGGGTGGAGATCCTGACCACCCGCGAAGGCGGTCCGAGCCGCGACTGGCTGAACCCGAGCCTGGGCTACCTGCAGACCACCCGCGGGCGCAACAAGGTGCGCAGCTGGTTCCGGCAGCAGAACCAGGAAGAACACCTCGCGAACGGGCGCGGTCTGCTGGACCGGGAGTGCCAGAGGCTCGGCGTGAGCCAGTTGGACCAGGAGGATCTGGCCACCCGGCTGGGTTACCGCCGCCCCGCTGACATGCTGATTGCGCTGGGCGCGGGAGATCTCACCACGGCGCAGGTCGCCCAGAAGCTGCAGGTCGATGCGGCGATACCGATCCCGGCGCTGCGGCCGCGGCGCCGCCCCGTGCGCGACGGGAAGCCCGCCGGTGGCGGCGACATTCACATCCGCGGCGTCGGCGGGCTGCTGACCAGCCTTGCCAACTGCTGCAACCCCGTGCCGGGCGACCCGATCATCGGCTTCATCACCCGCGGGAAGGGCGTCTCGGTACATCGCCGGGACTGCGTGAACATTCTGCGGTTGCCGGAGGAGAAGCGTCCCCGGCTGATCCCGGTGAGCTGGGGCGAGGAGGCCCCGACCCAGGCAGTGGACATGATCGTGGAGGCCCAGGACCGGCCCGGCCTGCTACGGGACATCAGCAATGTCTTCGCGAATGCGAACGTGAACCTGCTGGCGGTTCAGACCCGAACCCACCCGGTGGACCGTTCCGTGCACATGGAACTGACCGCGGAGGTGGAGGGCCTGAGCCAGCTCAGCGGGCTGTTCGACCGCATCCAGGCCCTGCCCAACGTGTACAGCGTCCGGCGCCGCTCGACCGTGGACCGGGCCCGGCGATGAATCCGTCGCCTTCCGAAGGCCGCGGCGCGATGCGGGCCCGGACCGGTCCGCGCCGTTCAGAAACGCGCGACCCTGCCGCCTCTTCAGGACATGGAGGCCGCCTCTTTTCACCTCTCGGCCGGCCCACGCGCCAGGGGCGGGCGAACTCACGGAGTGATCGGATGGAAACCTGTCATCCGATCCGGCTTGTGGCATCTTCCCGCACGCCAAATGTCTGCTGAACGGTCATGCGAATCCTAAAGCTCAAGAACCTGAAGGAATGCACGCTGTGCCTGGTGACCCTCGCGGTCGTGGCCGGCGCCCCGATCCTGGTATCGATCTTCGTGCTGGTGTGGGACTGAGACCACGGCCGTTGCGCTCGGGGCAGGCCCGAGGGGCGGCCGTGATCAGGGACTACGCACACTCCGGGCGGGGTGTGTATCAGCTCGCCGGCAGGATCGCTGCGCGCAGCATCTTCCGCCGCATGTAGGCAATCTGAGTCTGAAGGTCCAGGTTCTTCGGACAGACATCCTGACAACCCAGCAGGGTCATGCAGCCGAAGACACCGTTATCATCCCCGATCAGATCATAGTAGTCCGCATCGGAACGCCGGTCGCGGGGATCCAGCCGCAGCCGGGCGATCTTGTTCAGTCCGACCGCGCCGACAAAGCCCTCCCGCATGCGTGCAGTGCCGCAGGCCGCGAGACAGCAGCCGCACTCGATGCAGCGTTCCAGCTCGTAGATCTGCTCGGCGAGCTCCGGTTCCATCCGCTCTTCGAGCCGTGCGATGTCCACCTCACCGGAGGCATGGATCCACGCCTCAAGCCGCTCGCTCATGCCCCGCATCCACTTGCCGGTATTCACCGACAGATCGCCGATCAATTCGAAGAAGGGCAGCGGAGCCAGGGTGATCCGCTCGCCGAGGCTGCTGGTCAGCGTGCGGCAGGCCAGGCCCGGACGGCCATTGATCAGCATTGCGCAGCTGCCGCAGATACCGGCCCGGCATACGAAATCGAACTGCAGCGATGGCTCCTGGTGGTCGCGAATGTCGTTCAGCGCGACGAACAGGGTCATGCTCGGGGCCTCTTCAACCTCGAAGGTCTGCAGGTGCGGCCGGCTCTGCGGATCCTGCGGGTTGTACCGGAGCACACTGATCCTGAGACGGCGGCCCGCGGCGCCCTCGCCCCGGGCCACCGCTTCCCCGTTCCCGGTCATGGCAGCTTCTCCAGCAGACGTTCGTTACGACCCCGGTACTTCTCCGGCAACAGGGAGGCATATTCCATCAATGCCTCCTGGCGCCGGAAGCGATCCGCAGCGCCCAGCCCGTCAACGATCTGCTCGACCTCGGCCAGCCGGGTCTCGGTGTCCGGATGATCCACGTGGTTGCGCGTGCCGTAGCCGCGGAACCCGGGGGGCAGTTCCATCGCGTTCACGTCGATGTCCTCGTAGCCGATGGATGGCAGATCGTCGGCCTCGTCCGCCCAGGTGGCGAGCGTGCGCTTCAGCCAGTCGCGGTCGTTGCGCTGCGGGAAGTCCTCGCGGAAATGGGCACCGCGGCTCTCGGTCCGCAACAGCGCCCCCTGCGCGACGCACAGCGCGATCTTGAGCATCTTCTGCACGCGGTAGGCGGTCACCAGTTCCGGGTTGGCACCTCGCGTCCCGGTCCGGACCGCGATGTTCCGGCTGCGCACCAGGAGTTCGCGCAGCTCGCTGACCGCACTCTCCAGCTCCTCTCCGGTACGGAAGATGCCGACCTTGTCCATCATCACGGCCTCCATCCGGTCGCGCAGCTCGGTGGCGCTCTCTCCTTCGCCGCGGCCGAGCAGTTCGTCCAGCCGCCGTTGCTCGCGCTCGATGAAGTGGCGCACCAGATCCGACCCCACGCTCACTGCTCCCGCCTCCGACTCGCAGAAGTCCGCGATGTACTCGGCGACGAGCATCCCCGCCACGACGGTCTCGGCCACGGAATTGCCGCCGAGGCGATTGAAGCCGTGCAGGTCCCAGCAGGCGGCCTCGCCGCAGGAGAACAGGCCCTTCAGGGTCGGGCTCTGGCCGGTGTGATCGGTCCGGATGCCCCCCATCGAGTAGTGCTGGGTCGGCCGCACCGGAATCCACTCGGTCACCGGGTCGATGCCGAGGAAGTACTCGCAGATGTCCTTCACCTCGCGCAGGTTCTTCTCGATGTGCGCGCGGCCCAGCCCGGTGATGTCCAGCCACAGGTGCTCGCCGTAACGGGAGGGCACGCCCTTTCCCTTGCGCATGTGCTCGGTCATCCGCCGGGACACCACGTCGCGCGAAGCGAGTTCCTTCTTCTCGGGCTCGTAGTCGGGCATGAAGCGGTGGCCATCGACGTCGCGCAGCACACCGCCGTCGCCCCGGCAGCCCTCGGTGGTCAGGATGCCCGCGGTAATGATCGCGGTCGGGTGAAACTGCACGGCCTCCATGTTCCCAAGCGGCGCGACGCCGGTCTCCAGCGCCAGTGCGATCCCGGTTCCCTCGCAGATGATCGCATTGGTGGAGACCTTGTAGATGCGGCCATAGCCACCGGTCGCGATCGTCGTGGCCCGGGCCAGGTAGGCCGTGAGCTCACCCGTGATCAGGTCCCGCACCACCGCCCCGTGACAGCGCCCGCCATCGTGGATCAGGGACAGGGCCTCCTGCCGCTCCAGCACCGGTATCCCGTGGGCGATGGCCTGGTCGCCGAGGGCATAGAGCATGGTGTGCCCGGTCCCGTCCGAGGTGTAGCAGGTGCGCCACTTCTTGGTGCCGCCGAAGTCCCGCGCGGTAATCAGCCCGTGGGCATCGTCGTTCTCGGTGATGGTGATCTTCTGCGCATTCACCACGGACTCGCGGTCGCCCCGCGCCACGCGGCTCCAGGGCACGCCCCACGCCGCGAGCTCACGAACCGCCTTCGGCGCGGTATTCACGAACATGCGCACGACGCGCTGGTCCGCGCCCCAGTCGCTGCCACGCACCGTGTCCTCGAAGTGCACGTCCTCGTTGTCACCCGCCCCCATCGCGCTGTTGCCGAGGCTGGCCTGCATACCGCCCTGGGCCGCGGCCGAGTGCGACCGCTTCGCGGGAACGAGACTCAGGATCAGCGCATCGAGCCCGCGCCGCTTCACGCCAACGGCGACGCGCAATCCCGCGAGACCGCCGCCGATCACCAGCACGTCCGTGTAGACGACCTTCATGGCCTCACCCCCATGTCTCCGGCCGGTGGTGTCGATTCCTGCTGCCAGGTGGGTACGTAACGCTCCCCGACCTGGTCCCGATGTTCGATTCCGATCTTCATGTAGGCCCCGAGCGAGGTGAATCCCAGCAGCAGGAAGAACACGATCAAGCCGCGCATCAGCCACTTCAGCCGTCGCCGTCCAACCGCCGGGTCGCGTGCCGGGAGCCAGCCCCATTTTACCGCGACCCGGTAGGACCCCACCGCCGCGTGGACCACCGCGGTCACCAGCAGCAGCACGTATAACGGCCACATCCACTCGCTGACCACGCGGTCGGAAGAGGCGTACGGCCCGATATTCGCAGGCTGCGAAATCATCGTGTACAGGTGCACCGACACAAGGAAGAACAGCGCGAACCCCGTGTAGACCTGCACCCACCACAGGCTGGTGTCCTCGTGGTGCATCAGCTTGTGATGGTCCCGGTAGACCCGGTACTGGCGGTAGCTGACCGGGATCCTGCGCACCGCGAGGACCGCATGCAGCACGACGACCGCCAGAATGAACAGGGAGAACAGCGTGATGATGATCGGATAGGGCGTTCCGAAGATGTAATAGCCCTCGAAGAACATCGTCACCCGGTACATTGCGTCCTTGCCCAGCAGGATCGACGCCTCGGCGAAGAGATGCACCCAGAGAAACAGCGCCAGGAACAGCCCGGACGCACTTTCCAGGAAATCCAGCCGGGCCGGCCAGAACCTGCCACTGCGGCGCTTCGTCAACGCCGCACCAACCGCAAGATCACTCGGAATGCCCATCAACCCACCTTTCTTCTGGGGAGGAGTCAAGGATGACGGGCCGGCAACGGACAGCCCGACCGCCCCATACTAGAAGCAGGCCCTCCGGGTGGGTATTGATCCATGTCACGAGGGGTGGACCGGCGGCTGTTCGCATTGGTCCGGCAGGGCCCGGGGCGCGCAGGCGGGCGCCCCGGGCCTCGAGAGGTCACACCGTGAAGCGCCCCTCGCGCAGCATCTGGGCGTTCATGATCTCGAGTTCGCGCGCCCCGGACACGACGACCTCCGGATCCGGTACAAAGTCGAGTTGCGGGTCCAGGCGCTGATAGGGGACCGAGTTCAGGATCACCTTGATCGCGTTCAGCCGGGCCCTGGCCTTGTCGTTGGAACGAATGATGGTCCACGGCGCCCACGAGGTGTGGGTCTGGCGCAGCATCTCGTATTTCTGGTGCGTGAAATCGTCCCAGCGGTCCTGCGCCTGCACATCGATCTCCGACAGCTTCCACTGGCGCAGCGGATCGGTCTTGCGGCGTTCGAAACGCCGGGCCTGCTCATCCTTGGTCACGCTGAAGTAGAGCTTGATCAGGATCGTGCCCTGGCGCACGAGGTCCTTCTCGAAGCCGACCACGCCGTGCATGAAGTTCTCGTACTCCTCGTCGGTACAGAACCCGAAGACCGGCTCGACCATCGAGCGGTTGTACCAGCTGCGGTCGAACAGCACCTGTTCCCCCCCGTGCGGAAACTGCTCCACGTAGCGCTGAAAGAACCACTGCGACCGCTGGTGCTCGGTGGGTTTGCCGAGCGCGACGACCCGGTAGTGCTTCTCGTTCATGTAGCGCGTGATCCGCCGGATGGTGCCCCCCTTGCCGGCGGCATCGCGACCCTCGAACAGGATGATCATCCGCTGCTGGGTCTCTTCCAGCTGCTTCTGCATCCGGATGAGTTCCGCCTGGTACGGCTTGAGCGCCTGCTCGTGCCGCCTGCGCGCGACCGCGCTGCGCGTCTCGCGCTTCAGGTCGGCCAGGGATTTCCGAAGCTCGGCGCGTTCCTGCAGCAGCTCATCGACCGATTCCGGTGGCGTGTCCTGGTCCGCCCCACCCCGGTCGATTGGCTTGTCCATCATGTCTGCCCCCTTGGATTCGTATGATCCCGGCAGTATACCCGGTCCGTAACCATGAATCGTGGGGGCGCCGCAGGCCATCCGTGGCTCGTCGCCCGGCAGAATTTCCTGCTTGGTGCCGTCCGCAGATCATCACGACCATTCCGGCTACGGGTCGTCGACCGCCAGACCGCCGTAGCGGATCACGCGCTCGAGCTGGCCCGGGTCCAGGACCAGCTCGTGGCGTTCCCGCAGTGCGTCGTGAATGGCCTGCCGGGACTTGGGAATCGGGTCCATGTCCCGGATGAACTGTCCCACGTCCTCCACCACGGCCCAGGGATACAACACCCAGCGCCACTCCCGCATCATCTCGGCCTTGAAGTCGGCGCGACGGATGGTGGTGGATTTTTCGTGGAGAACGGCACTGTGCAGCTCGGCGGGCGCCTGGTCACCCAGATAGGCAAGGGCCGCCTGCAGTGTATCACCGCTGTCGTTGACATCGTCCACCAGTAGCACCCGCCGACCGTCGATGTCTCCACCGAGCGGGTATTCCACTGTCACCCCCCCGGCAGACTGCGCACCGGCCTCGTAGTGGCCGATCTGGATGCTCAGCAGTCGCGAGATATCCAGAAAGTCGCAGAGAAACCGTGCGGGCATGAAGCCACCCCGCGCAATGGCCACCACCGTGTCCACTTCCACATCCGCACCGCGCAGGGCCCGCGCCACCCGATCGCAGGCCTCTACCACCTCGTCCAGGCCGATGAGCCGCACCGGCATCGTGGACGTGTCAGCCACCGGTCACCACCTCCACCCCGGCCTCGCGCATTCGCTCGAGCGCCTTGCGTCCGCCTTCGGCGCTGACCGGGCGTGTTCCCCGTGCGAACAGCATGACCGCGAAGCCTTCCTGCCTTGCGTCCAGCGCGGTGGCCTCCACGCAGACGTCCTGAGCCAGCCCCGCGATCCAGATGCGCGAGACGCCACGGCGGCGCAGCTCATCGGCGAGCCCGGTCTGGTCGAACGCGGAGTTCTGATCCTGATCGAAGCGTACGCCCTTGGTCACCTTGACCGTATCCGTGGGCAGCCGGAGCCGCGGGTGGAACGCGGCCCCGTCCGTGTCCTGTACACAGTGAGGCGGCCATTCGCCACCCTGCGCCTTGAAGCTGATATGTTCCTGCGGATGCCAGTCCCGCGACGCGAACACGGGAATGCCAGCGGCCTGTGCCCCTTCGATCCAGGGGTTCACGGCCTCCACCACCTCGTCACCACCCTCAATGGGCAACTCGCCACCCGGACAGAAATCGTTCTGCAGGTCGATGAGCATCAGGGCATCGCCGTTCTGGAATTCCGGGGCTGTCATGGCTCTCCTCCTTCGTCAATGTGAAAGTCGCGCACCACCGCCCTACTGTCCCGCTTGCAGGCCAGCACCGGGGACAGATTTGCCGATCTGTCCCCGGTGCGCCGCTCTGTCCCCCGTCCCCCGTCTCTCATCCCTCGCCCGCGACGGCCTCGCGGACCGCGCGCTGATGCTCGGCCAGGGCGTCACTCACGCGCACAGGGTACGGGGGTTCAGCTGTCGCGATTGCACGGACCGCCTGTGGCAATCCTGCCACCGAGGCGGCCGCATGCTCGCGCAGGCGGTTGAGGTCGCGCTCGTGGCTGTTCAGGCGTTGGCCCTGTTCCATGACCTTTGCAAGCTGCGGTTCGCCCGGTCCGTCCTCGTCATGGCGTCCGATCACGTCGCCCGTGAAGATGCCGTCGCGCTGTTCGCGAAACACCTGCTTGCGCCCGGGCAGGATGGGCTTGCCGGATGAGAGCTTCAACCGCCCCTGCCCCGCGTACTCCGCGAGCTTGTAGGCGATATCGAGATCGGGAGCGTCACTGGAAACCCCCATGCTCGTGCCCACACCGAAACCATCGATCGGGGCGCCCGCCGAGACCAGGCGCTGAATCTCGTGTTCATCCAGGCCGCCACTGGCGAAGACCTCGACGCCGTCGAGGCCGGCGGAATCCAGGATGCGCCGGGCCTCCCGGGACAGCGCGTCCAGATCGCCGGAGTCCAGGCGCACCGCGCCGACCCGGAACTGCTCACCGAGTTGGTCCCGCAGGTCCGCCACCCGCCGGACCCCCTCCAGCGTGTCGTAGGTATCGACCAGCAGCACGGTGTCGGGATACAGGCGGGTAAAGGCCTCGAAGGCCTCGTACTCCGTGCCATGGGCCTGGATGTAGCTGTGTGCCATGGTGCCGCGCACCGGAACCCCGTAGATCCGCCCCGCCAGCACGTTGGAGGTTCCCGCAACGCCGGCGATATGGAAGGCCCGGGCACCCTTGATCGCGGCGTCCAGGCCGTGGATGCGTCGGGCACCGAAGTCGAGGACCGGACGCCCCGCCGCCGCGCTCACCAGCCGCGCGGCCTTCGTGGCCAGAACGGTCTGCAGGTGGATCTGGTTCATCACCAGGGTCTCGACGAGTTGCGCCTCCGGCAGCGGCGCGACGATCTCGAGGATCGACTCGTTGGCGAACACCGGTGTGCCCTCCTTCACCGCGTACACGTCACCGGTGAATCGCATATCCGCGAGCCAGCCCAGGAACCGGTCGGAGAAGAGACCCAGTGATGCCAGATAATCGAGATCCCTCTGCTCGAAGCGAAGATCCTCCAACTGGCCGAGCAGCGAATCGAGACCGCAGGCCAGCAGGTAGTTGCGCCCCGGCGGCACCCTGCGCACGAAGAGGCTGAACACGGCTGATTCGTGCATGTCCTCCTCCACGTAGGCCTGGAGCATCGTGAGTTCGTAGAGGTCGGTGAACAGGGCCAGCTCCTGATCACAGGCCGTGACCGGTGCCTCTCGATCTGCGCGGTTCATGCGTTCATACCTCCGTGGCAACCATGAATGGCCGGTCATTCGACCGACGACGGTCCGCCTCCGGGCGCCCTGCGGTGCGCACCCGCCCTTCCGGGCGGCGACAGCGAACGCGGAACCACGATCCGAGGCTGCAGGGAATCCCGACACCGGCGGCTGCAGAGCGCGTGGCAGTGACGATCGACAAGATCAAGCCCTCGATTGCGGCCCTCGCGCAGACGGCGGCATCGCCGTATCGGATGCTCGCGGCATCCCTGAATCATAGGCAACCGGGCTCGCGGCTTGTTCCTAGATGTCCCCACCGGGAAAGATGCCTGCAATGTTCAGTCCGCGCGCCCGGAGGTCGGACGGATATCGAATTTGAGGAATTCCTCAACCCTCTTGAAGCGGTCCAGCAGTTGCTTCTGACGGTCGGCGCCGAGAAACACCACCGCGATCTCGTAACTGTAGCTGTCCTGGAACGACAGATCGCCCAGGCGCGTGCCCTCCTTGACCAGCAGATCCACGCGCGCCTCCGGATAGGCCTCGGCGATCCGGTCGAGGTCCTCCTGGCTGGGGACCGCCTCGACGACACCATCGCCGATCTTGTCCTTGAAGAGGCGCACCATGAACTTCCCGGCCAGCTTGTGGCGTCCCTGGCGGTAGGGGATTTGCGGCTGCCGGCCCAGCGCGAGATCCAGAGCCACCTTCTGATTGGTCGCACCATCGACCATCAGGAACAGCGGCGAATGGGATTTCGAGATCCGCGAGTTGACCTCCAGCAGCCAGATGCGATCGTTCCTGTGGTCCCAGAAGAACTCGATGTTGAAGGGCGCGCCCTCATAGTCGATGGCCCGGATCAGCCTGCGCGCCGCCTCGATCATGCGCGCCTGGACCCGACGCGGCAGCTTCGAGGGGTACTGGTACCGCGAGAAGCTCGAGCGATGCCTGCCGGACCGGATCGAATCCACCACCCCGAATACCTGCACCGCGCCCTTCCAGGCATAGCCCTCCAGGGT
>JAABTX010000177.1 GCA_011389655.1 Thioalkalivibrio sp.
TAGATGATCTTATACATGAGCTTCTCCTCTGTATGGACGGGTCCGGCGATGGACTTCCAAACCCGGTGTTTCACGGATCATGATATGCGCGGCCGAGGGTCGCGTCGGTGCGGCGCCGCACAGAGAGGCCGGATTCACGGACCCCTGGGCGGGCCTGGTCCTGACCACAGGTTATGTTCGGTAGCAGACGGACATGGGGAATGGGCTGCCGTAGCCTGATTCCAGTCAACGCGGTTGCTCCAAACTCCGGAAGCAATCATCACCAGGAGGAAGACAATGACGAAATTCCAAACACTGACGGGTACCGCCCTGATCTCGGGTCTGCTGCTCGTCTCACTGGCCGGCTGCGAGCAGGGTCCGGCCGAGAAGGCCGGCGAGAACGTCGACGACGCCGTGGACGAAGCCGGCGAGTCGATCGAAGACGCTGGTGACAGCATTGAGGACGCCAGTGACTGACCAGCGGGTGGGATACCCCGAACGCGACCCCTTTATCGTCATCCGTTATCAGGAGAAGCGCATGAACAAGGACCAGGTCGAAGGCCGCGCCGAAGAGGTGAAGGGCAAAGTGAAGCAGGCCACCGGCAAGGCCGTCGGCGACCGGGAACTCGAACACAGGGGAAGGATTCAGAAGGCCGGCGGGAAGATCCAGGCCGGATATGGCAACCTGAAGAAGGACGTCAAGGATTCTGCCTGACCTGGACGGTCCGGAGGTGTTGCCGGGACGCCGCGCCGCTGCAGTCTCCCGGGCGTGGTCCGGGTGGGCGCGGGTTCCCGCGGCACCGGCCCCGCCGGGAAACGGACCTCCGGGGTTCGGGCCATGATGCCGGCACGGAGGGTGCGACCCTTCGAAGGCTGTAAACGGAGGACCCATGCGGAATCTGAATCCCGAGTTCGAGAAGCAGGCGCAATTGCGCCTGGATGCCGAAGCTCGGCTCCGACAGGGCTCGGCCCCACCCACCCGTGGCTGGGCGGTTGGAGCGGATACTCTGGCGCTCCTTTACAGACTGGCCAGCGCCCCCGATACCGCGGCGGATGCGCTCAAGCTGCTGAGTGAACTCCAGACGCACCAGGTGGAACTGGATCTGCAGCACGCCCAGCTCGAAGCCGATCAGCAGGAACTGGCCGAGGCCCTGGCCCATTACCGGGGCCTCTATGACTTCGCGCCGGTGGGTTACCTGGTGGTCGGGCTCGATGGTCAGGTCCTGGAAGGCAACCGAGCCGGAGCCGAACTGCTCGGCACCGGATCGGACGGACTCGCAGGCCAGCCCATCTCTCCGTTCTTCGCGCGCGACAGCCGACCGGCGGTCCTCGGGTTGATCGAGGCGTTGCGCGAAGGCGCCCAGGGTGGCTGCTGCGAGGTTGCATCGAGCGATCGGGGAAACGGCCCGGAGGCATTACGAATCACCGCAAGCCTGGCCCCGGGCGGCGAGGCCGTGCTGATGATCGTCTCGAGCTGCGAGCCGTCGCCGGCGTGAGTGCACGCGGGAGCGGTTGAGGCATGGGTGGCAGCCCCCTTCCAAACCCTCCGGCGGCAACGCGCATCATGGGTATCGGCGCCTCGGCCGGCGGTTTGGTCGCGCTGGAGCAGTTCCTGCAAGAGATACCGCCCGACAGTGGCGTCGCTTGTGTCGTGGTGCAGCATCTCGACCCCACGCAGAAGGCGCTGCTGCCCGAGCTGCTGCAACGGGTCACCGTCATGCCGGTGCACGCGGCCGAACAGGACATGCGCATCCAACCCAACCGCGTGTACGTGATCCCCCCGAATACGGAACTCACCGTGGGCGACGGCATGCTGCACCTGGCCGCACCTGCGGAGCCACGGGGCATGCGCCTGCCGATCAACGTCCTGTTCTCGTCGCTGGCCAGCGGACAGGGCGAGCGTGCCATCGGGGTGGTGCTCTCCGGCATGGGCTCGGATGGCACACTGGGCCTGCAGGCGATCAAGGGCGTGGGTGGTCTGACCGCGGTGCAGAACCCCGAATCGGCGCAGTTCGATTCGATGCCCAGAAGCGCGATCGAGGCGGGCTGCGCCGATATCGTCGGACCGCCGGGCGAGCTGCCGTCCCGCATTCTGGCCGTCGTGGCCCAGGTGCCGGACTCGCGCGACGTCACGGCCGAGACGCCATCCCTGGCGACCTCCTCCCCGCTGCAACGCATCGTCGCCCTGCTGCAGCGCCGGACCCGCCATGACTTTTCGCTGTACAAGCCCAGCACCCTCCGCCGCCGGGCGGAACGGCGCATGGCCATCCATGGCATCTCCGCGCTGGAAGAGTATGCAGAGTTCCTCGAGCACAACGCGCAGGAGGGCGACCTGCTGTTCAAGGAACTGCTGATCGGTGTGACCCGTTTCTTCCGCGATCCCGAGGCCTGGGAGCATTTGGCGGAGGTGGTCCTGCCGGAACTCCTGGCGCGGCGGAAGGAGGGGGACCACAGGCTGCGCGCCTGGGTGATCGGTTGCTCGACCGGCGAGGAGGCCTATTCGCTGGCCATGGTCTTCAGCGAGGTCGTGGAGCGGTCGCAGCCGCATGCCTTCACGCTTCAGATCTTCGCATCGGATCTGAGCCCGGACGCGATTGCGGTGGCGCGCCGGGGCCAGTATCCGCCTTCGATCCGTGACGACGTATCCCCCCCGAGGCTGGCCCGCTTCTTCAGCACCCATGAAGACCATTACCAGATCAACCAGGATATCCGGGACATGGTGCTGTTCGCCCAGCACGACGTGGTGCTTGATCCGCCCTTCACCAAACTCGACCTGGTGGTCTGCCGCAATCTGCTGATCTACTTCGGGCCCGTGTTACAACGCAGGGTACTGCCCCTGCTCCACTACAGTCTGCGCCCGGGGGGCGTGCTGTTCCTTGGGAATTCGGAAACCGTTGGGCGGTTCAGCCACTTGTTTACCCCGATCGAGTCCCGGCTGCGGCTCTACCTGCGCCAGGATCACGCCCTCAAGGGCGGGCCCGATTTCCTGCTGAAATCGTTCCCGCCCCTGTCCGGTCCGACCAAGGAGCACGCCGTGCCCCCACCCGAGGTTCCCGCACGACCCACCGATGTGCTGCAGGCGGCGGCTGATCAGGTGCTGCTGCAGGTGTACGCGCCGGCGGCGGTCGTGCTCAACGGCGACGGGGACATCGTCTACATCAGCGGCCGCACCGGAAAGTACCTCGAGCCGGCCGCCGGCAAGGCCAACTGGAATATCTTCGCAATGGCCCGGGAAGGCCTGCGTGCGCCCCTGGCTGGCGCGCTGAAGAAGGCCGCCACACAGAACGAGCCCCTGCATCTGCACAGCCTGGAACTGTCCACACCGAGCGGTGTGCAGCGCGTGGATGTCACTGTGCAGGCATTTCATGAGGCACCCCCCCTGCGCGGCATGACGATGATCGTGTTCCGTGATCTGGCCCCGGGCACGGCTGGACGCGGGCGGCACAGGCTCAAGGACGCAGAGCCGTCGCCTGATGTCGCCGAGCTGCAACAGTACCGGGCCGAGATTGAGTCCTTGCGCGAGGAGGCGCGCGCGTCCCGGGAAGAGTTGCAGTCTGCCAACGAGGAACTGCAATCCGCTAACGAGGAGCTGCAGTCGACCAATGAGGAATTGAACAGCTCGAAGGAAGAGATGCAGTCCATGAACGAGGAACTGCAGACGATCAACGCCGAGCTGCAGGCCAAGCTCGACGCCCTCGCGCTCGCCCAGAGCGATATGCAGAACGTGCTGAACAGCATCGAGATCGCCATCCTGTTCCTGGATCAGAACCTGAACGTCCGGCGCTATACCGATCGGGCATCCAGCATC
>JAABTX010000178.1 GCA_011389655.1 Thioalkalivibrio sp.
GGAGCCTCGCCAGGACGAGCGCGCCGATCGCCCCCATGGCACCGCCCTCGGTCGGCGTTGCGAGGCCCAGGAATATCGTGCCCAGAACCAGGAAGATCAGCACCAGCGGCGGCACCAGCATGACGGTGACGCGCCCGGCGAGCGCGGAAAGAAGACCGAGCCGCAGCAGGCGGTCCGCGCCAAGAAGCAGCAGAGCCACGACCGCGCCGACCGCCACGGAGAGGACGATCGCTTCGCCCGTGTCCTGCCCGGCCAGCGCCGGAAAGCTCCGGTCGACCGTCAGGCCCAAGGCCAGTGCCGCCGTCGCCGAAACCAGGCACAGGACGAGAAGCGACCGATACCCCCCTTCGCCACGCGCCTCGGGGGGAAGCGCCGGCACCCAGGCCGGCCGGAACAAGGCCACGAGACAGATGAAGAGGGCATAAAGCGCGACAAGCAGCAGGCCAGGCAGCACGGCGCCTGCATACATGTCGCCGACCGACAGCCCCAACTGGTCGGCCAGCACGATCAACACCACCGAGGGCGGGATGATCTGCGCCAGCGATCCGGACGCCATGATCACGCCGGTCGCCATGTTCCGATTGTAGCCGTAGCGCAGCATCACCGGCAAGGAGATCAAGCCCATCGAGATCACCGCGGCCGAGATGACCCCGGTGGTCGCCGCCAGCAGCGCGCCGACGACGACCACCGAAATCGCAAGTCCGCCGCGGAGTGGCCCGAAAACCTGTCCGGCAGTCTCGAGCAGATCCTCGGCAATCCCCGACTTCTCGAGCACGATGCCCATGAAGGTGAAGAACGGCACCGCCAGGATGGTCTCGTTCTGCATGATCCCGACGATCCTGAGCGGCATTGCCTGCAGGATGGCGGACGGAAAGATCTCGAACCAGATGCCGACCAGACCGAACAGGATGCCGACCGCGCTCAACACGAAGGCGACCGGGAAACCGGTCAGGAGCAGGACGAAAAGCCCGGTGAACATCAGGGGGACAAATTGCCCGGCGACCCATTCCATCGTCCTGCCGCCCCCGGCCGCCGCCTATCGCGCGCTTCGTTCGACCGCACCCGAGACGTCGACACGGGAGAACGGATCGCCACGATGGCCCGACAGGAATGCCGCGCGCTTGATCATCTCTGAAACCGACTGCAGAAGCAGCATCCCGATCCCCAGCGGAACGAGCGCGTAAACGGGCCAGCGGATCAGCCCCCCGGCGTTCGGCGAGGTCTCGCCGCTGGCCCATGCG
The DNA here is from genome assembly GCA_011389655.1 of Thioalkalivibrio sp. GTDB lineage: Bacteria > Pseudomonadota > Gammaproteobacteria > Ectothiorhodospirales > Ectothiorhodospiraceae > Thioalkalivibrio. Next base: position 1,242 of record JAABTX010000178.1, read on the forward strand.
CCTGCGACCAGGGGCCAGGACTGCCAGATCAGAAACACGCAGAACGGAAACAGAAACAGCACGATTCCCGCCAGGTCGATCCAGGCCCGAGTCCGCGCGCTCAGGTGCTGCGACAGCACGTCCACCCGCACATGGTCGTTCTTCAGGAACACGTACCCGGCGCTCAGCATGAACACGGCCGCGAACAGGTACCACTGCACTTCCAGAAGCCCGTTCGAGCTGAACTGCAGCAGCTTCCGCGACAGGGCGTTGGCTGCGCTTATGAAGATCGCAAGCAGGATCAACCAGCGCACGACGCGGTTCAGGGCGGCACCGATGCGGTCGATAATGTCCGAGACTGCCATCAGGAACCGCATCGGGCCGCATCTCTCATCGACGTGCCTGGTTGATGCGATCGAGGCTTGCCTCGGCAACGCTGAACCAGAGATCCTGATCCTGCTGGAAAGAGCGGTAGTCTTCGAACACCGCCGCGAAGCGCGGATTGCTGGCGGCGATCTCGGCGTAGACGTCCTGCGCTTCCCTCAGGGCGGCCTCGATGATCTCGGCGGGGAACCGGCGCAGCACCGCGCCTCCGGCGACCAGCCGGCGCAGCGCCGGCGGGTTCAGCACGTCGTAGCGCGCCTGCACGCGCAGATGCGCCTGCGAGGCGGCGGCGGCGACGATCTCCTTGTAGTCGTCCGGAAGAGCATTGTAGGCGTCGAGGTTGACGAAAAGATCGATCTGCGGGCTACCGTCGTGCCAGCCCGGAAAATAGTAGTTCCTTGCCACCTTGTGGAAGCCGAGTTTCTCGTCGTCATAGGGCCCCGAAAGCTCGACGGCGTCGATCGTCCCTTTCTCCAGGGACTGGTAGATCTCGCCGCCGGGAATGCTCTGCGGCACCATCCCGAGACGCTCGTAGACCCGGCCCGAAAGCAGCCCCGAGACCCGCAGCTTCAATCCCTTGATGTCGTCGAGCCCGCCGATCTCCTCGCGATACCAACCGCCCATCTGGGCACCCGTGTTGCCCATCGGGAAGTTGATGACATTGTAGTCGGCGTAGAAGTCGCGCATCAACTCGAGGCCGTTGCCCTCGAATTGCCAGGCCAGAAGCTGCCGCGAGTTCATGCCGAACGGAATGCCGTTCAACGCGAAGGTCTCGTCCTTGCCGGCAAAGAAATTCGATGCCGTATGCGTGCATTCCACGGTGCCGTTCTGAGCGGCGTCCAGCACGCCGAACGGCGGCACCAGTTCGCCCGGACCGTGCACCGAGATCTCGAACTTGCCGCCAGTCATGTCGCGCACGAGTGCCGCGAATATCTCGGCGCCGCCGAACACCGTGTCCAGCGATCGCGGAAAACTGTGCGCAAGCCGCCAACGCACGCCGGATTGCGCGATCACGGCCGGCGCCGAAGCGGTGAATGCCACTCCGGCCAGGCCGGAACTCTTCAGGAAGGTGCGTCGCTTCATTGTTTGCTCCCCGTTATGTTTTCGACAGGAAAAGGCACGATGCACTCGTACTTGTAATGTTCTCCATCCTTCCGCAGCCGTCCTCCGAGAGGGATCGGGGGACAGTCCGGCAGACACGGTCCGATGCCGTGCAAACGCTTGCGGCAACACCATCAGGACCGATCAGCAGATTGGGCGGCACCCTCCGGATCCGGTTCAGGCCCCATGCCGCGGCTGATCCCTGAGCGTATTTTGGCGACCTCCGGGCAGCAACGCCGGCCTGCGATGGCAGATTTCGCGATTCGCGAAACCGGGCACACGCGCGGAAATTCCTTCCGCATCGCTGGCCCGGCAGCCTGGTCAATCAATCGAATGTCTGTTGCGGAACAGCTGGGTCCGATCGATCTCCAGCGGGGAGCGGCATCCCAGCTGGCCGATTGCCCGGTCGAACTCGTCGCGAAGCAGAGTGACCGCACTGGCCGCGCTTCCCGTTGCTGCGACCGCATAAAGGAACGGCCGCCCCCCGAAGACAAAGCGTGCGCCGGATGCAAGTGCCTTGGCGATGTCCTCTCCGGTGCGTATGCCGCCGTCCATCATGACGGTCAGCCGGTCGCCCGCGGCCTCGGCGACCGCAGGCAAGGCATCGATCGTGGCCGGCGCGCTGTCGAGTTGCCGTCCGCCGTGGTTCGAGACGATCATGCCGTCCACGCCGAGACCGGCGAGGTCCACCGCGTCCTGCGGATGCAGGATGCCCTTGACGACAAAGGGCCCTTTCCACCGGTCACGCAGCCGCGCAACCGCGTCGAGGTCGATTTCGGGAGAGATCTGCGCGGCCATGAACTGTGCCAGCGACTGCGCTCCGCCCGAGGGCGCGTAGTCCTCGAAGTTGACGATCTTCGGCACCAGCCGTCCCGCGGAGGCCGCCAACCATGCGGGCCGGGCGGCGAGCTGCGCAAGAAAGCGCGGCCCCATCGGCATCGGCAGGCGAAAGCCGTTGCGCAGGTCGCGCCAGCGGCGGCCGGGCAGCGCCACGTCGACCGTCAGCACCAGCACCTCGAAGCCCGCGCGCTCGGCCCGCGACAGCAGCGCCTCGCTGATCTCGTCGT
>JAABTX010000179.1 GCA_011389655.1 Thioalkalivibrio sp.
CAAACGCCCCGGCTGGCCACCGCGGTTCTGTGGGCCGCGTCTCGGGACGAGGCGATGGTGGTCGAGCATCTGGTGGATTTGGGGCGCCGCGATGCGGCCGAACGCATGGCGCATTTCCTGCTGGAGCTTGGCGACCGGCTTGCCTTGGTCGGATTGGGGAGCAAGGACGGCTATGCCTGTCCGCTGACGCAATACCTTCTGGCCGACGCGCTTGGGCTGAGTGCCGTCCACGTCAACCGGGTGTTGAGGCAGTTGCGCGAAGCAGGAATGGTCACGTTTCGGGACGGGTTCGTCGCGTTCGATGACCATGATCAACTGGTCGATTTCGCGCAGTTTGATCCGTCTTACATGGACCAGAAAGGGCCATTTCTCCGTTGAAGGGGGGCCGCGTTGGCCTGCTGTCAGATGCGACCCAACAGTATCAGGATGACCACGATGAGAAGAGTCGTGCCAAGAACACCGGTTCCGGCATGACCAAAGCCATAGCCATAGCCGCCGAAGCGCCCGCTGAACCCACCGAGAAGAAATATGACAAGAATGATGATCAGGATGGTACCGAGTGACATAGCGCATTCTCCTTGGGTGGGGCACCGCTTGCGCGGCGAGCAGCCCCGCTGGTGACATATCCGCCGCCGGGGCAGACAGTTCAGTTTCCGTCGATGGTCACGCCATGCTCGTCGATCTTGATGTCGATGCCGCTTTGGCGTTCCTGATAGTAGAGATAGCCTGCCACCACCGCGCAAACGGCGAGGACACCGATCAAGACGAGAAGAAAACTGCGGCTCATCGGAATTTTCCTCGCTGGCACGTGGCGCTCTCGTGCAAGGCGGAACCGTCGTGGCCGCCAGGAGACCACGCAGCCTGAACCATAGCCTGCAAATGGGTGGGCGCGCGAAGCACTGGGGTTCTAGGCGTCATGGATCGTATCCTTGATACTGCCGACAGCGTTTTGGACTTTGCCCTCGACCTTTTCGGCTTTGCCCTCCCCTTCGAGCTTGGCGTCGCCAATCACCTTGCCGACTGCAACCTTGACTTTGCCCTTGACCACCTTGGCGGTGCCAATCACCCGATCCTTGTCCATTCCGTTTTCCTTTCCGAAGGTAGGTGGTCGCCAAATCCGTTGCGACCACGATTTATGCTGCTGGCTCTGCCGTGCTTTCGCATTGATGCCGGTCAGCGCGTGGGCGTGATCACGATTTCGACGCGACGGTTCTGCGCCCGGCCGGCAGCTGTGGCATTCGTCGTGATCGGCTCGTTATAGGCCCGTCCGGAATAGGTAATCCGCGACGAGGACACGCCGTCCCTGATCAGGATACGAGCAACGGCCAATGCCCGATCTTGGCTCAGCTGTTGGTTATAGGCGGCAGAGCCGACGTTGTCGGTATGACCCACGACACGGACGGTCGAGTTCGGATGTGCGTTCAGCGAGCGGGCGACCTCGCGCAGGGCGGGCAGGAAACTTGACGCTACCATGGAGGACCCTGTCGAGAAGGTTACACCCTCGGGTAGAATAACACGCAGCTGGCTGCCGGTGTTGGTGATGACCGCGCCGCTGCCCGCCAGTTGTTGATTCAACTCACGTTCCTGTTGGGCTATGTTCGCCCCGATGGCACCTCCGACTGCTGCGCCGATCGCGCCGCCGATGATGGTGGACCGCGTGTCATCCCCAATGGCGTTTCCAATGGCCGCCCCTGTCACACCACCGATAACCGCTCCCGTTGCCGGTTGGTTCGCCGTGCCATCGGGGTAGGTGCAGCCGGCCAAGGTGATGATGGTTGCGGCAGAGATAATTCCAGTAATTCTGATCATGGAAATTGTCCTTTTTGGAACGAGCCTTTTCAGAAGATGACGTAGTGCCATGTTCCGAACCCGGCGATTGAGTCTTTATCGCCTGTTGTCTCAAGAGCCGCACTAACCCTGATCAGCCTATGGAATTGAATCCTGTTGCGTCGCCAAACCCACTCCACGAGATGGCCCAGCTATCCCAATGCGTGGCAGCGGTGAAATGATGCTTGGCGGTCCGAATTGCCCATGAGCGTCGGCAAATAGATGCCGGGCGGCCCGGCTAAAAAGACCGGCCAGCCAAAAGTCTTTTTAATCAGGTCTTCATGAAATGGCTGTGAGGGTTTGAGTGGGAACTCCTGGATCGGTTCCCCGTGTACGTCTGCCCGGCTTGCATTGCCGGGCAGATATGTCGTCTCGTTACGCGAGAGCGTGTGTTGCAGCGTCGAGGGACTTGTGTGTGTCGGCGTCGTTCTTGGCCGTGTGGGCCTTCTCAGCCGCCTGGTAATGCTTCAGCGCCGCATCTTTCTTGGGGCCTGCTGGCGCCTTGTCCCACGCGGCCTTCACGGTCTTCATCTTGTCGGCGACGTTCGTGGATTTGTTGGTTTCGGGTGTCATTGGATTGTCCTTTCGTGGACGGTCCGGAAACGAGAAACACGCAGGACATGGGGACGAGGGGACGGCTTGCCCCGCGTGTCTCAAGCTTACTCGGACTGGTACATGTCCACCGATATCCGGTGAACCTTCAGACTATCGCACCACCGTCATCAAGCCACACTGATACAGGTTGGTCTGCACCCGTGAAACCGGATGTTTTGGGACCGGGGTTGTTGTTTCGGCGGGACTTCGCCTTGTCCGGCAGGACGCGTGTTCCTGCCCGGCCCTCCAAAATCGCGCGGGCGTCTGTCAATTGGCCGATGCCGGCAAGCTTGCCACTGGCCTGGACAAAGGCAATGGCAGCGCCGACCTTCGGACCCATCGACCCAGGCGCGAACTCAATATCTTCGAAAGTCTCGGGTGTTGCTTTGCCAATCGCAGTCTGATCCTCGCTGCCATAGTGACGGTAGACCGCCGGCACATCGGTCAGCAGCAGGAGTGCGTCCGCTTCGATACCCAAGGCCAGCAAGGCCGATGTCCGATCCTTGTCGATGACCGCCTCCACGCCCATCATCTCTCCATCTGCGTTCCGCATGACGGGAATGCCACCGCCCCCGGCGCAGATCACGGTGTGCCCGGCACCCAGTAGCACCTTGATGGCGTCCAGCCCCACGATCCTGAGGGGTAGCGGCGAGGGAACGACGCGACGGCGGCCGCCGGATTCCTCGGTGACCATGGCCCAGCCATGATCTTGCGCCGCCTGCTTTGCTTCGGCCTCGGTGTAGACAGGTCCAATGGGCTTGCTTGGGGTCGCAAAGGCGGGGTCATTCGCGTCCACCTCTACTCGGCTCAGAAGGGTCGCGCATTGCGATCCCTCGGGCAGGGCGTTCATCAGCTCCTGTTCGATCAGATAGCCGATCATCCCTTCGGTTTCTGCGCCCAGCACATCCAGTGGCCAGGGCTTTGCCGGATCGTAGGCCGCGCCTTGCAGCGCCAAGAGGCCGACCTGTGGCCCGTTGCCGTGCGCCACCACGATCTGATGATCGCGGGCCAGGTCCGCCAGCGCCGTCGCCGCGATCCGGACGTTCGTGCGCTGCGCTTCCGCCGTCATCGGCTCTCCACGCTGCAAAAGCGCATTGCCGCCAAGGGCCACCACCACGCGCATCTCAGGAGCCCATCGTGGCGACGAGGACTGCCTTGATCGTGTGCATCCGGTTCTCTGCCTGATCAAAGACGACGGACGCGGGGGATTCAAAGACCGCGTCCGTCACTTCCATGCAGTCGATTCCAAATTTCTGGAACGTTGCCTCGCCCACTTCGGTATCGCGGTTGTGGAAGGCCGGTAGGCAATGCAGGAACTTGGCATAAGGATTGCCGGTCATCTCCATGACC
>JAABTX010000180.1 GCA_011389655.1 Thioalkalivibrio sp.
CTATTGCCGCACAGTGTTCCGCCTGATGGAAACGCTGCAAGGTCCCAGGAAGGGGCTCGTCGGGCCATGGGCGCACAAATATCCCCATGCTGGCAAGCCCGGCCCCGCCATTGGCTGGCACGCCGAGGAACGGCGCTGGTGGGACCAGTGGCTAAAGGGCCACGAGACAGGAATCATGGATGAGCCGCAGCTGCGTCTCTACATGCAGGACCACGCTGAGCCGGCGAGCTACTATGAACGCCGCGACGGCCGCTGGATCGAGGAGCCGTCCTGGCCGTCGTCCAACGTCAACCGCACGCCCTTCCGGCTGGGGGCCGACGGTACGCTCGCCCTTGAGGGAGCCGAGGAGCCAGAGCTGGGCAAGTTGACGATCCGCTCGCCCATGGGCGTCGGGATCGCTGGCGGCAAGTGGTGCTCCTACGCCAAGCCCGGGGATCAGCCAGTGGACCAGCGGCGCGACGATGCGGGCAGCCTCGTGTTCGAAACGGAGCCGCTCGCCGAACCGCTGGAGATCGCGGGCGACGCGGCACTGGAGCTGACTTTCGCCGTGGACAGACAGGTGGCGCAGGTGGCTGTGCGGCTTGTCGACGTGGCCCAAGACGGCGCAGCCACGCGGGTCAGCTATGGCCTGTTGAACCTGACACACCGCGACAGTCACGAGACGCCCGAAGAACTTATCCCGGGACAAACCTACACCGCCCGCGTGCCTTTCAAGCATGTTGCGCAGACCTTCCGCGCCGGCCACCGGCTGCGGCTGGCCGTTTCGACCAGCTATTTCCCTGTAGGCTGGCCCTCCCCCGAACCGGTGACGTTGACGCTGGACACTGCGGACACGCGGCTTATCCTGCCGGTCCGGGGCCCTGACAGCGGCCCCCCCCCGCGCGATCTGGGCGTGCCGCTGGACATCGCGCCGATGCAGGCCGAAACGCTGCGGCCCGCAAACGCCGACTGGACCGTGACGGAAAACCTTGCCACCGGCGCGGTGCAGATCGAGATCACCGATGACGGCGGCAGCTTCCGCATTGCCGACAGCGGGATGACATTCGGCGGCGCCACGGTCGAGACCTACGGCTTTGACGAAGGGGATTGGGGCTCTTTCTGCGCGCGGATCGTGTCGGATTTTGCTCTGTCGCGCGACGATTGGTCGATCACCACTCTGACCGAGACGGATTTCAGCGCCACTCCGACCCATTTTCGCATAAGGGCACGGCTCATCGCGCATGAGGGCGACCACATTGCACATCAGAGGACATGGGATTGCGAGATCCCGCGTGAGAAAGCATGATCCTTCGCAACTTGATGCAAAACCCGCGAAGTCCGGCGACCAATGCGAACTTGCGCTGAAGCCGGCGACGCATCATCATTATGGGGCGGTCAAATTTCGGGACCGAATCCTCCAATTGGAGGCGGCAGACACCGCCGCACAGGGAGACGACACAATGACCGACAACGCATATTTTGACTTCCCGGCCCTCGGGCGTCGGAGTTTGCTCAAGGGGGCCGCCGCCATGACGCTGGCGGCCACCACCATGCCGCTGGGATCACGCATCTGGGCGCAATCGGGCAAGGTGCTGCGCGTCAGCTCTTACGCCGACATCGACGCGCTGGATCCTGGGTTTTACCAGAACGGCTACAACGTGGATGTGATGAACTGCGTCTATTCCAAGCTGATTCGCTACAAACCCGGCCGCGAATGGGACTGGGAACTTGAAGCCGCCGAAGACATCGAACAGGTCGACAACACGCACATCCGTTTCAAGCTGAAACCGGGGATCATGTTCACCGGCGATTATGGCGAGATGACCGCCGAGGACGTGAAGTTCTCGTTCGAGCGGGTGATCGAGCATGACAGCCCGGTCAAAAGCGACTGGGGGCCGCTGGACCGGGTGGACGTGACCGGAAAATACGAAGGCGTCATCGTTCTGAAGGAACCGTTCCAGCCGCTCTGGACCATCACGCTGCCCTACGGCACCGGTCATATCGTATCCAAGAAAGCGGTCATGGAAGCCACCGGCGACGGCGGCAGTTTCGGGATGCAGCCGCCCGCCTATTCCGGGCCTTACATCCTCAATGAATGGAAGCCGAACCAGTATGTGCACCTCGTGCGCAATCCGCAGTGGACCGGCGAGGCGCCGGGCTTCGACGAGATTCGCATTCTGCCGATGGACGACACCAAGACGGCAGAACGTGCCTACGAAGCCGGCGATCTGGATTATACGGAAATTACGCTTTCCTCTCTCGCGCAGTATCGCAACCGCCCGCCGAAAAACACGGTGATCGAGGAATATCCCTCTCTCTACTATGTCTGGTTGGGCATGAATCTGGACAACCCGGCCCTGTCCGACATCAATCTGCGGAAGGCCATCCAGTACGCGATCAACACCGATCAGATTATCGACGCCGCCTATTTCGGCGAGGCGCAGCCCGCCACCGGCATGATCGCGCCGGGTCTGCCCGGTCATCGCGAGAACGCGTTGGTCCCGAAGGACGGTGATCTCGACAAGGCGCGTGAATTCCTCGCAGCTGCCGGCGGCCCGCCTTCCAAGCCGCTGACCATCGAAGCCCTGAACTCAACGGTCTGGAAGACAATGGCCGAGGTGATCCAGGCGCAACTGGCCCAGATCGGCATACCGACACAGATCAACGTGCAGGATTCCGGCTCGTTCTGGACGATCGGTATGGAAAGCGAAGGTGACCGCTGGAAGGACATGCAACTCGTTCTCAACCGCTTCTCGATGCTGCCGGACCCGTATTACGCGACCAGCTGGTTCGTCACGGACCAAGTGGGCATCTGGAACTGGGAACGCTTCTCGAGCCCCGAGTTCGACAAGCTGCACCAGGAAGCGCTAAGCGAAACGGACACGGAAAAGCGCGCAGCGATGTATCGCGAGATGCAGGACCTGATGGAAGAGACCGGCGCTTACAAGTTCATCACCCATGAAGGCACGCCGGTGATGTATCGCGAAGGCCTGCAACCGGCCCTTCGGCCGGACGGACGGCCGCTCTTCATCGAGTTCGCCGGCGACGTCTGAGAACCGGAAGGGGACTGCGAGAGTGCTGTTCTACACCGCGCAACGGCTGGTTCTGTCGGTCGTGATCATCATGGTTGCGGTCTCCATCCTTACACTGATGATGCATGTGGTGCCGGGCGATCCTGCGGTGATGATCCTCGGCCCGCGAGCCACGCCCGAACTGATCGAGCGCACGCGCGAGGCGATGGGTCTGGACCGGTCGCTTCCAGTTCAGCTTGTCACCTTTTTCGGGAACATCCTGCGGGGCGACCTGGGGGTGGACGTGTTCACCGGCCGCTCGGTGTCGCGCATCGTTTTCGAACAGCTTCCCGACACGCTGATCCTGATCTCGGTCTCGATCCTTTGGTCCGCCGCGCTGGGGATCGTGCTGGGCAGCTATTCGGCGATGCGCCGCAACACCTGGCTCGATACGCTCACCGGGATTTTCTCGGTCGGCACGATCTCCATCCCCGCC
>JAABTX010000181.1 GCA_011389655.1 Thioalkalivibrio sp.
CGCCTTCGTGATGTCGCTCTATGCGGTCTTGATCTTCGCCGTCTGGCTTCGCTGGCTGCCCGCCATCGGCGCGGGCGAGGGATTCTGGGGCACGTTGGAGCATCTGATCCTGCCCTCCTTCGCCATCGGAATATCCTGGGTGGGCTATGTAGCGCGGATCGTGCGCGCCTCCATGCTCGAGGTCATGGGCGAACCGCACGTGCGCATGGCACGCGCCTTCGGCCTTCCCCGGCAACGGATCATCCGCTCGCATATCCTGAAGATCGCGGTGC
>JAABTX010000182.1 GCA_011389655.1 Thioalkalivibrio sp.
GGTCGAGAGCTTTCGCACCACCTTCACGGGGTGGATCGACCAGCGCCTTGCGGCCGAAGTCTATTACGATCCCCGCGACGACGCGCAGGCCGCGGCGATCAGGAACTGGGCGCAGACACGTGACGACATTACCGCGGTTCTGCCGACACGGAGAACGGAAGTCACGGTGGACGGCTGGCCGACGGAGGTCGTCGGCCGGCGTGACCACGCGACCTATCGCCAGACCTGGCCGCTCCTCGAGGCGCTGCCCGGAGCCTGGGGTCGGGTCGCTGCCGGCAAGGCCGTGCTGATCAGCGAACAACTTTCGTATCGGACCGGTCTGCAGCCCGGCGATCCCCTGACGCTGCCCGCTGCGACCGGCCCGTGGGAAGTGACGGTCGCGGGCATCTATCCCGACTATGGCAACCCGAAGGGACAGGTCTTTGCCGGGCTCGAGGCGATGCACGCGCGCTGGCCGGACGCCACGCGCGGCGGCACCGGCTTGCGCGTGGTCGAGGGGCGGACCGACGCCATCGTCACGGCCATGCGGGACCGGTTCGACCTCGGCCCGCTCGACCTGACCGACCAGGCGGCGCTCAAGGTCCGCTCCACCGAGATATTCGAGCGGACCTTCGCGGTGACCGCCATGCTGAACGTGCTGACCCTCGGGGTTGCGGGCGTCGCGCTGTTCGCCAGCCTGCTGACGCTGGCCGACCTCCGCCTGCCGGGGCTCGCCCCCCTGTGGGCGATGGGGCTGACGCGGCGCGTGCTCGCACGGGCCGAGGTTCTCAAGACGCTGCTGCTCGCCCTGATGACCGCGGTTCTGGCGATCCCGCTCGGTCTCGTGGTGGCCTGGATTCTGGTCGCGGTCGTCAACGTCGAGGCGTTCGGCTGGCGCCTGCCGATGCACGTCTATCCGGGCGACTGGGCCCGTCTCGTCGCCCTGACGGCCGTCGTGGCGGTGCTTGCGGCCGCCCTGCCCGCCCTGCGGCTGCGTCGCATGGCGCCCGCGCAGCTGGTCAAGATCTTTGCGGAGGAACGCTGATGCTCCGACTGATTTTCCTGCTCGTTCTGCTCGGGGGGTCCGCCACGGCGCAGGGCTTCGCCGGCATGGGACAGGACGCGGACGGCTATGCCGAGGTCCGCCCGGACAGTGAGATCACCTTTCCCGAGGATCACGGCGCGCACCCGGATTTCCGCATCGAGTGGTGGTACATCACGGCCAACCTGCGCGACGCGGACGGCAAGGCGATGGGCGCGCAATGGACGCTGTTCCGCTTCGCCACCCGGCCGGAACCCGCGGGCGACGGCTGGGCGAGCCGGCAGGTCTGGATGGCACACGCCGCCGTGACGACCGCGGACCGCCATCTGCATGCCGAACGACTGGCACGCGGCGGCATCGGGCAGGCCGGGGTGGACACGGAGCCTTTCCGCGCCTGGATCGACGAGTGGGGCCTGACCAGCACGGGTGCCGCATTCTCGCCGCTGACCCTTTCGGCGCGGGGTGAGGGGTTCTCGTACGATCTGCGCCTCGTGGCCAAGGGGCCGATGGTCCTGCAGGGCGAGGACGGCTACAGCGTGAAGTCGGACCAGGGGCAGGCCTCGCATTATGCCAGTCAGCCCTTCTTCGAGGTGTCGGGCGACGTGACGGTCGAGGGCCGGGCCCACACGGTCACCGGCAGGGGCTGGATGGACCGCGAATGGTCGAGCCAGCCGCTCGCCGAGGATCAGCCGGGGTGGGACTGGCTGTCGCTGCACCTGACCGGCGAGGCCAAACTGATGGTATATCGCCTGCGCCAGGCCGAGGGAGACCATTACCTCACCGGCAACTGGATCACGCCGGAGGGGGAGAGCACGCGCCTCGCCCCGGGCGAGATCCGGATGACGCCGATCGCCACGACCGAAGTCGCGGATCGGACGGTTCCGACGCGGTGGCGCGTCGAGATCCCGTCGCGGGGCCTGGATATCCGGACGCGCCCGCTGAACCCAAAGGCATGGAACGCGACCACGACCGAATACTGGGAGGGTCCGGTGACCGTTTCAGGCACCCACCCCGGCGAGGGATATCTCGAAATGACCGGCTACTGAGGGCAGCCCGCCGGGGCGCCGAACGGCAGGGATCAGGCGAGGTCCGTCTCGATCCGGATCTCGTTTTCCAGCGTGCGGTGCACGGGGCACTTGTCCGCGATTTCCCGCAGGCGCGTTCGCTGATCCTCGTCCAGATCTCCCTCCAGCCGGATGATCCGGCGGAAGCGGTCAATTCGGCCCGACCGGGTCTCGCAATCCGCGCAGTCCTCGGCATGGATGCGATCGTGCGAGACATCGACGGCCACGTGGGTCAGCGCCCACTCCTTGCGCCGGGCATACATCCGGATGGTCATGGCCGTGCAGGCCCCAAGCCCTGCGGAGACATATTGATAGGGCGACGGGCCGCGGTCGGTGCCGCCGTGCTCCTCCGGCTCGTCCGCCTTCAGCCTGTGCCGGCCGCCGGCATGGATATCCTGAAGGAACCCTTCCGGATCGGCTTCGCGCACCCGCACGACCCCTTCGGGCGTCTCGTCGGCGGGCTCCTCGGCAAACGTGACGTAGCGTTCGGCCCAGGCCGCGATGACGTTGGCGGCATAGCCGGCGTCGGCCGCGTCGGTCAGCAGGTGATCCGCATCGTCCAGCGAGACGAAGCTCTTGGGGTGGCGCGCAGCGGCGAACAGGCGGGTGGCGTTGTCGATGCCCACCTGCATGTCGCGTGGCGCATGCAGGATCAGCAGGGCGCGGTGCAGCGATCCCAGCGCGTCGGTCACCGTCGCCGCCTCGACATCCTCAACGAACTCCCGGGATACGCGGAACTTTCGGCCGCCCAGCGTGACCTCGCCCTCTCCGTGCTCCCGGATCGCGTCGAGGTCGCAGCCGAAGTTGTCGAGGACATGATCGGGATCGGCGGGCGCACCGATGGTGGCAACCGCGCGAACCGAGTCGAGGCGCGGGGCCGCCGCCAGCACCGCCGCTCCGCCAAGGGAATGGCCGATCAGCAGTTGCGGCGCGCCCACGGTCTCGGCCAGGCGCCCGGCCGCCGCGACCAGATCGCCGATGTTGCCCCTGAAGCCGGTGTTGGCGAACTCGCCCTGCGAATGGCCAAGACCCGTGAAGTCGAACCGCAGCACAGCCCAGCCCGCCGCGGTCAGCCGTCCCGACAGGTTCCGGGCCGCGGCGATATCCTTTGAACACGTGAAACAGTGCGCAAAGAGGGCGACCGCGCGCACCGGCTCCGCCGGGCGATCGAGCCGTGCGGCCAGCGTGTCGCCGCCATGCCCGGTAAAGGTGAGCTTCTCGCTTTGCATCCTGTTCCCCTCTCTCTCCGGTGTCCCTGCAGACGTAGGAACCGCCGGGACCGGCACAACGGGCGAGCACCGCGCCCGCGCAACCTATTGCACGATAAACCGGACGCGCTCGCTGCGCCCGGTCGGAGACCCGCGCGACGCAGGTGGACCTCATCCTCGTCTCATGCGGACAGGTCCTGCAGCCCTCGGGGGGGCGGCTCGGCGCGAACGGCTTTGACCGCAAAGGAGCTATGCCCGATCTTGGGTGATGGAGCCTGATCACGCGGCGCGGGTTTCGGTGTCGCGGTTGGCGCCGCCGTCGGCGAATGTGACGCCCTCGATGAGCTTTGGCAACCGGGTCGCGCCCTTCAGGCGACGCCACGTCTTGGCGGCAGCCTGAACGAGCTTGACGACCATGAGCTTCGCCGTCTTCTGCGAGAGCGCGCCCTTGGTGCGGACCGTGCGGTGCCG
>JAABTX010000183.1 GCA_011389655.1 Thioalkalivibrio sp.
GGCCACCGCCCCAGGCGCGCTCGGCCAGTAGACCATCCCCGTTCTCCAGCCGCGCGAACACCTCGGCGTCGTCGCCCGGCTGCCCGAGCCGATGCCAGCGCCGGAACAAGGCATCCGAGAGCCTGCCATTGCCTGGCTCATTGAAATACTCCAGGGCCGGATGCCCCGACGCCCGTGTCTCCATCCGCATCGCATCCGCTGTCGCCCCGGACCCGCCGCCCGGCTCGGCGACTTCTCCAAGCGCCACCGGCAACAGCCCCTCTCCCTCCCTGAACAACCGCCCGTTGTAGAAGTTCCGATCGACCCGATCCCCCGGAAAAACGATCAGACCACCCCCGCCCTCGACGAAGCCCTCCAGCGCCTCCACCTGTGCCCGATTCAGGCGCTTGACGTTGGCCAGCACCACCACCCTCGCACCGCCCGCCAACAACTCCCCATCGAACTCATCCGCCGTCACCACCCGCGACCGGATCAAGTCGTTCAAATCCGGATCGGCCGATCGCAACGGTTGCAGGGCCACCTCGAGAAAATCGGCGTCTCCTTCGAGAGCCCTCCGCCCCGGTGCCCCATCAACCACGACCACCGGCACCTCGTCCCAGACCGGCATCACCAGGTGAAACCGGTTGTCCGCCATCACGGCATCCCCCTCCAGTTCCAGTCGCACCCGTTGATCGCCGGATTGGTCAAACCGGTGGCGGAACAAAACCTGCATCATCTGTCCCGGCTCCAGGTCGAGTTGCTGACTCTCCACCTGCTGATCGTTCACGATCAGGCTCACCGGCACATCCGTGCGCCGCGTGGAGCCCTGGTTCGTCACTTGCGCACGCAACACGACCTGCTCGCCCGCACCCACGATCAGCGACGACATGGCCACTTGCCCCACCGTCAACCCCTGCTCGCCGCCCGCCGTCACCGGCATCAACGTCAGCGCCGGAGCCGGATCCAACTCCGCCAACCCGGCCGCCGCCGCCACCACTCCGGCCCCGCCTTGCGGCTGCCAGACCGATGCCGGGAAGCCCGACACCACGATCAGTTCCCGCGCCCCGTGATCCATCCGGTCAAACTCTTCTCCCGCGCGACGCAGTGCCGCGGCCGCTTCCACGGAATGCCCGAGAGGCCGAAGTTCCTCGAGCGCGTCGGCCACTCCCGCCCGCCTCGGTCCATCCAGCGCCGACCCGTCCCCTGCCAACGGGACGATCGAAACATCCGAACCTTTCGGCATCTGCTCGACCATCCGCCGCACCTCGGCGCGCGCGCGCTCGAACCGTGATCCCGCCGCATCGCCCGCCTGCATCGCGTAACTGTCGTCCAGGAGAATCACCGTCGAGATCGGTTGCTCGCCGAAGAACCGCTGCATGCCCGTCAACACCGGCCGCGCCATCAACAGCGCCAGCACCACCGGCAGCGCGATCCGGATCGCCAGCAGCAGCCATTGCTCGAGTCGCATCTTCCTCTGGTGCTTGCGGATCACGTTTTCCAACAGATGCATCGCCCCCCACTCGACCACCCGGGGTCGACGTCGGTTGAACAGGTGAATGATTAGCGGAATCGAAAACGCCGCCGCACCACCCAGCAGGATCAGGTTGAGAAACGTCATCACACAGAATTCAGCGCCGCACGCGCCACGCCAGGTAACGCCCCAGCGCCTCGGCATGCGGCTCGTCCGTCACCAGCGGCACAAGGTCCACCCGGTGCCCCCGACAGCCGCGTTCGAGGCGCTCGCGATAACGCGCCAGGTTGTCCAGGTAACCCCTTCGAAGCGTCGCCGGATCAACCAGCCGCTCCCGGTCCCCGTCCTCCAAGTCCACGAACCGAGTCCAGCGGCTGAAGGGAAACTCCAGCTCATCCCGATCCCAGATCTGGAACACGATCACCTCGTTGCCCCGATGCCGCAGGTGGCCCAGCGCCCCCAGCAGCGGCTCCACGTCGCCGAAGCAATCACTGATCAACACCACCAGTCCGCGTCGCCGCAGACGCGGAATCAACGACATCAAACTTCCGTCCAATGCCGTCTCGCGTCCCGACTCTGCTTGCTCCATCGCATCGACCAGAACCCCGAGGTGACTCGTGCGCGAACGCTGCGGGATGAAGGTCCGCACCCGATCGTCGAACGTCACCAGTCCCACCGCATCCTGCTGCATCGTCATCAGATACGCCAGGCAGGCCGCCAGCTTCCTCGCATAATCAAATTTCACCCCGTCGGCCGTGCCCCGATAGCCCATCGACCCCGAGGCATCCAGCACCAGCTGGCAACCCAGGTTCGTCTCCTCCTCGTATTCGCGGATGTAGTAGCGGTCCGACCGCGCGAACACCTTCCAGTCGATCCGGCGGATCTCATCCCCCGGCACATACGGCCGATGCTGCCGGAACTCGACGCTGAACCCCTTGTGCGGCGACGCGTGCAGCCCGGTGCAAAACCCTTCCACCACGTTGCGGGCGTACAACTGCAGGCCGCTGATCCGCTGCAGATCCGCCGCCGTCGAGGAATGACTCGAACCGAACATCATCACAGGACACGCTGGCTTTCACCGGGCAGGACCTGGTACAGCAGGTCATTGATGATGTGATCCACCGTGATTCCCTCAGCCTCCGCATGAAACGTCGGCACCACCCGGTGGCGCAGCGTGGGCAGCGCCAGCGCCTGCACGTCCTCCACCGTCACGTGCGTTCGCCCCCGCAGGAGCGCGTGAACCTTGCCGCCGAGGATCATGTGCTGACAGGCGCGCGGACCCGCCCCCCATTCGATCATCCGCTTCACGTAGCCGCTGGCATCCTCCTCGGCCGACCTCGTCGCCCGCACCAGGTCCAGCACATAGTCCGTCACATGATCCGGCACCGGCACCTTGCGGATCAATTCGTGCGCCATCTGGATATCCTCCCCATCCAGCACCGGGCTGACGTCCGCACCGAACGCCCCCGTCGTCCGCCGCAGGATCTCCCGCTCCTCCTCCTTGCTCGGATAACCCACATTGATCTGGAACAGGAACCGATCCTTCTGCGCCTCCGGCAGCGGGTAGGTTCCCTCCTGCTCGATCGGATTCTGCGTGGCCAACACGAAAAACGGCTTCTCCAACCCGTAGGTGTCCTGACCGATGGTCACCCGCTGCTCCTGCATGGCTTCCAACAGGGCCGCCTGCGTCTTCGGCGGCGTGCGGTTGATCTCGTCCGCCAGCAACATCTGCGTGAAAATCGGACCCGGCTGGAAAATCAACCGCCGTCGTCCCGTCTCCGAATCCTCCTGGATGATCTCCGTCCCCGTGATGTCCGCCGGCATCAGGTCGGGCGTGAATTGTATCCGGCGGAAACTCAGGCTCATCGAGTCCGCCAGCGTCCTCACCAGCATCGTCTTCGCCAGGCCCGGAACTCCCTGCAACAGGCAGTGCCCGCCGGCGTAAATCGCGATCACCACCTGCTCGACCACCTGCTGCTGCCCCACGATCACCTTCCCCACCTCGTCGGACAGCGCCCGAAATCCGGCCACCAGCTTTTCCGCCCGCTCTTCGTCCTCGGCTTCGAACCGGGTCCCCTCCTTGGATGAGTCTTTCATGATCAATCAAACGAACCCCGCAAGCCCGGACTTTTTCCTAAAACGCAAACCGGCAGGAACGGTCGGGGAACTCCGCCAATACCACCGACCGGGGCCAAGACATCCATCCCGGGGAATCATGCATCCCTCACCCCGCCCCCGCAACCCCGCGAACGCCGGAGCGGTCCTCGCCCAGTCCAATCCGCCACGCCCGGTTTGCAC
>JAABTX010000184.1 GCA_011389655.1 Thioalkalivibrio sp.
GCTTACGGACCAATGCTGCCCGGACACAGCCTCTACGAAGCCCGACTCGTCACGCTTTAACACCCTAACGCCTCGCCCACCTGCCGAACTCACGGGTTTGATCACGAATGCCTCTGGAAGCGAATCCCACTCGATCTCATGGGCCTCAGCAGCCTCAACGATCAAAGATGGGACCGGAATATCCATTCGCTCTGCAAGCTCGTGCATGCCGTTTTTCGTGTTGAAGCTCCAGAGTTCCCTCCGGTGCAGATCGAGCATTCCTGCGGATATGTCGGCGATTCGCCTCTCGACCTGCACCTTGGCAAAGAAGGATGGATCCGAGCGTGTCTGCCGGCGACGAATCGATTGCTTCAACTTCCGGATGAAGTTGTTTGATGTTCCTAAGATTTGCACTGTACTGCCTTTCGCAACTGCAAATTTCTTACTGCTCTGTCCTCTCGGCACCTAGTCGAGGCAATGCTCCCTGTACCCATCATCGGGAATCAGTCCAGTCCGCACGTCCCGAGGTGGATGCGCGACGAACGTCCGCGACCATAGGAGGCAGCGCTCCGTCCTGGGCGGCTCCTTCGGCGTACCCCACCGCTAGTTTCCCCTCGGCCGCTAACTGGTCACCGCGTGCGAGTCTCGACGTCTGCGCGGCGTCGGCGTGTTGGATGGGGCGCCAGAGCGACCGGGTCCGGTCCAATCCGACACTATTGGGCCAGGGCGCGAAAGAGTTCACTGCGTTCGAAGAGTTCCGAGTACTGCCCCTCCGTCACGATCCGTCCACCTTCAACGACGAAGATCCGATCTGCCCGCCGTACCGTAGAGATCCGGTGTGCCACTGCGATGAGCGTCCTGCCCTCCTGCAGTTCATCGATCGCCGCAACCAATGCGGATTCGGTCGCTGCGTCGAGCGCTGATGTTCCCTCGTCGAGGATCAGGACCGACGGCTCTCTGTAGAACGCGCGGGCGATCGCGATCCGCTGACGTTGTCCCCCTGAGAGGCGGATGCCGCGCTCGCCGACGTGCGTATCGAGCCCTTCGGGCAGGTCGGCGATGACGTCCTCGAGTTGCGCGCGCCGGACGGTCCGACGGAGCCGGTCCTCGTCGATCTTCCCCGGTGGGCGACCGAGAGCGATGTTGTTCCGGATCGTGTCATCGACCAGGAAGACGCTCTGTGAGACGACGCCGAGCTGTCGCCACCAGGCGTGTCGGTGCTCGTGCAACTCCCGACCGTCTACATGGATCTCACCTGCTGTCGGCTCGAGTAGTCCAGCGATGAGGTCCACCAGGGTGCTCTTACCGCCGCCGGTCGGCCCGCAGATACCGATGAACTCACCTCTGCGGATGACGAGGTCGACCTCCTGCAGGGCAGGCCTCGCATCCGGGTCGTAGCCGAACTCCACGTGGTCGAAACGCAACTCACGTCGGAGTTCGAACGGTTCGGCCTCCGATGTCGAGCGATGCCGATCGCGTTCGATCGCTTCGTCAACCTGTCCGCGGTCCTCTTCCAGGTCGTCGAGGACCGCAGCCCCGAACTTCATCTCGTTCAGGGCTTGAACGACCCCGCGTAGGGACGGTTGGAGCCGCAGACCGGCGTAGGCGAACACGCCCAAGGTGGAGAGCAATCCTTCGGTCCCCCCATCTCTGATGACGGCGATGACGAACACGGCCACGATGGTCAAGACCAGAGTCGTCTCGATCAAGGCGCGGGGAAGATCCATGAGTGCTTGACGGACATATGCGGTCTTCGCGTACTCGCGGCGCTGGTCCAGGAAGACCCGGGCGAAGTGAGCTTCTCGTCCCAGAAGCTTGATGTCCCTGACTCCACCCAGAGCTTGCTGCACGGCCTTGAGGCTCTCCGTCTTCGCGGTCTGGGCCCTACGACCGAGTTTCTTCAGCAACGGTTGGATGACTCGCAGCAGGATCCAGATGAGTGGCGCGAAGACCAGTGCGGCGAGAAGCGTGGCGAGAGGCGACGTCCAGAAGAGGACAGCGAAGAGGGCGACCGCGACAACGGACTCGGCGATGATCTTGGCAAGAGGAAGGATCACCTGTACCGAAAGAGCATTGACCGACACGACCGAGTTGCGGACCAGTTCCGCGGAGTTGCGCTGGGTGTGGAGCAGATACGGCATCGCTAGGTAGCCGCGGACGAGGTGGCCGGACAGGTTCGCTGCTGCGTTGTTGACCAGCCTGGCCTGGACGTAGGCCTGGCCGACGATCACGACACCTCGTATCACGAAGAACCCGGCGACGGCTAGGGCGACGGAGACGAGCAAGGTCTCCTGGCTCGTGCCGGGGAACACGTCGGTCAGATCGCCAACCAGTGGTAGTGCGACGGCGCTTCCCGGACCGCCGACGAGACTCATCAAGGTGTAGATCAGGAGCGCGCCGACCGCCTCGAGACCGGCGACGGTCAAGGCCATCAGGACCAGCGCCGCCCAACGCCAACGCCGCTCCGGGCCGAGCAGGGCGAGCGTCCTGCTCGCCACTCTGAATAGTCTCATCGTGGCTCCGTCGACTGGGAGTCAACTGGCGGCCGGGACTCCCCCCTCGCTGCCCCGGGCCCGACCTGAGGTCCGGCACGCGACGGGCGTAGGACAGCCCCCCAACACCTCGGCACCGGGAGGCTAGCTGAGTAGGGGAGGCCTCGAACGTGCCTCGGCAGTTCCGTTCCGCGGATCGGCTGCTGCGGCACTGCCATGGGACACCCGGCTCGGAATGGATGAGTGCGCCGATACGCTCGCACCGCGTAGGCCACCGCCCACGTGCTTGTCGCGGTGAGGCCCGAGAGGGGTTCCGATGCGATCGGGAGTAGAAGACGAGACTGTCGCTCCCCCTGTCGATATCGTCGTCCCGCTGTACAACAAGGAAGCGTGGATAGCAGGGACCATCGACTCGATCCTGGCCCAGACACACGGGAACTGGCGCCTGATCGTCGTCGATGACGGCTCGAGTGATCGATCCATGGAGATCGTACGCCAGTACCTGGGGGATGAACGGATACGCCTGGTCAGCCAGGCCAACGCCGGACCGGGTCCTGCCAGGAACTACGGTGCGAGCCTCGGTCATGCGCCCTTCCTCGCCTTCCCGGACGCCGACGACCGCTGGCTCCCTGGGTTCCTCGAGACCAACCTCCGCGCGTTGCACGAGCACCCGGATTGCGCCATGGTGGCGACGACTGCCTACCGGGGGTCTTGGGAGAGTCCGGCTCCTCACGGTGTCGCGCCCGGTATCGAAGCGGGCGTCTGGAGGTGTCCGACAAGCATCGAGCCGGCGCTGCTACGGGCGGCTACGGCGTTCTTCACCCCCAGTGCGGTCATGATCCGGCGAGCGACGTTCGAATCGCTCGGGGGGTTCTACGATCGGTCGTACTGCACCTACGCCGAGGACTCCTACCTCTACCTACGGGTCATCATGCAGCAGCCCGTCTTCCGGATCCTCGAACCACATTTCTGGCGCAACATCGACGGCAGTGAGCTCGCGGAGGGGCGCACGACCCCGTACCCGATCTCGCCCCACATCCGTCACGGCGACGAGCTGATAGCTGAATGTCCACCCTCACACCGAGAAACGCTCCGTCGTTTCATCGAGTGGCACGCCGTCTGGGAGGCCAGGCGGTTGGCCCGGCAAGGGGAGGGTCGGCAGGCCTTCGGCCTGGTCCGTCAGCGCTTCCCGGAGGGTGTTCCGGAGGAGCATGCCGCAACCGTGCGT
>JAABTX010000185.1 GCA_011389655.1 Thioalkalivibrio sp.
AGGCCGGAATGCACCCCGGCGGCGGCAAAGACATCCGGGTAGAGATCGGCAAGGATCACCGCCATCGCGCCGCCCGCCGAGAGCCCGGCCACGAAGACATCATGGCGGCGCAGACCGAATTCTCGCATCAGCTTGCGCGTCAGCGCGGCGAGAATGGCCGGTTCTCCGGTGCCGCGCATCTGGTTGTGGGGTTCAAACCAGTTCCAGCAGCCCGCCCGGTTCTGCCGCCGGGTCTGCGCCGGATAGGCTATCGCCAGACCATGCGTCTCGGCCAGCGCGTTCATATGCGTGCCGATGGCGAAATCCTCCGGGGTCTGGTTGCAGCCATGCAGCATCAGGATCAGACCCTTGGGTTTCTCGGGATGACTGGCAGGCAGATAGAGCCGGTAGCCACGCGCGCCCGCCTCACTGCGATGCGCGCGGGTCAGGTAGTGCGCCTCCGCCAGGACCCGGGGCGACATCTGACCACTGCCCGCGCCGCGGGCTGACGGGACCGCGGGCGGTGATGCGCTCTGCAATCGACGGATGACCGCCTGCACCGCACGCTTCCCTTTCGCCGTCTCGGAATTTACGGTGTTGCCCAATGTCGCGCGGCTGCGCGTCTTGAACGGCAGCAAGGCCACTTCGACAATGTGGTCGCTCAAGGCCGTCTGAAGCGACAGGGCCGAGCGGGCCAGATTGCCAGCCCCTTGAACCGCGTCCGAGAGAGCATCTGTCATTCGGGAAGCCTCCTCCAGGGTGATATCCGTCCAGGCATGGCGCAAATCGCCACGCATTCCGGTCTTCGCCTTTCGGAACCCTGTCCGGAATTGGAAAAACGCAGGTCCAACGCATGTCGGGCCGGCGTCCGTTTCAGTATTTATTCCTCGATGCGCTCGACGATTGTCGTGGCGTAGCCATCGATGAGGGCCTTGTAGAAATCGTCCTGTGACGGAGCGACGGTAACCCAGCCTTTGGGCACCTCGTGCTCTCCGCTGACAGCCGTCATGCGCAGCGGGTAGCTGCCGAGCCGCGCATTCTGGGTTTCATCCTGAGAGACCGAAGCGGTTGCATTGCCGCCTTCATGTGTCGTCACGGTGCCCTCGAGCGTGTTGAACTCCCCTGAATCGGGCAGGACCGTGTCGCCGTCGATCGACACCTTGTTGATCTCGACCGAGATCCGCGGCGCGTCGGCATTCTCGTCGACATTCAGTTTCGAGACGATCGCGGTGGCGAGGTCCTCACTCAATGTCGGCCAGAACTTGAGGACGTTGTTCTCCTCGTAAGAGCTGAGGTCGGATGTGACCTCCACACCGGAGAGGGTTTTTTCCAACGCGGCCAGCGGGCCGGCTGCGGCCAGCGCGAAAACGCTGCAAAGGGCTGTGGTTTGGAAGAGGTTCATTTTGACCATCCTTGGTTTATCATCATCGCCGGATACCTGCCCAACGCCCTGACGAGCTTCTCGCATTGGTCCTGAAGCGATGTGATGATTGAACGTCCACGGGCATCGTGTCGGTTTGCCCGTTCGTCAACGGGTTATCGCATTGGTTACGGCCTCCGACACTTACCTGCATCAGCGCGCCGCAGATCCTTTTCACTTAACTTTGCCTTGGATCGAACGTTCAGGCGGCGAACTGGTTCCGACAGGTTCCGAGCCTCACGCATTACAGCGGAATCCGCGGGAGTGAGGCCTGAGTGCCGCCCCGAACAGGGTCGAGGAAATCCCGGCGAAACCTGATCCGCTGAGAAATGCCGCGCCGCTTTCGACGCGGCGAACTTGGCTCCGCATGCCGCAGCCTGGCCGGGATCTCCCGAACACCCTTTGAGAGGAAAACGACATGACCAACAGATCACTGAAATCGACCACGGCAATTCTTGCCGCGATGTCACTGCTGCAACCGTTGCCGTCGCTTGCTCAATCCAGTCCGAACGCAACGGCATCGACCGAGGCGGTGCCGGAAGAGGCAGAGGCCCGGGCTCCGACGGACGCAGAGGGACAGGATCAGGCCGAAGAGGCTGCCGAGGCGACAGATGCCGGCGTCGAGGCGCAGCCCGAGGTCGTGGTCCCGGAGGAAACCGAGGCTCAGGACGCGGCTGATGCGGGCGCACAGGATCAGACCGGAGATGCGACGCAGGGAGACAGGCCATGTCGCGCCAGCATGACGCGGTCGCGCAGCAGGAAGAATGTCAGCATCGCCCACAACACACCACCCGCGGCGACCCGCGGCGCGCCTATCGCCCAGTCGGCCAGCAATCGCTGACCGCCATCCATCAGCTTGTCCACCGCGTCGCTATCTGCCTTGTCGTCCGTTCCACCTTCGGTGTCGGGCACGGGGGGATTGTCGGGGTTGGTGACCAGGCCGTATTCGGGCGGGTCAGGAACACCGAAGCCCGCCCCGTCCCCGGAGGAGGGAGACACCTCCAATATGATCCGGCGCGCGCGCCATTCGGCCTCGCGCAGGATCGCGGGTGCCCGCGTGGTCAGGGCCTCCGCCGAGGGCGCGAACGAGTAGACGGTGATCCCCGTCCCGAGCAGAACCCCGCCGACGACGACAGCCGCGCACAGCGAGGCCGGCGCCCCCGTGCGCTCCAGCCACCGCACCGAGGGCGCGAGAGCGATCGCGCACAGCAGCGCCAGCACGGTCGGGATCGCGATCAGGCTTGCCGCGTCGAGGGCCGCGAGGCCCATCACCCCGGCGATGATGCCCAGAAAGAGCGTCTGGAACGTTCCGCGGTCGCGCGTGGAAAACCATCCCGCCTTTGGCTCGGGGTGCCGCGGCGCGGGTCCGGGGAGGTCCTCCGACATATTGTGTGTTCGTCTTTCGGAGCTGGGGGCTTCGGGGAGCCATCGCAGGATTTACCAGTCAGATCACTGCATGCCCTGATGTGCCGGCCTGGACGACAAACGCCCGCGCGTGAAGCGCGGACGTATGTCGCAGGGTTTGTTGGCCGATCCGCGGCGTCAGGCAGTCACGCCCTCGGCCCACTTGCGCCGACGCCCGAAAATGCCGAGGCCCGCGAGGGCGGAACCGAACAGCAGGATCGAGGCCGGCAGGGGCACCGCCGCCACGGTCGTTTCCACGTCGAAGCGGAACCCGGCCTCGTTCACGGAATCCGTCCAGTCGAACCTGAGTTGCTGAACAGGGAAAACCGTGTTGAAGGACGTGGACAACGTGTCCACCCCCGCTGCGGAAACCAGCGTGTTGAGGTTCAGCCCGTCGATCCAGCTCATGGTCAGGCCGGTGAAGCTGGAATTCGTGGTCGCTTCGGTCACCGCCGCGTCGGCGATCGCGTCAACGGTTGGCCCCGGGGTGAAGAAATCGAGGATGTAGCTGCCTGCGCCATCGGCTGTCGATTCAACGATACCGGTAAACAGACTGTCGGAGGTCACATCGTAAGGACCACCACCCTGAACAGCGATTGTCGCCGCGGACGCGCCGAGCGGCGCGACCGTGACGGCGAGTGAGAAGAGTGCAACTTTGTACGTCTTGTACATAGAGAATCCTTCCTTGTGCATAGAGAATCCCTCCTGAACGCAGGCACGACATGCGCCCACCCGAAGACGTTAAGCCCAGATTCGGTAAATCGGGCTGATCTGGGTTAGTGTCGCAAGGAATGAATCGCTCGATAGTGAAACCCGCTGGTCGAACGAACGCGGTGCCGGCTTGCAGCGGTTCACCAGGTGACCTTCAACGGATGGACCGGCTCATCGACGAC
>JAABTX010000186.1 GCA_011389655.1 Thioalkalivibrio sp.
GGCGATCTGCGGTGGGTACACTTCGTTTTGCCCACCCTACCCGTTGGAGGATCCGCCCAGCCGGCGAAGCCTCACGGACACCCGGCACCGTAGGGTGGGCCAAGCGCAGCGGGCCCACCATCCCGGCCGCGGCGATCTGCGGTGGGCACACTTCGTTTTGCCCACCCTACCCGTTGGAGGCTCCACCCAGCCGGCGAAGCCTCACGGACACCCGGCACCGTAGGGTGGGCCAAGCGCAGCGGGCCCACCACCCCGCCGCGGCGTCAGGACGTGTCCCGAAGCAGAAACTGGCGCGGGCGCAGGCCGGCGAGCCACAGGGTCGCGAGGAAGGCCCCCGCACCCGCGGCGATCAGTCCGAACAGCACGGGCGCGCGCTGCCTTGCCGCCCATTCCGACCACTGGTCCCACTCCGGTGCCAGCAGCATGAGCAGCGCGATCATCACCGCCAGCGCCGACCACAGGCCGACCCGGAACTGCGGCAGCGGCGGACCCGGCTGATAGATGCCCTCCCGGCGCAGGCCACGGTAGAGGAGGCCGGCATTGAGGTAGGCCGACGCCGAGGTCGCGAGCGCCAGGCCGGCATGGGCGCCGGGCACGCCGGACACGTACCAGGGCAGCACGAACAGCAGGTTCAGGACCATGTTCGCGAGCATCGCGATCACCGCGATCTTCACCGGCGTCTTCGTGTCCTGACGCGCGAAGAATCCGGGCGCCAGCACCTTGATCAGGATGAAGGCGGGCAGCCCGATACCGTAGGCCGCCAGCGCCATCGCGGCCATGCGGGTGTCATTCCCGGTGAAGGCGTTGTACTGGATCAGCGTCGCGAGGATTGGCACCGCGAGCACGATCAGGCCGGCGGCGGCCGGCAGGGCCACCAGCAGCGAGAGGCGCAGGGCCCAGTCGAGGGTTCGGCCAAAGGCGGCCTGGTCGGCACGCGAGTGCTCCCCGGACAGTCGCGGCAGGATCACGGTGGCGATCGCGATCCCGAACAGCGCCAGCGGCAGCTCGACGAAACGATCCCCGAAGTAGAGCCAGGAGATCGAGCCCGCAACCAGGAAGGATGCGATCAGGGTGTCGACCAGCAGGTTGATCTGCACCACCGAGGTCCCGAGGATCGCCGGAAGCATCAGGCGTACGATCTTGCGCACCCCGGCATGCGCCCGGCGCAGGCGGGGCCTGGGCAGCAGTCCCGCCCGCACCAGGAACGGGACCTGGAAGGCCAGCTGCAGGATTCCCGCCGCGAACACCCCCCAGGCGAGTGCCACGATCGGCTCCGGAAACAGCGGCGCGACCCACAGCGCCGCCGCGATCAGCGCAAGGTTCAGAAACACCGGCGTGAAGGCCGGCACCGCAAAGCGCCCGATGCTGTTCAGGATCCCCGCCGCCATCGCCGTCAGGGAGATGAACAGCAGATAGGGAAAGGTGATGCGCAGCATCTGCGCCGCGAGGTCCTGGCGCCCCCCAGCCTGCGCAAGACCGGGCGCGAAGACCCAGATCAGCCAGGGTGCGGCCAGGACTCCGAGGACGGTCACCAGCGTCAGCACCGCAAGCATCGTGCCCGCGGTGTGATCCAGCAGGTCGCGCAGCGCCACGCGTCCGTGCTTCTCCCGGTATTCCGCGAAGACCGGCACGAAGGCCTGGGAGAATGCCCCCTCGGCAAACAGGCGACGGAAGAAGTTCGGGATCCGGAAGGCGACGAAGAAGGCGTCGGTATTGGCGCCGGCGCCGAAGGTCACCGCCAGCACCATGTCGCGCAGATAGCCGAGCACCCTTGAGATCAGGGTCATGCCGCTGACGATGGCGGTGGAGCGGAAGATGCGATTCACGGCCGGCCCGTATCCCCGGAAACCGCAAAGTGTAGGGTACAAGGCAGGAATGGCGAAGTGGGGCCCGCACCGCGCGATGGAATCCGGAGCGCACGGCGCGCGACTTCCGCGCTAACCGCCTTGGCGCGATGTGCCACCCCTCCCGATGAAAGCGCACACGTCGCATGGAGTGCGGCGGCTTGCTTCCGCGGCAGGAGGCGAGCCTCCTGCGAGGCAAAGCGGCGGCAAGCCGCCGCACTCCATAGCGCCAACCCGGCGCAACAGACCGCAGGCCGTCCAGCCAGGGGCCGGCCTCGAAGGCAGTAGCTCGTCGGCGCACGACTTGCACGCTAACCGCCCTGGCACTTCGCCACCCCTGACAGTGAGGACCTCCCGCCCCCGCTCGCGGGACAAATCCGCCGGGAGCGGATTTCGAACCGCCGAAGGCAGAACCGAAGGGCGGAGGGCCGGATGCCCGGAGTAACGCCTGGGGTGCGAAGCGGCGCCGGCAGACTGACGGCCGGCTATTCGACCTTGATGTAGGCGAAGTCCTCGTCGTTCTGCAGTTCCGCGATGCGGACCACCCCGGACGGGACGAATTCCACCGCATCGTAGACCTCGTCGGCGGACAGCCGGATCGCCTCGCGGGTGACTTCGCACAGCTCCAGCCTGACGTTGTGCAGGTTGTTCAGTGACAGCAGGCGGCCACGCAGCGTGTCGCGTTCCTCGCGGAGGCGTTCGTCTTCCTCGAAGGGCGTACCGGCCAGCGCATCGTCCGTGACGAAGCGGATCCCGTGGGCGACGAACACGATGCGGACGTCATAGTCCATGAACTCGTTGTCGTAGTGCATCACCATGTTGTTGATGCTCGTCAGCATCGACGAGAAGCGCCGCGGATCGGCGAAGTCCGCATGGTAGACCACGCGCGCCTCCGCAGCCCCGACCGCCTTCGGCGCCGCCAGCATCAGCGCGGCGATCAGTGCCATGCCCATCAGCGTCAGCGTGCCGAACGAAGTCATGGAAAAGCCGGGATTGCCAGTGCGATTCATGTTGCTCTCCTGTCTGTGGAATTCGGCCCGGAACACGGAAGGGTCCACTACCGCGGTCCCGGTGACGGCCCTCAAGGCCTGCGTAGGATACGGGACGCGCGAGCCCCCCGTTTCAATCCTTGCCGTCCCGTGAGCTCCCCGCGGATTCGTCCCGCGAGCGATAGAGGGGTGTGTTGCCTCCTCCCGCGCCTGGGGAGGAGGCACTGTGGCACGCCCTCTCCGCTTGCCGGCGAGGGGTGGTCAAGCGGCGCCCGCGCTTGACGCGTGATCCGGTTCCGTGTAGTTTCCACGCCCTTTCCGACGCTTCACACGGTATTCAAGAGGAACCCGCCTTGGCGAACATCGCATCAGCCCGCAAGCGCGCCCGACAGGCCGTCAAGAATCGCGCCCACAACATGGCGCTCCGCTCGCGCTTCCGCACCTCGATGAAGATGGTGCTGAAGGCGATCCGCAACGGCGACCAGGAAGCCGCGAACAGCGCATACCGCAACGCGGTTCCGGTGATCGATTCGACCGTCGGCAAGGGCCTGATTCACCGCAACAAGGCCGCACGCCACAAGAGCCGTCTGAACGCCCGCATCCGGAAGATGGGCCAGGCCTGAGGCCTGCCCGCGCGGGCGACCGCGCAGCCCCGAAACAGAAAAAGCCTGTCGGATCCCCGGCAGGCTTTTTCTATGGAGTGCGGTGGCTCGCCGCCGCTTTCCCGCAGGGGGCTTGCCCCCTGCCGCGGAAGCGAGCTTCCGCGAACCAAAGCGGGAGCAAGCTCCCGCACTCCAGACCCCCCTGAGGCGACCGGCGCGCTTGCTCAGAGCAGCACCATGTTGTCGCGGTGAATCAG
>JAABTX010000020.1 GCA_011389655.1 Thioalkalivibrio sp.
GATGATGTATTCCTGCGGCAGCACGTGCAGGATCTTCTGGTCTGCCGGGATGGCGATGGCGCGGGCGGCGTCGATCACGCGCTCGACGTCGCTGATGCTGACCTCCTGCACGCGGATCGCGACCACGCCGGTGGAGTTGTAGCTCTTGATGTGGCTGCCGGCGATGCCGGTGTACACCGAGTGGATCTCGCAGCCGGCCATAAGCTCGGCCTCCTCGACCGCGCGCTGGATGGACTGGACGGTGGACTCGATATTGACCACGACCCCCTTCTTCAGCCCGTGCGACGGCGAGGACCCGATCCCGATGATCTCGATCACGCCGTCCTCGTTGACCTCGCCGACGATGGCCTCGATCTTCGACGTACCGATGTCCAGGCCCACGATCAGGCCCTGCTCCACCGCCTTCTTCGCCATCACGTTGCGTCCCGTGTTCCGTTTCATCGCGTCGTTGCCTCCGGGTCTTCGCCGGCGGAGGCCGTCTGCCAGGCCACCGCGGCGCCCCGTGCATAGCGCAGGTCCACGCGCGCCAGGGGCTTCGGGGACCGCTCGCGCAGCACCGGCATCAGCGGCACCAGCTGTTCCAGCCGGGACAGGTCGCTGTCGCGTCCCATCAGGATCTCTCCGCCGTTCTCCAGCCGTATCGTCCAGGCCCTGCGGGCGCTCTCCCTGACACCGGAGACGGCCAGACCGATGTCGGCGAGCCGTGCGGACACCTCCAGGTACCGCTGCATCAGCTCGAGATGGCGGCCCGCGGCGCCCTCCAGCGCGGGCAGGAAGTCCCAGTCCGCGAGGTCCACGGGGCCGAAGACTCCGCCCTGGCGGTCCAGAAGATGGTCCTCGCCCCAACGCGCGACCGGCACCGGCTCGGTGATCGCGACCTCGATGGTGTCCGGCCAGCGCCTGCGCAGCCGGACCGACTCGACCCAGGGCATCGCCTCCAGTTCCTCGCGCACGCGATCGAGGCTGATCACGAAGAAACCGCGCCGATGACCGGCCAGCACCGACTCGACCTCTTCCGGCCGCACCTGCCGGAGCTCTTCGGTGAACTCCACCCGCTCGATACGCAGCAGGGTGTCGAGGTCCATGCGCGCGACCAGGCCCACGGTCAGCACCACCGCGCCGGCCAGCGCCATCCCGGCGGCAACGCGAACACCCGCTCCCAGTACCGGCCGGGCCTTCTGCAGCAGGGGTGCGCGCTGCTCGCGCCTGCGATTACGCGTCGCCATCGGTATCCCTCTCCGAGGGTCGGAAACTGGTGTCGAGGATGCGCAGGCAGAGTTCATCGAAGCCGATTCCCGCCTGCGCCGCGGCCTTCGGCACCAGGCTGTGCGCGGTCATGCCCGGCACGGTATTGACCTCGATCAGGTAGTTCTCGCCATGGGCATCCTGGAGCAGGTCCACCCGTCCCCAACCGTAGCCGTCGATGGCGGCAAAGGCGCTCAGGGCCAGGGTCTGGAGTTCGATCAGGGCAGCGGAATCGAGCGGCGGCGGGCACAGATAGCGCGTGGTGTCCGCCTCGTATTTCGCGTGATAGTCGTAGAAGCGGCCGGGCGTCTCGATCTGGATCACCGGCAATGGCTGGTTGTCGAGAATGGCGACCGTGAACTCGCGGCCGATGATCCACTCCTCCGCGAAGACCGCACCCGGCTGCCGGCAGGCCTCCTCGTAGGCGGGCTGCAGTGCGGCGACGCTCTCGACGCGGGTCAGGCCCTGGCTGGATCCGCCCCGGGATGGCTTCACGATCATCGGCAGCCCCAGCGCATCGGCGACGGCCTCCGGATCGAAATCCCTGGACAGCAGCCGATAGGGCGCACTGGGCAGGTTGCTGCCGGCCCACAAGCGCTTGCAGGCCAGCTTGTCCATTCCCAGCGCCGAGCCCAGCACGCCCGAGCCGGTGTATGGCACACCCGCGATGTCCAGGCAGCCCTGAAGCGTTCCGTCCTCCCCTCCCTCGCCATGGAGGACGACGAAGGCCCGATCGAAGCCCAGCAGGTCCAGGTTGCGCGCCCGCTCCGTCGTCAGGTCGATCGGCACCGCGTCCACGCCGCTGCGGAGCAGCGAGCGCAGCACCGCATCCCCGCTCAGCAGCGAGATCTCCCGCTCCCCGGACCAGCCGCCCATCAACACGGCCACCCGCCCGTAGCGGCGCGATCGTTCCGCTCTCTTCGTCATTGCTGGCTCTCCTTGCGACCGATTACCCGAACCTCCGGGATCAGGCGGATCCCGGAACGGGCCTCGACCCGCCGCTGGACCTCCTCGATCAGCCATTCGATGTCGGCCGCGCAGGCGGTCCCGTCATGCGTGATGAAGTTCGCATGCTTGCGCGACACCTCGGCGCCGCCGCGGCGCAGGCCCTTCAGGCCCGCCTGCTCGATCAGCACCGCCGCGTGGCGCCCTTCGGGGTTTCTGAAGACCGAACCGCCGGAGGGCAGGCCCAGAGGCTGCTTCTCCGAGCGTTCACGCAGCAGTTCCTGGATGCGCGCGCGCGCGGCCGACGGATCGCCCTGCTGCAGGCGCAGCACGGTGCGCAGAAAGAACTCCGCCCCGGAACCGGTGACACTGCGGTAGGCGATCCGGAAGTCCGCGGGGGTGCGGACCAGGCGCAGGCCCTGGTGGTCCATGGTCTCCACCCACTCGACCAGGGGCCAGATCTCGCCGCCCCATGCGCCGGCATTCATCGCCAGTGCGCCGCCGATCGTGCCCGGTATGCCGGCGAGGAACTCGGCCCCCGTCAGGCCCTCGGCGGCGCAGAACCGCGCCGCCTGGGCGCAGGCCAGCCCGGCACCGAGTTCCACCCGCTCGGGATCCGGGCGCAGGCGCTGGTTCAGGGTCCCGGAGAGGTGGATCACCACGCCGTCGATGCCCCCGTCGCGGACCAGGACATTGCTGCCCAGACCCAGCAGCATGCGCGGAAAGGTCTCCGGCACGCACGCGAGAAAATGGGCGAGATCGTCCACGTCCTCGGGCTCGAACAGCCACTGCGCATGGCCGCCGACCCGCCACGAGGTCATCCCGGCCAGCGGCACGTCGCGCTCCAGTCTTCCGCGCACGCGGAGATTGGCGGGATGACCGATCATCGGCGCCCCTCCGTCAACAGGGCCGGAAGCCGCGCCGCGAGCTGTCCGATGTCCCCGGCGCCCTGGGTGATCACCACATCGCCGGGGGCCACCAGACCGGCCACCACACCGGGAACCGCGTGCACCGACTCCACGAACACCGGCTCGACCCGGCCGCGCAGGCGGATCGCCCGGGCCAGGCTGCGCCCGTCGGCACTGGGTATCGGGGTCTCCCCGGCCCGGTAGACGTCGAGGAGCACGAGCCCATCCGGAGCCGACAGCACTTCGGCGAAATCCTCGAAGAGGTCGCGCGTTCGGGTGAAGCGGTGCGGCTGGAAGACCAGCAGGACGCGGCGCCCGGGCCAGGCGGCGCGCACCGCCTCAAGGGTTGCCGCGATCTCGCGCGGGTGATGTCCGTAGTCGTCCACCAGCATCACCGAGCCGCCCGCGATCGGGCACTCCTGCACCTGGAACCGCCGGCCGATGCCCTGAAAACCCTCCAGCGCGCGCTGCAGCGCGTCGGTCGGGACCTCGAGTTCGTGCGCTACCGCCGAGGCGGCGAGTGCGTTCAGGACGTTGTGCCGACCCGGCAGGTTCAGGGTCACCGGAACAGGATCCCGGTCCGGCAGGTGGAGATCGAAGTGCGTGCGCACCCCCGCCTGCCTCAGGTTCGCCCCGCGCACGTCGGCGGCCGGATCGAAGCCGTAGGTGATGCGCGGCCGCTCGAGGCGGCTCAGCAGACGGCGTACCTCCGGGTCGTCGATGCAGAGCACCGCCAGCCCGTAGAACGGCAGGTGATGCAGGAACTCCAGGAAGGTGTCGCGCAGGCGCGCGAAATCGCCCTCGTAGGTGCCCAGGTGGTCGGCGTCGATGTTGGTGACCACGCTGATCATCGGTTGCAGGTGCAGGAACGACGCGTCGCTCTCGTCCGCCTCCGCGACCAGGTACTCGCTCTGACCGAGGCTGGAGTGGCTGGCGGTGCTGTTCAGACGTCCCCCGATCACGAAGGTGGGGTCGAGACCGCCCTCTCCGAGGATGCTGGCGACCAGGCTGGTGGTGGTCGTCTTGCCGTGCGTGCCGGCCACCGCAATACCGAAGCGGAAGCGCATCAGCTCGGCCAGCATCTCGGCGCGACGCACGATCGGAATGCCACGCGCCCGCGCGGCCGCGACCTCGGGATTGGCCGGGTCGATCGCACTGGACACGACCAGCACGTCCGCATCCGCGACATGCTCGGCCGCGTGGCTCGGCCGCACCGGGATCCCCAGGCTCCCGAGACGCCGGGTGACGGCGGAATCCTGCAGGTCCGAGCCGGAGACCTGGTAGCCCAGCTGGTGCAGCACTTCGGCGATGCCCCCCATTCCGGAGCCCCCGATGCCCACGCAGTGGATCCTGCGGATCCTGCGCATGGCCTGGCGGGAGGCGTGCGGGCCGGTCATCGGGTCTTCCTCCGCGACCGTTCCGGGGCCGCCGCGATGCAGGCCTCTGCAAGCTTTTCGGCCGCGTGCGTCCTTGCCTCGGCACGGGCCCGCTCCGCACGCTCCAGGAGCGTCGGACGATCGAGGCTGGCCAGCAGCCCCCCGAGGCGCCCGGCGGAGAGTTCCGGGTCCGGGATGGACCAGGCCGCGCCGGCGCTCACCAGGAAGCGGGCGTTCGCGGTCTGGTGATCATCGACCGCGTGCGGGTAGGGCACGAACACGGCCGCCAGCCCGACGGCCGCGACCTCGGACACCGTCAGCGCGCCGGCCCGGCAGACCACCAGATCGGCCCAGGCGTAGGCCGCCGCCATGTCCGCCATGAATGCGGTGATCTCGGCATCCACGCCGGCGGCAAGGTAGGCCTCCCGCGCCGTGTCCAGCGTGCGTTCTCCCGCCTGGTGCCTCACCTGCGGGCGCGCGTCGGGCGCGAGGGTTGCCAATGCGGCCGGGACCACCTCGTTCAGTTTCCGCGCCCCCAGGCTGCCGCCGAGCACCAGCAGGCGCAGGGGTCCCTTCCGTCCGCTCCAGCGGCTCCCGGGCGCGGGAATCGCCGCGATATCGCGCCGGATCGGGTTGCCGATCGTCCGGCAACCCACCGATTCCGGAAAGCTGTCCGGGAACGCGGCAAAGACCTGATCGGCGATCCGCGCCAGCCAGCGATTGGTGAGCCCGGCCACCGCGTTCTGTTCGTGCAGCAGCAGCGGCCTACCAAGGGCCGACGCCATCAGTCCGCCCGGTCCGGAGGCGAAACCGCCGAAGCCGACGACCACGTCCGGGCGCAGTCTCAGCATCAGTGCCAGCGCGGACCACAGCGAGATGCCCAGACGCCACGGAGCGAGCAGCCGGCTGACCAGGTCCTTCCCGCGCAGCCCGGTGACGGGCAGGGTGAAGAGCTCGAGGCCTGCCTCCGGTACCAGCCTCGTCTCCATCCCCCGCGCGCTCCCCAGCCAGGAGACCCGGCAGCCGTCCCCGCGCAGCACCGTGGCCACCGCGAGTCCCGGAAACACGTGGCCGCCGGTCCCGCCCGCCATCACCAGCACGTGGGGTTTCGCCGCGGTCATCGCCCGCCCCTCCGGACCCGGGGCACCGGCACCTGGGCCTCCCAGTTCACCCGCAGCAGCAGACCGATGGCCGCAAGGGTCACGATCAGTGAACTGCCTCCGTAGCTCAGTAACGGGAGGGTCAGTCCCTTGGTGGGCAGCAGACCCATGTTCACGGCAAGATTCACGGCCGCCTGCAGGCCGATCCAGATGCCGATGCCGAAGGCCACGTGGGAGCCGAAGGCGTGCCCTCCCCGTTCCGCGAGCAGACCGATCCGGAAGGCGCGCCAGACCAGCAGCAGAAACAGCGCGATCAGGGCCAGCACGCCCACGAAGCCGAATTCCTCGGCAAAGACCGCGAACAGGAAGTCGTTGTGAGCCTCGGGCAGGTAGAAGAGCTTCTGCACGCTACCCCCCAGGCCGGCGCCCAGCCAGGATCCGGACCCGATCGCGATCAGGGACTGGGTCAGCTGGAATCCCGATGCAAAGGGGTCCTCCCAGGGATCGAGGAAGGCGGTCAGGCGGGCGACCCGGTAGGGTGTCGCGAGCGCGATTACCGCCATCGCCCCGAAGATGGTGGCACCGAGGGCCAGGAACTGCCAGAGCTTTGCGCCGGCAAGGAACAGCATCCCCATCCCGATGGCCAGCATGATCGCGGCACCGCCGAAGTCGGGCTGCAGCAGCAGCAGCACCGTGCCGAGACCCAGCACGATCAGCGGGCGCACGAAGCCGACGAAGTGCAGCCGAAGATTGGAGTAGTGGCGCACGATGTAGCCGGAGAGATACAGCACCACCATCAGCTTCACCGGCTCGGAGACCTGGAGATTGAAGACGCCGAGCGGTATCCAGCGCGTGGCTCCGTTCACCGTGCGTCCGACCCCGGGCAGCAGCACCGCGATCAGCAGCAGCATGATCAGCAGCAGCAGGAGCGGACCGGCGCGCTCCCAGCGGTCCAGGGGCACGGCGAGGAAGAACAGCGCGGCGCCGCTGCCCAGCACCGCGAACAGCAGCTGCCGGTGCAGGAAGTGATAGGGGTTGCCGAAGTCCCGCCCGGCGAGTTCCATCGACGAGGAGGCCACCATCACCAGCCCCAGGGCCAGCAATGCGAACACCGCGAGCAGCAACGGCGCATCGATGCCCGCCGCCACGCGCGGCGCGGTGAGATGCGGTATCGACAGACCCCGGATCATGTGCCGAGCCCCCGTACCGCGGCGGCGAAACGGTCGCCGCGCTCCGCGTAGTCAGCGAACATGTCCAGGCTGGCGCAGGCGGGAGACAGCAGCACGGTGTCTCCCGGCTCCGCCCACTCGGCGGCTCCCGCCACCGCCGCCTCCATGCTGTCGACCATCCGCACCGGCACCGAGCCGTTCAGGGCCTGGGCGATCGCCGGGGCGTCGGCGCCGAGCAGCAACACCCCCCGCGCCTTGCCGACCAGCGCATCCGCCAGCGGCGTGAAGTCCTGCCCCTTGCCCTGACCGCCCGCGATCAGGATCAGCGGACCGGCCACGCCGCGGATGGCGGCCAGGGTGGCGCCCACGTTGGTACCCTTGGAATCGTCGACATAGTCCACGTCCCGATGCCGCGCGACCGGCCGGGAGCGGTACGGCAGCCCGGCGAAGTTCGCCAGGGCGGTCTGCCATCGCGCCGGGTCCTCCAGCCACGGCCAGCAGAGCGCCAGCGCCGCGAGGGCGTTGAGCCAGTTGTGACGACCCTGCACGGACAGATCGGCGGTCGGGAACAGGGGCGTCGCGCCGCGAGCGAGCCACGTCCGTCCCCCTCGCTCGAGGGTGCCGAAGTCCTCCGGAGCCGCCGGCTCGTCGAGGCCGAAGGTCACCGCGCCGCGTCCGGCCGCGAGACCGGCGACCACAGGGTCCTGCCGGTTCAGCACGATGCGCTGCGCGCCCTTCAGGATCCGCGCCTTGGCCGCGGCATAGGCGTCCAGGTCCGCATAGCGGTCGAGGTGATCGGCGGAGATGTTGAGGATCGCCGCGCTGGCGGGGGCCAGGCTGTGCGTGGTCTCGAGCTGGAAGCTGGAGAGCTCCAGCACGTAAAGCTCCGCATCCGCGTCAAGCAGGTCGAGTGCGGGCGTGCCGAAATTGCCACCCACGGCCACGCGGCGGCCCTGCGCCTCGAGCAATGCACCCGACAGCGCGGTGACGGTGCTCTTGCCGTTGGAACCGGTGATGCCGAGCACCGGCTGCCGGACGCAACGGGCGAAGAGTTCGATGTCCCCCACGATCTCGGTGCCTGCAGCTGCGGCGCGCTCCAGCGCCGGCAGTGTCAACGGCACCCCGGGCGAGATCACGATGCGCCTCCAAAGCCCGGGATCCAGTGCCGCGAGGGGTCCGGCCCAGCGGGTCTCCGGGCCCGGAATCTCCGCGAGTCGCGCGAGTCCCGCCGGCGCGTCACGGGTGTCGGTGATCGCGAAGGTCTCGCCCCGGCCCGCCAGGTGGCGGGCGACCGAGAGACCGGTGGCGCCCAGCCCGACGACCAGGGTATCCGGTTGCGTGATGGTGGCCGTGTTGCTCATCGGATCTTCAGGGTGGCCAGCCCGATCAGCACGAACACCACCGTCAGGATCCAGAACCGCACGATCACCCGCGGTTCCGGCCAGCCCTGGAGTTCGAAGTGATGGTGAATGGGCGCCATGCGGAACATGCGGCGCCCGGTGAGTTTGTAGGAGGCCACCTGCAGCATCACCGAGACGGTCTCGATCACGAAGATGCCACCCATGATCAGCAGCACCACCTCCTGGCGGCTCAGGATCGCGAGCATCCCCAGCGCGGCACCGATGGCGAGCGCGCCGACATCCCCCATGAAGACCTGTGCGGGATAGGCGTTGAACCAGAGAAACCCGAGCCCCGCGCCCACCAGCGCCCCGGTGAAGACCACCAGTTCGCCGACGCCGGGCACCGCCGGGATGCCGAGGTATTCGGCGAACACCGCGTGCCCGGCCGCATAGGCGAAGACGCCGAGCGCGCCAGCCACCAGCACCGCGGGCATGATCGCGAGCCCGTCGAGCCCGTCGGTCAGGTTCACCGCGTTCGACGACCCCACGACCACGAGCCATACCAGCGGAACGAAGAGCCACCAGGCGAGATGGATCTGTACGTCCTTGAATACCGGAACGAAGAAGGTGGTCTCGACCGGCGACTGTGCGGTGGCGACGATCACCAGCGCGGCCCCGAGCGCGAACACCGTCTGCCAGATGAGCTTCACGCGCGCGCTCAGCCCCTGGCTGTTGCCGTAGCGCAGCTTCAGGTAGTCGTCCCAGGCGCCAAGCGCACCAAAGGCAAGGGTCGTGAGCAGCACGATCCACACGAAGCGGTTGCTCAGGTCGCTCCACAGAATCGTGGCGACGGCCACCGCGACCAGGATCAACGCCCCGCCCATCGTCGGCGTGCCGGCCTTGGACAGGTGGGACTCCGGGCCGTCGCTGCGAATCTGCTGCCCGATCTTCTGGATCGTCAGACGCCGGATCATCGCCGGACCAACCAGCAGCGCGATGACCAGGGCCGTCACCACGCCGAGGATGGCGCGCAGGGTCAGGTACTGGAACACGGTGAATCCGCGGTAGTACTGGGTGAGCCAGTCAGCGAGCGCCAGCAGCATGGGCCACCCCTCCGTCTGCCTGCGCGGCCTCCAGCTCGAGAGCGGCGAGAACGGCCTCCATGCGCTGACTGCGCGAACCCTTGATCAGGACGGCCATCCCGGGTTGCAGCGACGCGCGCAGCGAGCTTGCGAGAGCCGCGTGACTCGGGAACCACTCCGCTCCCGGGCCGAAGGCCTCCACTGCCGCCGGCGTCAGGCTTCCCAGCGCGAGCAGCCGGTGCACCCCCAGTTCCCGGGCCTTGCGGCCCATCTCCGCATGCATCTCCCGGGCGCCGTGACCCAGTTCGCTCATGTCGCCGAGGACCAGCACCGTCTCCCCCGAGTCCGCGGCGAGCACCTGGAGGGCGGCCACGAGGCTCTCGGGGTTCGCGTTGTAGGTGTCGTCCCAGATTCGGGCCCCGGAGGCCTCGCGGAACACGCGCATGCGCCCCGCGACCGGACGCCAGTCCTCCAGTCCGCGCGCGATGTCCTCGATTCCGCAGCCCACGGCAGTGGCCGCTGCCGCCGCCGCGAGCGCGTTCTGGGCGATGTGACGGCCGGGTGCGGCCAGGGTCAGCTGGCGCCGTGCCCCGTGCAGATCCAGTTCGAGCCGATCCGGATGCTGCCATACCCCCCGGACATCCCCGAGCCCCTGCAGCGAAAAGCCGGTGCACCGGCGATCGCGGTTCAGCGACAGCCAGTAGTCCGCGAAGCGATCGTCGAGGTTGACCACGGCCGTGCCGCTACCCGCGGACAGCCCCTGGTAGATCTCGCCCTTCGCCCGCGCCACGCCGTCGAGGCTGCCAAACCCGTCGAGGTGGGCGCGGCCGGCATTGGTGATCAATGCCACGTCCGGTTGCGTCCACTGCGTCAGTTGGGCGATCTCGCCGCCGTGATTGGCCCCCATCTCGATCACAGCGAAATCGGCGTCCGCGGGCAGTTCGAGCAGGGTCAGTGGCACGCCGATGTGATTGTTCAGGTTGCCCCGGGTCGCGTGAACCCGGCCGACCCGGGACAGAACCGCACGGAGCATCTCCTTCGTCGTCGTCTTGCCGTTGGACCCGGTCAGCGCCAGGACCCGGGCAGGGCAGCGAGCGCGCCAGGCGCTGGCCAGACGGGCCAGCGCGGCCAGGGTGTCGTCCACCAGGATCCAGGGTCGCGGGTCGTCCACCCTGCGCTCGACCATCAGCGCCGCCGCCGCGAGCTGCGGCCCGATGAAGTCATGGCCATCGAAGCGCTGGCCGCGCAGTGCGACGAACAGGGCCTGTGGCCTCTGCTCACGGGAATCGCGGCTGACGCCCAGGATCCGGACGTCATCGGGTCCATGGAGCTCACCCCCGACCAAGCGGGCCACCTCGCCAGTGAGAAGCTCGATCATGGGCCGGCACTCCTCGACGCCAGCCGCTGCGCCAGCTCGCGGTCACTGAACGGGAACTCCGTTCCGGCCAAGTTCTGGGTCGTCTCGTGTCCCTTGCCGGCGATCAGCACGACGTCGCCTGCACCGGACTCGGCCACGGCGGTCTCGATGGCCGTGGCCCGGGATCCGATGTCGCGCACCAACGCCGTTTTGGAACAGCCGCGCAGGACCTCGCGGCGGATCGCTCCGGGCTCCTCGTCGCGCGGGTTGTCATCGGTCACGATCACCTCGTCGGCCAGCCGGCTGGCCACCTCGCCCATCATCGGACGCTTGCCGGGATCGCGGTTGCCACCACACCCGAAGACCACCCGGAGGCGTCCCTCGGCATGCGGCCGCAGCGCCAGCAGCGCCGACTCCAGCGCTCGCGCGGTATGTGCGTAGTCCACGACCAGGGCCGGACCGCCCGGCACCGTGAACCGCTCCATCCGGCCCGGCACTCCCCGCACGCGTTCGAGCGCGCGCATGGCGGGCTCCGGCGGATGTCCCAGGGCCATCAGGGTGCCCAGGGTGGCGAGCAGGTTGGCCACCTGAAAGGTCCCGAGCAGCGGCGCCCGTACCCGCCCGTGCAGGGATCCGATCGTCACGTCGAAGGCGAGCCCGTCGCCGCTGGCCTGGACGTGGTCCGCGCGGATGTGACGATCGGCCGCGCCAGGCGCCGGCCCGCCGCCGTAGGTCCAGCAGTCGGCGATCCGTTGCGGTCCCCGGCCGATCTCCTCGAACAGGCGGCGGCCGAGGGCGTCGTCGGCATTGAGCACCGCCGCCCGGAGCCCGGGCATCCGGAACAGCCGGGACTTGGCCTCGCCGTAGGCCGCCATCGATCCGTGGTAGTCCAGGTGATCGCGTCCGAGATGGGTCAGCACCGCAACCGTCGGGCGCAGACCCTCGAGACGTCCCTGGACCAGTGCATGGGACGAGGCCTCCAGTGCCACCGCGTCATATCCGTCGCGGGCCAGTTCCCCGAGATACCGGTGGAGCCGCAGCACATCGGGCGTCGTGTGGCCGGTGGGAGTCAGCGTCTCCGGGGAGCCGACACCCAGGGTTCCGATCACCGCGCAGCGGACGCCCAGTCCGGTGAGTGCACTGCTGACCTGGTGGCTGACGGAGGTCTTTCCGTCGGTACCCGTGATCGCGATCAGCGGCCTGTGCGCGGGCCAGGCGCCGAAGAGGCGGCGCGCCAGGTCGGGCAGTCGCCCGCGCAGGCCGAATACGCGCACGAATCGCGGATCCTCGAATCCCGGATCCGCCCGCTCGTCCCAGAGCACCGCGACCGCACCCCGCGCCAGCGCGTCGGCGGCAAAGTCCAGACCGTGGGCCCGCGTGCCCCTCAACGCGACGAAGGCCCAACCCGGCGCCAGGTCCGCGCTGCTCATCGACAGACCCCGCACCCGGATCTCCGGCAAGGCCCGCCCTTCCGGCAGCAGGGACGAGAGTGGCAATGCCGCGCCGGTCATGATCGCGGCCCTCCCTGCTCCTGCGCCATGCGCAGCTCCGGTGCCTCGAGCCGGTCCGGCGGCACGTTGAACAGTCGCAGGGCGCTCTCCACCACGGTCGAGAAGACCGGTGCCGCAACCGCGCCGCCGTAGTACACGCCGTCGTCGGGTTCGTCGATCACCACCACCATCACGAAACGCGGACTGGACACCGGGGCAACGCCGACGAAGGTGGAGTAGTAGCGGTCCGAGGCATACCCGCCGGCGATGGCCTTGCGGGTGGTTCCGGTCTTGCCGGCGACCCGATAGCCGGCGATCGCCGCCTGGCGCGCGGTACCCTCGGCGCCGGTCACATGCTCCATCATCGCCAGGATCTGCCGTGCGGTGCCACGGCTCATCACGTCTTCGGGCCGGCGTTCATCACCGGCCGTTTCCACCAGCCGCAGCGGTATCCGCTGTCCGTCATTGGCGAAGACGGTATAGGCGGCGGCGAGATGCAGCGGCGTCACCGACAGCCCGTAGCCATAACCGAGCGTGGCCTGCTCGACGCGGCGCCAGGTCGGGAAGTCCCGCAGCAGCCCTCTGGTCTCGCCGGGCAGCCCGGTCTCCAGGTGGCGCCCGAATCCGGCCCGGTCCAGCATGCGCCAGAAATCTTCGGGGGGTGTCTCCAGCGCGAGCTGCGTGGAACCGACGTTCGAAGAGCGGGAGATCAGCGTGGTCAGGTCGATGCGTCCGAAGTCCCGGATGTCGCGCACCGTGTGCCGACCGACCCGCATCGTGCCCGGAGCGGTATCGAGTTCCACGTCCGCGCTCACGGTGCCCGTCTCCAGCGCTGAGGCCACGGTGAACGGCTTGATCACGGAGCCCGGCTCCAGCGTGTCGGTGACCGCGCGGTTCCGCGTCAGTGACAGATCCAGCCGGACCCGGTTGTTCGGATTGAAGCCGGGCTGGTTCACCAGGGCGAGGATGTCGCCGCTGAGGGCGTCCACCAGCACCGCGGAGCCTCCGCGGGCCTGGTGCGCCTGCACCGCGGCCTTCAGCTCGCGGTAGGCGAGATACTGCAGGCGCTGGTCGATGGTGAGGCGCAGATCGTGCCCGTCCTCGGCGGAGCGGATCGCGGCCACGTCACGGATGCTCTGACCGTGACGGTCGCGCAGCACGCGCTTGGCGCCGGGCCTTCCGGAGAGCCAGCCGTCGAACGCGAGCTCCATGCCCTCCTGGCCGCGCTCGTCGATGTCAGTGAAGCCGATGATGTGCGCGGTGGCCTCGCCGTGGGGATAGTAGCGGCGGAATTCGCGCATCAGCGCGACGCCCGGCACACCGAGC
The DNA here is from genome assembly GCA_011389655.1 of Thioalkalivibrio sp. Classification (GTDB taxonomy): domain Bacteria; phylum Pseudomonadota; class Gammaproteobacteria; order Ectothiorhodospirales; family Ectothiorhodospiraceae; genus Thioalkalivibrio. Next base: position 13,339 of record JAABTX010000020.1, read on the forward strand.
GCGGACACCTGCTGCGCCTGCTCCGGCGGCAGATGACGCCTGAGGTACACGAATTCGCGATCGGCGCGCGTCTCGATACGGGCCCGAAGCATGGCCGGCTCGAGCTCCAGCACGCGCGCCAGCTCGGGCAGCCGTTCGGCCGCGGCCAGCAGCTCGCCCGGATGCGCCCAGACGGTCTCCACCGGGCCGGAGATCGCAAGGGGCTCGCCGTTGCGGTCGGTGATCATCCCCCGGTGCGCCGGTTCCTGGACGGTGCGGACCTGCCGTGCCTCGCCCTGCCCCTGCAGGAACTCCTGCTTCAGCACCTGGAGGTCCATTGCTCGGAGCACCAGCAGCGCGGTGAAGACGAGCAGACCGGCCGCGAGCACCTTCAGGCGCCAGTGGCTGACCTCGCGTCTCAGCGCCCCCATGAACCACCCTCGACGTAGATGATCCGGTCCGGTCCGGGGCGGATCATGTTCAGGCGTTCCCGTGCTCCGGTCTCGATCCTCGCCTGTGTCGCCCAGGTGGCCTGCTCGAGCTGCAGCTGTGTCCACTCTAGGTTCAGCGCATCGCGCTGCTGCAGCTGCGCCTGGTGCTCGATGAAGGCCTGGCGTGCCTCGTGACGCGCGACGACCACGCCGATCGCCGACGCGAAGACCAGCGCCGCAAGCAGGATCTGGAGGATCAGCACCCGGCTCACGGGTTCCTCTCCGCGACCCGCATCACCGCAGAGCGTGCACGCGGATTGCGCGCGCATTCCTGCGGGCCGGGACGCACCGGCTTGCCCACGGCCCGGAGCGGGGGCTTCACGACCCCGGGCTCGACCGGAAGACCGCGCGGCAGGCGCGGCCCAGCGACATCCGTGCGTCCCTGGAACGCGCGCTTGACGAGGCGGTCCTCGAGCGAGTGAAAACTGATCACCACCAGCCGCGCGCCCGGCCTGAGCACCGCCGGAATGGTCTGCAGCCAGGCCCGCAGCTCGCCCAGCTCATCGTTTGCCAGGATGCGCAGCGCCTGGAAGGTGCGGGTCGCCGGATGCCGGCCGGGTTCCCTGCGCGGCACCGCGCGGCCTACCAGATCCGCGAGCTGGGCGGTGCGGGTGATCGGGGCGCTGCGCCGGGCATCGACGATCGCGCGGGCGATGCGGCGGGAATAGCGTTCCTCGCCCAGCGTGTAGATGGTGTCGGCAAGCGCCTTCTGGTCGGCCCGGTTGAGCCACTCGCAGACCGGGACACCGGCGTCCGGGTCCATGCGCATGTCCAGCGGGCCGTCCTGCTGAAAACTGAAGCCGCGCGACGGCTCGTCCAGCTGCGGCGAGGAGACCCCGAGGTCCAGCAGCACCCCGTCGACCCCGTCTTCGGGCCAGTGTAGCCGGACCGCCTCAACCATGTGCGAAAAGCGCTCCCTTGTGAACGTGAATCGGGGATCGGCCGACAATTGCCGGGCGGCCTCGTGAGCGGCCGGGTCGCGGTCCATCGCCAGGAGTCCACCCCGAGGGCCCAGCCTCGAGAGGATGGCCCGACTGTGCCCGCCCCGGCCGAAGGTGCCGTCCACGTAGCGGCCGGCAGGCTGGATCGCGAGGCCCTCCAGTACCGCCTCCAGCAGCACCGGTATATGCGGGACGCCGTTCACGGGATTCAGAGCGCGATGGATTCGAGCGCTTCGCTGAGTGCTTCATCCGCATCCTCCCCGAACCAGAGTTCGCGGTTGCGGGACCAGGTATCCTCGTCCCATATCTCGAACTTCTTGCCCTGTCCCACCAGCACCACCCTCTTCGACAGTCCCGCGAACTCGCGCAACGGCGGCGGCAGCAGCAGCCGGCCCTGCCCGTCCAGGTCGCATTCCGTCGCATGCCCCACCAGCAGGCGCTGCAGCTTGCGCACGTGGGAATTGATGTTCGGGCGCGACATCAGGGCCTGTTCGATGCGCTCCCACTCGGGTGCCGGGTACAGAAGCAGGCAACCGTCGCGGTCGACGGTGATCACCATGTGACCACTGCAGTCCTCGATGAGGGCATCACGATAGCGCGCGGGTACGGCGACACGCCCCTTCGCGTCCACACTCAGTTGGCTGACCCCTCGGAACATTTGAGTGCCTCGTCGGGGACCCACTTGTCCCCACGCTCCCCCACTTTCCGACACTATATGGACGGCCCGCAGCACCCGTCAAGCAAAAAATGCAGGGATCCCAAAAAAATAAGCGTTCGGCGACAAAGACTTACGCACGCGGATTGCAACGGATGCGGGAGCCGTAAAACGTCCCAAAAGCGGAGTCTTGGGGGGCTAAGTTAAGAGTTCACTTGAGCTATATGAGGCATTGAGGGGACAGGGGGTCCCGCAGCCGGGGGCATGGGTGGGGAAAAGTGGGAGCCGGCCTGTAAGCCGGGTTCTGTCGAGGACCGTCATTCCTCTGGGACGCCTGTCACCAGACGCCTCGAGCAGCCTACCCGGGTGCGATGCGGGCCACATCATGGCACCCCTATTTGGCCTTGCTCCGGACGGGGTTTACCCTGCCACGCACTGTTGCCAGGCGCGCGGTGCGCTCTTACCGCACCATTTCACCCTTACCTGTGGACCGGACACTGCCGGACCCATCGGCGGTATGTTTTCTGTGGCACTTTCCGTCGGCTCGCGCCGCCCAGGCATTACCTGGCGTCCCGCCCTGCGGAGCCCGGACTTTCCTCCACGCTGGCGCGCAGCGACGATCCGGCCGACTCCCGCCTCTTCTTTTACGCGCCGCCGGGTCCGGACGCAACCGGTGGCGCGTCATGCGCAAGCCGCCAATCGGCGGTGCAGCGCAGCCTGCGCCGAGAAGGCCAGGATGGCTTTACCTTCCGCATGACGCACTAGGGAAGCGCTGAGTAAAGCCATCCTGGCTTTCTCAGCGCACACTGCGCTGCAAATGTGATTTGCAGCTTGCTTCAGAATCAACCACCTGCGGCGGTCGATTCTGGCGGCACTTCCGTGTGCCGCAGGGAAACGCCGATAAATCAGCGTTTCCCTAGGAAGCCGGGTCCCCGGCTGCGAGCTGCAGGGCGCGAGCGTACAGCCGATTGCGTGCGACTCCGGTGATCCGCACCGCCAGGCGGACCGCCTGCTTCAGGGGCAGCTCCCCGACCAGGGCACCGAGCACCCGTTCGACCTCTTCCTCCAGTTCCGGATCGCCCCCGGCATTCTGCATTGGCCGGTGCGGCGCGATTACCAGCACGAATTCGCCCCGGGTCCGGTTCGGATCCCGCTCGATCCAGCCGGCCAGCATCGACGCCGGGCCGAAGAAGTGTTCCTCGAACTGCTTGGTCATCTCCCGGGCGAGGAAGATCCCGCGTTCCGGCGCAAGCTCCGCCAGATCCGCCGCGGCGCCAGCAACCCGGTGCCCGGATTCGAAACAGACCACGGTAACGGGATAGCCCAGCAATGCCCCGAGCCGTTCCCGTCGGGCCGGCCCGGAGGCGGGCAGAAAACCCTCGAAACAGAAGCGGTCGGAGGGCAGGCCGGCAACGGACAACGCCGCGAGCGCAGCACCGGGACCGGGCACCGGCAGCACCTCGAGCCCCGCCTCGCGGCAGGCCCGCACGAGCCGGTAACCGGGATCGGAAAGCAGGGGCGTCCCGGCGTCCGACACCAGCGCGAGGTCCTGACCCTGCCGCAGGCCCTCCACGAGCCCGGGGACCCGGGCCTCCTCGTTGTGCTCGTGCAGGCTCATCAGGGGCGTCGAGATTCCCAGTCGGGACAGCAGGCGCCCGCTGTGACGCGTATCCTCGGCCGCGATCAGATCGACACCTGCCAGCACCCGACGCGCGCGCGGCGCCAGGTCTTCGAGATTTCCTATTGGCGTGGCGACCACCCAGAGTTTCCCGGGTCGCGTTGACAGCGTGTGGCGCTCTTTCAATACTGGCTCCCCCTCATTGGTCCAAGAACCTGTCGTGACTCTAACCCACACCACCCCCTCCACGCCCCGGGCCGCGACAGTGCGGATCCTTGTGGCCGGGTGCCTCGGCATCCTGCTGGCCGCATGTGCCGCACCCCGACCCGCCCCGCCACCCGCAGCGCCGGAGCCCGAGACGGTCGCGATGAGCCCCGTGGAACGGGCCGGGAACCTGCTGATCGAGGCCGAGTCCACCCCCGATCCGGGGCCCGCCCGGACCGCGATCGACGCGGTGCTGGTGCTGGACGAACCGAGCGGTGACCTGGTGCTGCGCGCGGACAGGCTCTGGACGCTGCTGCCCGAGGAAGGGCGCGGCACCCTCGCGGATCGTTACCGCGGGGCGCGTCTGGCGATGCTGCGCGGCGAATCCGGGCGCGCGTTCGAGCGCCTGCCGCCGGTGGACGAGTCGCCGGACACCCGGCTGTACAGGGACGCGCTGGCACTGCATGCGGAACTGCTGACGGCGCACGGACCGACGATGGATGCCCTGCTGGCACGGGTGGAACTGGACCCGTACCTGGTCGACCGGCCCGAGAGGCAGAACGCGAACCAGCAGGCGATCTGGCGGCTGCTTGCAGCGCTGGATCCGGCGGGGCACCGCAGGCTCGGCGCGCTGGAGGAACCGGCGCAGATCCACGGATGGACCGAGCTGTTCCATGGGCTGCGCGAGGCCGGCACCGATCCTGACGCCTTCGCAGAGGCGGTCGCTGACTGGAACCGGGTGCATCCCCGCCACCCGGGTCAGCTCCTGCTGCCGGAACTGCGCGATGCCGCGCTGCGCCCGGTCGATCCACCGGGACGCGTTGCGGTACTGCTGCCACTGACGGGACCTCTCGCCGACCTGGGCAATGCGCTGCTCGAGGGCATCGCCGCGCAGTTCTACCAGGCCCACGGCACGGGCACCTCCCTGCTGATCCTGGATACCGCGGGTGAGGAGGGTCTCGCGGATGCGGCCTACCGCAATGCCCTGCAGCAGGGCGCGGACCGCGTGATCGGCCCGCTGGTGCGCGAGGCGGTGGACCGGGTCGTGACGATCGACTCCAGCGTGCCCACGCTGCTGCTCAACCATCCGTCCCAATCTCTGCGGGCCCCCTTCTGGGTGCTGTCGCTGTCGCCCGAGGACGACGCCCGGGCCGTCGCGCATCGCGCGCACCGGCTGGGCCGCGAGAGGGCGCTGGTACTGGTGCCGGAGGGATCGTTCGGCGACCGCGTCGCCACCGCCTTCAGGGAGTCCTTCGAGCACCAGGACGGACGCGTAACGGCCGAACATCGCTTCGAGGCGCGGGCGCCGGACATCAATGCCCGGATCGGGACCGCGCTGGGCATCGACGCCAGTGAACAGCGCATCCAGCGGGTGCGGCGCGAGACGCAACTGGAACTGGAGGCGGACGCCCAGATCCGGAGCGACATCGACATGATCTTCGTCGCGGGATCGGCTGCGGACCTGCGGCTCGTGGTGCCGCACCTCCACTACCACCGGGCGGGACGGCTGCCGATGCTGGCAACGTCGCACGTTTACGAGGGCCGGCCACAGCCTGACCTCGACGTCGACCTGAGCGGAATCCGTTTCCCGGATGCGCCCTGGCTGCATCCCGACGTCAACCCGGAACCCGGGCTGCTCGCGGAACTGGCCTCCACGGAAGAGGTCGATACCGCGGCCTCGCGTCTGCCGCGGTTCGCCGCACTCGGGATCGACGCGATGGACGTCGCGGCAGAGCTCCCGCTCTACGGGCGCGCCCCGCATCTCGAGATAGGCGGGGTCGCCGGAACCTGGCAGCAGCACCCGCCGACGCGGAACTGGGTGCGGCAGCCGGCCTGGCTGGAATTCCATGCCGGACGCATCCGGCCGGCGTCGATGCATGCCGCCGCGCCGCAGGAGGATTGATTGATGGCACTGCCCGTCGAGCAGGGTCGGGTAGCCGAGGACGGCGCCGAGCGCTTTCTGGTGGATCAGGGCCTGCGCGTGATCGAGCGCAACTTCCGGCGGCGCTTCGGCGAGATCGACCTGATCGCGATGGAGGACGACGTTCTTGTCTTCGTCGAGGTGCGCAAGCGCAGTCACCAGGCCTTCGCCGACGGCGCGGAGAGCATCACCCGGCGCAAGCGGCAGCGCCTCCTGCGCACCGCCGAGGCCTACCTGCAGCAGCGGCGCTGGCGCGGTCCGGTGCGTTTCGACGTGATCGTGATGGATGCCCGCGACCGCATCGAATGGCTGCAGGACGCGATCCAGGCCGACTGGTGATGACGCCGCTGCAGCGCGAACTGGAGCGGCTGCTCCCCGAGCGGGACCGCCTGCTCGATCCGGCGGACTGCTGGGCCTACGGCGCCGACAACTCCCGCCTGCACGCGCCCCCCGAGGCAGTGGCCTTCGTCACCGACGAGCAGATGGCGGTGGAACTGGTCCGGCTCTGCCGGCGGCTGCGCAGCCCCCTGGTGGTGCGCGGCCGCGGCACGGGCACCACCGGCGCGGTGGTCCCCGTGGCGGGCGGCCTGGTGATCTCGATGGAACGCATGAACCGCATCGTGGAGATCGACCCGGACAACCGCTGGCTGGTCGCGCAGCCGGGCGTTACCAACGCCGAGGTGCAGGAGGCTGCGGGCCGGCACGGATTCTTCTGGCCCCCCGACCCGACCAGCAGCGCCTATTGCACCATCGGGGGCAACCTGGCCTGCAATGCAGCCGGTCCACGGGCGGTAAAATATGGCACGCCACGGGACAACACCCTGGGCCTGGCCGCGGTCGCCGGAACCGGAGACGCGTTGCGCACCGGCGTGTACACGACCAAGGGAGTGGTCGGCTACGACCTGACGCGCCTCCTGATCGGTTCGGAGGGCACCCTGGCGCTGCTCACCGAGGCGACCCTGCGGCTTACGCCGGTACCCGAGGCACGACAGCTGCTGCAGGCCGTCTACACCGACATGGCGGCGGCGGCCGCCGCCGTCGCGAGGATCATGGCGCAGCCGGCCACTCCCTGCGCACTGGAGTTCATGGACGCCGGGGCGATCGGGATGATCCGGGGATATGCCGACACCGACCTGCCCGAGCACGCAGGTGCGCTGCTGATGATCGAGGTCGACGGCTCGCAGGCGCAGATCGGCCTGGCCGCGGACGCGGTCCGCGCCGCCGCCGGCGGCCACGGTTGCCTCGGAATCGAGGTCGCGGCCACCGCCGGGGATGCCGAACGCCTGTGGCGGACCCGCAAGGCCCTGTCACCGGCGCTGCGCAATGTCGCGCCAAAGAAGATCAACGAGGACGTCGTCGTCCCGGTGACGAGGATCCCGGCACTGATCGACGGCCTGCAGGCACTGAGCCGCCGGCACGGGATCACGATCGTGAACTTCGGGCATGCGGGCAACGGCAACATCCACGTGAACCTGCTGGTCGACCCGGACGACCCGGCGCAAATGCGCTCGGCGGAGGCCTGCCTCGACGGCGTCTTTGCGCTGGTGCTGGAGCTGCGGGGCACGCTCTCGGGCGAACACGGAATCGGGCTGGTAAAGAAGGAGTTCGTGCGCCGCGAGCTGGATCCGGTGGCGCTGGGACTGATGCGCGGACTGCAGCGGGTCTTCGATCCCGACGGGATCATGAATCCTGGCAAGAGCCTGCCCGACGCCGCCGCTACTTGACGACCTTGAGACTCGGACCCTTGCGTCCGCCGGGCTTCTTGCCCGCATCGGCCGCTTCGCCTTCCCCGGCGCCCTGCCCCTGACCGGTATCCGCGTCACCCCCCGGCTCGCTGCCGAACATCATGCCCTGCCCGTTCTCCCTGGCGTAGATTGCCAGCACCGCCCCGACCGGCACGCTGACCTGCATCGGCTGCCCGGCGAAGCGCGCGGAAAAGGAGATCCAGTCGTTGCCCATATCGAGCCCCTGCACCGCGGCAGGACCGATGTTCAGCGTGATCCTGCCGTCCTGAACGAACTGGGTCGGGACGACCACTCCGGGGCGGGTGGCATCGACCAGCAGGTGCGCGGTCTGCCCGTTGTCGCTGATCCAGTCCAGCAGCGCGCGCAACAGGTACGGGCGTGAGGAGGTCATGGTCATTCCCGCAGTTCCCGCTCGGTGTCGGTCAGGCTGATCTGGAAGGACTCCCGCCCGCAGACGCGGTCGGCGTAGAGCTGGATCGACCTCGGCAGACTGTCGAGCGCGATCCCCGCCGAGGGCAGGCGCCACATCACCGGGGCGATGGCGCTGTCAACGATGCTGAACTCGTCGCTCAGGAAGAAGGGCTTCAGGTCGAAGATCTCGGTGGCGTTCAGCAGGCTCTCGCGCAGCATCTTCCGGGCCCGGGTCAGCGCCGCGCCACTGGACTGGGCGATCAGGTCCATGCCGGCATACCAGTCCCGCTCCACCCGGTACAGCGCAAGGCGGGCCGCCGCCCGGGACACGGGATCGACCGGCATCAGCGGCGGGTGCGGAAAACGCTCGTCCAGATACTCCGTGATCACGTGCGTGCCGTACAGCGCGAGATCACGGTCGACCAGGGTCGGGACCTCGTTGTAGGGGTTCAGGTCGGAGAGGTCCTCCGGCAGCTCATCCGGCGCCAGGCTGACCACGTCGATGGCGATGTCCTTCTCCGCCAGGATGATGCGTATGCGGTGGCAGCGCACGCAGTCATGCGCGGAAAAGAGGGTCATCACTGAACGGCGGTTGGCGACCAGCGCCATGGCTTTCTCCCGATGCCGCGGGACACGCGGAGTGGTGCGGAAACTGGGGACCGGGCGGATCCAGACTGCGAATCGACACCCGATCCGGGCCTTAGTGTACGTCTTTCCAGTATTCCTTTTTCAACAGGTAGGCCAGCACCAGGAACACGAGCAGGAAGCCCAGCACGTACATTCCGAGCCGCTGACGCTCGATCTGCATGGGTTCCCCGAGGTAGACAAGGAAGGTCACGAGGTCGCGGATCGCGCGGTCGTACTCGGGCCCGCTCATGCTGCCGGCCTCGATTACCTGCAGGCGCGTCTCCCCGTCCGCATCGACCTGCTTCTCCTGCCAGCCCTGCAGTTCCCACAACGGATTCGGCATTCCGACATTCTCGTACACCGCATTGTTCACCCCCAGCGGCCGGGAGTCGTCGAGGTAGAAACTGCGCAGAAAGGTGTACAGCCAGTCCTTGCCCCGCACCCGCGACACCAGCGTCAGATCGGGAGGCGCCACACCGAAGGCCTCCTCGGCGTAGACCGGGGTCATCGCGTTGGTGATCAGGGAGCCGACACCGACGGGTTCGCCCTGCTCGTCGGTGGTAAAGATCAGGGATTGGGCGACCTGGTTCTCGGTGAGTCCGAGGTCACGACCCAGCCGGTTGTAGCGCATGTATTCCGCGGAATGGCAGCCCACGCAGTAGTTGAAAAACAGCTGCGCGCCGCGTTGCAGCGAGGCCTGGTCGGTGACGTCCACCGGGGCCCGGTCCAACGACACGGAAGGGTCGGCGGCCTGCAGCGACACGGGCATCAGGGCCACGAAGACCATGGCGATCAGAGCGATTGACGGTTTCATCAGGCGGTCACCCTTTCCGGAACGGCACGGTCTCGGCCAAGGCCGCGTGCCAGCACGGGCACGAGCATCGTCACGAACAGATAGGCGGTCGGCAGCAGCCACATGGTCATCACCAGCGCCCCGTCGGTGCTGCCGATGCGGAGGGAATCGTAGTAGGTATAGATCCCGACGATGACTGCGAAGGCGATCGCGCTGAAGGCCGCCGAGCGTTCCCGGCTGTGGAACCAGAGCAGCCAGAAGAACAGGAAGTACATCGTGCTCAGCCGCAGACCCAGTTCTCCGTACAGGGCGCTGACCGGCTGTGCCCCCAGGTAACCCAGCACGATGAAGGTCACCGCGAACACGCCGAGGTTGATGCGATGGACGGGAGCGCGGTACCGGATCGACTTCACCGGGTTGCGGTCCAGCCAGGGCACGAAGAACAGGATGACGACCGCAGCCCCCATCGCCACCACGCCGAGGAACGGGTCGGGCACGGCCCGGAGCACGGTGTAGAAGGAGGTGAAATACCAGACCGGCGCGATGTGCTCGGGCGTTGCGAGCGGATCGGCCGGCTCGAAGTTCGCGTGCTCCAGGAAATAGCCGCCCATCTCCGGCGCGAAGAACACCACGGCGAAGAACGCGATGAAGAACACGCCGACACCGACCAGGTCCTTCACGGTGTAGTAGGGATGGAACCGGATGCCGTCGCGCGGCACACCGTTTTCATCCTTGTCCTTCTTGATCTCCACACCGTCGGGGTTGTTGGACCCGACCTCGTGCAGGGCAATGATGTGCGCGACCACCAGCAGCAGCAGCACCAGAGGCAGCGCGATCACATGCAGCGCGAAGAAGCGGTTCAGCGTCGCGTCCGAGATCAGGAAGTCCCCGCGAATCCACGTCACCAGATCGGGGCCGATATAGGGAATGGTCGCGAAGAGATTCACGATCACCTGCGCCCCCCAGTAGGACATCTGGCCCCAGGGCAGCAGATAGCCCATGAAGGCCTCGGCCATCAGCACCACGTAGATCAGTACACCGAAGACCCAGATCAGCTCCCGGGGCTTCTTGTAGGAGCCGTACAGCAGCGCCCGGAACATGTGCAGATAGACGACGATGAAGAAGAATGAGGCACCGGTGGAGTGCATGTAGCGGATCAGCCAGCCCCACTCGACGTCCCGCATGATGTACTCGACGGAGGCAAAGGCAAGCGCCGCATCCGGCTTGTAGAACATGGTCAGGAAGATGCCGGTAACGATCTGGATCACGAGAACCAGCAGCGCGAGCGACCCGAAGTAGTACCAGAAATTGAAGTTCTTCGGCGCGTAGTACCGCGCGAGGTGTTCGTTCCAGAGCTGTGACAACGGAAAGCGGGCATCCACCCAGCCCAGCAGCCCACCCTGGATCTTGTCAGCGGAATTGCCTGCCATTATGCGGTGCCTCCATCGGCGTGTTCACCCACGATGATCAGGTCATCATTCACGAAGCGGTACGGGGGTACCTCGAGGTTCAGCGCCGCAGGCACGTTCCGGTAGACCCGTCCCGCCATGTCGAACCGCGACCCGTGGCAAGCGCAGAGCCAGCCACCCGGCCAGTCCTCACCGATGTCCGCCACCCCGATCTCGGGGCGGAAGGCGGGCGAGCAGCCAAGGTGCGTGCAGATGCCGATCAGTACCAGGATCTCGGGCTGGATCGAGCGGTGCGGGTTGCGGGCGTAGTCGGGCTGCTGGGTGACCACCTCGGAGTCCGGATCGCGCAGCCGGTCGCGGATCTCGGGGAGCAGCTCCAGCATCTCCGGCGTGCGTCGGACCACCCAGATCGGGCGGCCGCGCCAGGCCACGCTGATGCGCTGCCCCGGCTCGATCTCGGCGACATTGACTTCGACAGGAGCACCGGCCGCCTGCGCACGGGCGCTGGGTTTCCACGACACCAGGAGGGGTGTCGCCAGGGCCACGACGCCCGCACCACCCACCACCGAGGTCGCTGCCACAAGGAACCTGCGGCGACCTCGATTCACGCCTTGGTTTGCCATCTTCGCTCTCTCCAGCTGCTGTTTCCGGTGCGTTCACGCTGGCGGTGGCTCGGCGGCGTCCGGCAAAGCCGGCGATCAGGCCTGCGCGCCATCGTGGCGCCCTCTTCGGGGCCGATGTAATCAAATAGAATTCCCTAAAACGCTAATGGGGTCAACCCGCGTGCCGGTGGGGACAAGCCCGTGGCGCCAGGGAACGGCCACAGGGACTGTGACCCGGTCGCTGAATGCCGGTTCGGATGGCTCAGGCCGGGTTGGGTATATCGATGAAGCGGTGGTCGACTCCGAAGCGTTCGGCGCACCAGGCGCCGAGGGCCCGGGGTCCGTAGCGCTCCGTTGCGTGATGACCGGCGGCAAAGTAGTGCACGCCGAGTTCCCGGGCCTCGTGGGTTGTCTGCTCGGAGATCTCGCCGCTGATGAAGGCATCGACCCCATGCCCGGCGGCGGTCGCGAGCATGGACTGCGCCCCTCCGGTGCACCAGGCCAGGCGGCGCACGGGGTGCGCACCCCCCTGAACCCAGGTCGGCTGGCGTCCGAGGACTGCGCCGATCCGGATGGCAAGCTGTTCCGGCGGGCATGGCTCCGGAAGCCGGCCGACCAGTCCGATGCCGTCCGGGCGCAATGATCCCTCCGGCACCAGGCCCAGTTCGAGCCCGAGCTGCGCGTTGTTGCCGAGTTCCGGGTGCGCGTCCAGCGGCAGGTGGTAGGCAACGAGATTGATGTCATGCTGCAGGAGCGCCTGCAGCCGGCGCCGCTTCATGCCCACCACGGGCTGCGGCTCGCCGCGCCAGAAATATCCGTGATGCACCAGGATCAGGTCGGCTTCCTGCTCCGCCGCGGCGCGAATCAGCGCATGCGAGGCGGTCACGCCGCTGATGATGCGCCGGATCTCCGGGCGCCCCTCGACCTGCAGCCCATTGGGGCAGTAATCCTCGAAGCGCTCCGGCTCCAGTATCCGGTCAAGCGCTTCGAGAAGGGTGTCACGGGCGATGGTGGCCGGCATCAGGGGACCTCGCGGATCAGGCGCTGATGTGCCCGGGAACAGCAGGCGCACGGGCACTCGAGAGAGATTGACAGTAATATATCGGCATCATGGTGAAGCTTTCGCGTTTCCTGCTGCAAGCGACCCTGGCCGGCATCGCGGTCGCGGTGGTCATTGCACTGCTCTTCCCCGCACTGCTCGACGGCGACCGCAGCGGTACCGCTGCCGGGCCGCCGCCGGAGGAGCCGCGGCAAACCCTGCAGGGTCCGGTCTCCTATGCGCCCGCGGTGGCCCGGGCCGCACCGGCGGTGGTGAACATCATGACCTCCCGCATGGTGGAGGTGCCGCATCCACTCACCGACGAACCCGAAGCGGACCCCTTCTTCCCGGAGATGCCTCACGGACCCCGGGACCGCGAGCAGGCCAGCCTCGGCTCGGGCGTGATCATGACGCCGAACGGGCACATCCTCACCAACCATCACGTGATCGAGCAGGCCGAGGCCATCGCCGTGGTGCTCGCGAACGGAGACGCGCACCCCGCTGCGATCATCGGCATCGACACGGAGACCGACCTCGCGGTCCTGCGCATCGCTGCCACGGAGATCACCGCGGCCACCGTCGGACAGTCCCGGAACCTGGAGGTCGGGGACGTCGTACTGGCGATCGGCAATCCCTTCGGCGTGGGCCAGACCGTCACCAAGGGCATCGTCAGCGCCACGGACCGGACCGAGCTGGGGATCAACCTCTTCGAGGACTTCATCCAGACGGACGCGGCCATCAACCCCGGGAACTCCGGCGGTGCGCTGATCAACGCACTCGGTGAGCTGGTGGGCATCAATACGGCGATCTTCACCCGCTCGGGCGGATCTCACGGCATCGGTTTCGCGATCCCGGTGGACCTGGCGCGCGAGGTGATGACAGAGATCATCGAAAAGGGCTACGTGACGCGCGGCTGGCTGGGTATCGAGGTGCAGGCGATGGACCGTGCCCTGGCCGAGTCCTTCGGACTGGAACGTCCCCGTGGCGTCCTGATTGCCGGCATCCTCAAAGGCGGACCGGCCGCGCGGGCCGGCCTGCAGCCGGGAGACGTGGTCGTCCGCCTGGACGATCAGCGCGTGGACAATGCGCGCGAGGCCCTCAACGCGATCGCCCGCAAGCGCCCTGGCGAGAAGATCGGCATCGAGGCGCTGCGCGAAGGAGAGACACTGCAACTCGAGGCCACTGTGGATCAGCGCCCGGTCTGATCTGCGTCCGGCAGCGGTTCAGGCGGGATTCGGGAGGGCGCTGGCGAGCGCCGCGAGGAAGGCATCGTTCTCCGCCGGGGCTCCCACCGTGACCCGCAGATGATCGGCGAGCACCCCGCCACCGCGCCCCACGTCCTTGATCAGGATGCCCGAGGCCAGCAGGGACTCGAAGGCCGCGCGTCCCTGCCCGGACGCGACCTCGAAGAGGATGAAATTGGCCTCGCTCGGCACCACCCGGCGCACGCCCGGAAGCGCCCCGAGTGCCGTTGCAACCCTGGTGCGCTCCTGGCGCAGCAGCCCGGCCTGTCGTTCCAGCCTGCCCCCGTGCTCGAGCGCGAACAGGATCGAGCGCTGGGTCAGCGTGTTCACGTTGTAGGGCAGGCGCAGTCGGTCCAGCGCATCGACCCAGTCCGCGGAAGCCGCCAGGTACCCGAGCCGCAGCCCCGCGAGCCCGAGCTTCGACAGCGTGCGCATCACCATCAGGCCCGGGGGCGTGCCGGCCCGGGGCAGGAAGCTGTGACTGGCGAAGGGGGCGTAGGCCTCGTCGATCACCGTGACGCCCGGGTTGGCCGCCACCAGTTCGGCGACCATTGCGGGATCGTACAGGCGACCCGTCGGGTTGTTCGGAAACGCGAGAAACAGCAGCGCCGGCCGTTCCCGCTCCAGCACCCGCAGCAGCGCCGGCAGGTCGAGGTCGAAGTCCGGCGCGAGCGGAACACCGATGAAGGGAACGCCGGCCGCACGCGCGAGCACCTCGTACATCACGAAGGTGGGCGCTGGCGAGACGACCGGTCGGCCACTGCCCTGCACGGCCGTGATCAGGATCTGGATCAGCTCATCGGAACCGTTGCCGAGCAGGCACCCGGCCTCCACGGGCACCCCGTGCGCGGCGCGCAGGGCCGCGGTCGTCTCCCGCCCTCCCGGGTCGGGGTAGCGGTTCAGCTCCACCCCGCGCAGGGCCTCGAGCCACGCCGCCTCGAGTTCGCCGGGCCAGGGGAAGGGATTCTCCATCGCGTCGAGCTTGATCAGTCCGGCGGCATCCGCGACCGCGTAGGCGGCACGCTCCAGCACCTCGGGACGCATCAGTTCAGACGGACGGGTCATGCGGGTCCTTCCGCTGCTGCCGACGACGCGCTATTCACCACGCATCTCGGCCGAACGGGCGTGGGCGATCAGGCCCTCGCCCCGCGCGAGCACCGAGGCCGTGCGCCCCAGTTCCGCGGCCCCTTCCGGCGAACACTGGATGATGCTGGAACGCTTCTGGAAGTCATAGACACCCAGCGGCGACGAGAAGCGCGCGGTGCGCGAGGTCGGCAGCACATGGTTCGGCCCGGCGCAGTAGTCGCCCACGGCCTCGCAGGTGTAACGCCCCATGAAGACCGCACCGGCATGGCGCAGCCCGGCGTCGAGCAGCGCCCGGGGATCGGCGACCGAGAGCTCGAGGTGTTCGGGAGCGATGTGATTGGCCACGCGGATCGCCTCGTTCAGATCGCGGACCCGGATCAGCGCACCCCGATCACCGAGGCTCGCCCGGATGATCTCCTCACGCGGCATCTCCTGCAGCAGCCGGTCCATCGCCGCGGCGACCCGGTCGAGGAAACTCGCGTCCGGGGAGAGCAGGATGGACTGGGCCTGCTCGTCGTGCTCGGCCTGCGAGAAGAGGTCCGCGGCGATCCAGTCGGGATCGGTCTGCCCGTCGCAGACCACCAGGATCTCCGAGGGGCCCGCGATCATGTCGATGCCGACGGTTCCGAAGACCTCGCGCTTGGCGGCGGCGACGAAGATGTTCCCCGGCCCGACGATCTTGTCCACCGCCGGAACCGTCTGCGTGCCGTAGGCCAGCGCCGCCACCGCCTGCGCCCCACCGAGGGTGAACACACGATTCACGCCGGCAATGGCCGCGGCCGCCAGCACCATGTCGTTCAGCTCGCCATCCGGCGCCGGAACCACCATCGCCAGCAGGGGCACGCCGGCAACCTTCGCCGGAATCGCGTTCATCAGCACCGAGGAGGGGTAGGCCGCCTTGCCTCCGGGTACGTACAGACCGACGGAGTCGAGCGGCGTCACGCGCTGCCCGAGCAGCGTGCCGTCCGGCTCCTCGATCACCCAGTCCTGCATGCGCTGTTGTTCCGCATAGCGGCGGATGCGCCCGGCGGCCTGCTCCAGGGCATCGCGCTGGACGGCCGGGATGCGCTCCAGCGCCTGGCGCAGCCGTTCCGGCGGGACCTCCAGCTCGCCGGCACTGGCCAGGTGCAGGCGATCGAAGCGTTCCGTGTAGCGGAGCAAGGCGGCGTCGCCCTCTCTGCGCACCGCTTCCAGGATCTCGTCCACGATGGCACGGACCCCGTGGTCGGCCACCGACTCCCACGCCAGCAGGCGGTCCAGTTCGCTCCAGAACCGCTCGTCCCGGCTGTCGAGGCGCTTGATCTCAGGCATGGCTGCTGACTCCCGTCACTGTCGGACGAACGGCCCGATGGCCGTCCGGAGTTCCACGATGATGGCGCTCCGCGCGGTCTTCGTTTTACCCGGTGATCACGAAGACTCCGCAGACCGTCCTGTTCGCGCGCGCACGGTTGGCCCGTCGCGTTGTATTCGGCATGGCCTTCTCCAGCGCCGGCGCATTGGTGATGACCAGACCGTGTTATCCGGACTCG
Source organism: Thioalkalivibrio sp. (assembly GCA_011389655.1). Lineage (GTDB taxonomy): Bacteria > Pseudomonadota > Gammaproteobacteria > Ectothiorhodospirales > Ectothiorhodospiraceae > Thioalkalivibrio. The sequence goes on from JAABTX010000020.1 coordinate 29,633, forward strand.
CGGCGCCGGCGCGCGGCGGTGGCCAGCACGCGCAGCGCCGCCTCGGAATCATCCCAGCCCATGCAGGCATCGGTGATGCTCTGCCCGTAGACCAGCGGCCTGCCCGCGACGATGTCCTGCCGGCCGGGCTGCAGGTGACTCTCGAGCATCGCGCCGATGATGCGCCGGTCCCCGTCACCGACCTGGTCCGCGATCGTGCGCACCACATCGACCTGTCGCGCCGGATCCTTGCGGCTGTTGGCGTGGCTGCAATCCACCATCACCGTCTCCGGCAGATCGGCCGCCTGCAGCTGACCGCAGGCCCGGGCGATGCTCTGCGCATCGTAGTTGGGCTGACGTCCGCCGCGCAGGATGATGTGGCAATCCTCGTTGCCGGCGGTGGAGAAGATCGCCGAACGCCCCGCCTTGGTCATGGACAGGAAGTGGTGAGGCCTCGACGCGGAGCGGATCGCGTCGATCGCGATCTGCAGACTGCCGTCGGTCGAGTTCTTGAAGCCTACCGGGCACGACAGTCCCGACGCCAGCTCGCGGTGCACCTGACTCTCGGTGGTCCGGGCCCCGATCGCGCCCCATGACACCAGGTCGGCGATGTACTGCGGGCTGATCAGATCAAGGAACTCGGTGGCCGCGGGCATGCCGCGCTCGGCCAGGTCGCGCAGCAGGCCGCGCGCGATGCGCAGCCCCCGGTTGATCTGGAAGCTGCCATCCAGGTCGGGATCGTTGATCAGCCCCTTCCAGCCCACGGTGGTGCGCGGCTTCTCGAAATAGACGCGCATCACCACCTCGAGGGCGTCGCCGAACTCCTCGCGCAGCGCGCCCAGCCGCCCGGCGTACTCCAGAGCCGCATCGACATCGTGGATCGAGCAGGGTCCGACGACCACCAGCAGACGGTCGTCCTCGCCATGCAGGATGCGGTGGATCGCGGCCCGGGCGCTGTAGACCGTGTCGGCGGCCGCGTCGGTCAGCGGCAGCTCCCCGCGCACGGCGTCCGGAGGGGAGACCTCGTCGATGGACTTGATTCGCAGATCGTCGGTGGCGTGGCTCATCGTGAATCCAGTGGCCTCAGGAGGCCGGCGTCAGGGCGGGTTGCAGGCCCTCGATCAGCTGTTGAATGCGTGCATGCTGCATCTTCATCGCAGCCTTGTTGACCACCAGCCGGGAACTGATCCGGGCGATCAGCTCCAGCGGCTCGAGGCCGTTGGCCTTCAGGGTGTTGCCGGTGTCGACCAGGTCGACGATATAGTCGGCCAGCCCGACCAGCGGCGCCAGTTCCATCGATCCGTACAGCTTGATGATCTCGACCTGCCGCCCCTGGGCCGCGAAGTGGCGCTGGGTGACGTTCACGAACTTGGTCGCGATGCGCAGGTGCCGGGCGCTGGCCGCGTGTCCCGGCCGGCCCGCGAGCATCAGGCGGCAGCGTGCGATGCCGAGGTCCAGCGGCTCGTACAGACCGGTCGCTCCATGTTCCATCAGCACGTCCTTCCCGGCAACGCCGACCGCGGCCGCGCCGTACTGGACGTAGGTCGGCACGTCGGTGGCGCGCACCACGACGATGTTCACGTCGGGACGGCTGGTGCCGATGATCAGCCTGCGCGTCTTCGCCGGATCCTCCAGCGGCACGATCCCCGCACGTTCCAGCAGCGGCAGCGTCTCCTCCAGGATGCGCCCCTTCGACAGCGCGATGGTCATGGCCTCCGCGGCGTTCACCGGCTGGGCTCCCTGCGGATCGTCGCACCGATCTGCCGCAGCTTCTCCTCGATGCATTCGTATCCCCGGTCGATGTGGTAGATGCGGTCCACCGCGGTCTCGCCCTCCGCCACCAGTCCCGCAAGGATCAGACTGGCGGACGCGCGCAGGTCGGTGGCCATTACCGGAGCCCCGCGCAACTGCTCGACACCGGCGACGATCGCGGTGTTCCCCTCGATACGGATGTCCGCGCCCATGCGCTGCAATTCCTGGGCGTGCATGAACCGGTTCTCGAACACCGTCTCGATCACCGATCCGGTCCCGGAGCCCGCCGCGTTCAGCGTCATCATCTGCGCCTGCATGTCGGTCGGAAAGGCCGGGAACGGAGCGGTGCGCAGGTTCACGCACCTCGGCCGGCGCCCGCGCATGTCCGCCTCGATCCAGTCGGGGCCTGAATCGATCCGGGCGCCGGCCTCGGCCAGCTTCAGCAGCACCGCGTCGAGGAGCTCCGGCCGGGTGTTGCGCGTGCGCACGTGGCCCCGGGTCACGGCGGCCGCCACCAGGAAGGTGCCCGTCTCGATCCGGTCCGGCATCACCTCGTATTCGCAGCCCGTCAGCCGCTCCACCCCGGTCACGCGGATGGTGTCTGTCCCCGCACCCTGGATCCTCGCGCCCATGCGCGCCAGGAAGCAGGCAAGGTCGACCACCTCGGGTTCGCGGGCGGCGTTCTCGATCACGCTCTCGCCATCGGCGAGCGTCGCCGCCATCAGCAGGTTCTCGGTGCCGGTGACCGTCACCTGATCAAAGACGATGCGGGCGCCCTGCAGTCGGTCGGCCCGGGCATGGATGTACCCGGCCTCGACCTCGATCTGCGCACCCATCGCTTCCAGGCCCTTCAGGTGCAGGTTCACCGGACGGCTGCCGATCGCACAGCCCCCCGGCAGCGAGACATCGGCCTGTCCGAACCGCGCCAGCAGTGGCCCCAGCACCAGGATCGAGGCGCGCATGGTCTTCACCAGATCGTAGGGCGCCACGCATTCGGTCAGCGTGGTCGGGTCGACCTCGATCCGCATGCGCTCGTCCACGGTGAGCGTCACGCCCATACGGCCGAGCAGCTCCATGGTCGTGGTGACGTCCTGCAGGTGCGGCACGTTCCCGACGACCACCGGACCGTCGGCGAGCAGCGTTCCCGCCAGAATCGGCAGCACCGCGTTCTTCGCACCGGATATCCGGACCTGCCCCTCCAGCGGGCGGCCACCACTGACGATCAGTTTGTCCATCTGAGACTCGGAAGGGCCCTCGCGGGTACCGCGGCGTTCGAAAACCGGCGATCATAACCGAAAGCATCGGTGGCCGCCCATCCGGCCCGGTTGCGGATCAGTCCGAGGCTGCCACGCCGAACACCGGCTCGAGCGCGTAGAGCTGCAGGAGCGGCTGCAGGTCCGCCGGTATCGCCGCCAACCGGAGACTCGCGCCCGAGCGTTCGCGGTGGCGCCAGAACTCGACCAGCATCGCGGCACCGGCACTGTCGATCCGCGTGACCCCCGAGAGGTCGAGCGTGCCCGCCTCCGGCAGCCGGGCCAGCAACCGGCGACCCCGCGACAGCAGCGGGGCGACGGTGTTCAGGGTGACGGGACCGGACAGCCGCAGCACGCTCCCGTCGAGCGCCAGCGAGGGTTCAGCCACGGTCTTCGTTGCCTTCCGGAACGGCCTCCTCGATCAACGAGCGGTCGCCCTCCTCGAGGCGCACGATCAGGGCGTCCAGACCATCGCGGCGGATCTCGGTGTTGAAGGTCGAGCGGAAGTTGCCCACGAAGCTCAGGCCCTCCGCCTCGACGTCGAAGACCCTCCATTCGCCGCCCACCGGACGCAGCCGGTAGTTCACGACGATGTTCGGCTGGCCGCTGCCGCCCTCGATCTCGGTGGCGACCAGCGCCATCCGGTCATCCTGTCGGGACCGCCGCGGAATCACCATCACGCGCCGGTCCAGATAATCAGCCAGCCGCACGCCGTAGGCGTTGAGCAGGGTGCTCCGGAAGGCCTCGATGAAGCGGCGGCGCTGTTCGGGGCTGGCATCGCGCCAGTGGCGGGCGAGGATCAGCCGGGCCATACCGTCGACGTCCACCAGCGGCAGGATCTCGTCCTCGATCACCTCCAGCACGAAATCGGGGTCCTCCTGTGCCCGGGCCTCGTTGGACCTGAGCGTGTCGAGAACACGGTTGATCGCCTCCTCGACGAGTTGCGTGGACTCCGCGGCCTGCAGGGGCGACGCGCCGAGGGCGCACGCGAACAGGAGCAGCATGCCCGCCAGCGCGGCGTGCAGTCGTTTTCTCATTTCCATTTCGCCTCCATCGTCATCCTCGGACCGCCGGCCTGGTCCGGCCGTTCAATCACTCGAGAGGTCGGTCAGCACACGGCCGATCATGTTCTCCAGCACCAGTGCCGACTGCGTCAACAGGACCTCGTCACCATCCGCCAGCACCTCGAAGTCCCCCCCGGGCTCCAGCGCGACGTACTGCTCGCCGAGCAGCCCGGCGGTGAAGATGCTGGCCTGCGTATCCGCGGGAAGGTAGTCCTGTCCGGACTGGATGGCCAGGGCCACGCGCGCCTGGAAACGCTCGGCATCGTAGGCGATCGCCGACACGCGGCCGATGCGCACGCCCGAGACCGTCACCGGGGAGCGCACCTTCAGGCCGCCGATGTGATCGAAGTAGGCGATCACCTCGTAGGTGTCAGCGTCCCGATACTCTCCGATGTTGCTGACCTGGATCGCCAGGTAGAACAGCGCCGCGATGCCCAGCAGCACGAACAGGCCCACCGAGATTTCCAGATAGCGCAGCTTCATTGCGTTTCCTCCTGATGACGTGGCCGCGTCGCGGCGGCCGGTCAGGTAAACATCAGTCCCGTCAGGGCGAAGTCGAGTCCGAGTACCGCCAGCGCCGACATCACCACGGTCTGGGTGGTGGCGAGCGAGATCCCCTCGGAGGTCGGCTCGGCGTCGAAGCCCTGGAAGATCGCGATCCACGTGACCACGAAGCCGAACACGATGCTCTTGATCACGCCGGAGAGCACGTCCTCGCGCCAGTCCGTCACCGACTGCATCTGCGAAAAGTAGGATCCGCTGTCCACACCCAGCAGTCCCACCCCCACCAGATACCCCCCGATCACGCCCACCGCGCTGAACATCGCTGCCAGCAGCGGCAGGGACAGGAATCCGGCAAAGAATCGCGGCGCGAACACCCGACGGTAGGGATCGACCGCCATCATCTCCATCGCCGAGAGCTGCTCGGTGGTCTTCATCAGGCCGATCTCGGCGGTCAGGGCGGAGCCCGCGCGACCCGCGAACAGGAGCGCGGTGACCACGGGACCCAGTTCCCGGACCAGCGACAGGGCCACCGCGCCACCGAGGGCCTCGGCCGCGCCAAAATTGACCAGCGTGATGTACCCCTGGTAGGCGAGCACCATGCCGACGAAGAGGCCCGAAACCACGATGATCAGCAGCGATCGCACGCCGACGGAATGAATCTCGGCCAGCGTCAGCCGATACCTGCGCACGACCGCGTCCTGGGAGCGCAGGACCCGGAAGAGGAAGATCGACGCGCGCCCGAGCAGCGACAGCCAGTTCAGGCCGGAACGCCCCAGATTCGCGAGGAAGTCACCCATGTCCGGATTCGCGCTCGCGCATCAGATCGTCGCGGTAGCTGTCGCCGGGATAGTGGAAGGGCACCGGCCCGTCCGGACGGCCGTCGAGGAACTGCTCACTCCACTGCGAGGCCCCCGCGCGCACCTGGTCCACGGTTCCGGCGTCCATCACGCGTCCCTCCGCGATCAGCACGACATGATCCGAGATCTCCATCGCCTCGGCCACGTCGTGGGTGACCAGCACGCTGGTCAGACCCAGGGTGCTGTTGGTGCGCCGTATCAGCGTCACGATCTGGCCCATCGTGATCGGATCCAGACCGGCGAAGGGCTCGTCGTAGAGGATCATGTCGGGGTCCAGCGCGATGGCCCGGGCCAGCGCGACGCGCCGCGCCATGCCTCCCGAGAGCTCGGCCGGACTCAGGTCACGCGCCGCGCGCAGTCCCACCGCCTCGAGCTTCATCAACACCAGGTTGCGGATCAGTTCCTCCGGCAGGTCCGTGTGCTCGCGCAGCGGAAAGGCGACGTTCTCGAACACGTTCATGTCGGTCAGCAGCGCGCCGGTCTGGAACAGCATTCCCATGCGCTTGCGCAGCGCGTACAGGCGGCGGGTCGACAGCCGTGCCACCTCTTCCCCGTCCACCCAGATCCGGCCGCTCTCGGGGCGCAGCTGCCCCCCGATCAGGCGAAGCAGCGTTGTCTTGCCGGTACCGCTGGGACCCATCACGGTGGTCACGCGACCGCGCGGAACCGTCATGGACAGGCCGTCGAAGACGACCTTTCGCCCGCGCCGGAACACGAGGTCTTCGACCACCACGTGCGGCGTATCGTCGCCCCGGGCATCGTTCACCTTGCAACCATCCTTGTGAAAATCCAGCGGCTCAGTCTGAGAGCGCCCCGGCCCGCCGTCAACCTGTGGGCCGTCCGGTCCGGAGCCGGGGGCATGCCTCAGTCCCGTTTCCAGTCGAGACCGCCGAGCCGAAGAATGGTCTGCGCCTGCTCGAGTTCTCGCGGGCCGCTGCGCAGGAAGGCCAGGGTGTCGCGACCCGGCGTCGCGGCGGCATGCAGCGATTCCAGCAGGGCCCGCCACTGCCGCGGGTCCAGTCCGGTCTCCGGTTCCAGCACCAGTACCGTCTCGAGCCCGTTCGTCCAGGCCTGCGCGGACCTCACACCGGCAACCACCGGGTCCTCCACCCGGCGGAAGACCTTTGCCGGTTCCAGTGACAACGGGGCCTCGGCGGCCGCGTCCGGGAACAGGAAACCGCCGAGGCGCTCCCCGAGCCGAGCCGCAACCCGGAGACAGTCGGCGCCGGCGCGCGCCGGGACCTCCAGGTACAGGCGCAGTTCCTCAGGCACCTCCTGCAGCCGGCAGTCATCCGCGGCCCAGCTCGGCCAATGGTCGACCGGTGACAGCAGGTCTGGCCAGAAGTGGGCGTAATAGGCAAGCCTCCAGTCGGCGGGCAGGTCCTCCGGGTAAAACGACCGCCAGGCGGGGTTCTCATCGTCCTCCACCGCAGCCACGCGCAATCCGCCGTGGGGGGCTTCCGCTGACATCAGGCAATCTCCGGGCGTTGGTTCTCCGCGGATGCTAGCGGCTCGACCCCGTGGCGGAAAGCCTGCAATGGCCGGGACGCTGGAAAACGGGATGCCGATACGGGATTATCACCGCATGACCGGCCCGGACACCGACTGATGGACGCTCCCCGCACGCACCTGGATTCCGAAAACACCCGCAATCTCGCGCTGGCGGTGATCGCGACCGAGGCCGAGGCGATCGGCGCCCTGGCGCATCGGGTCGACGCAGATTTCCTCCGCGCCTGCGAGCATGTGCTGGATTGCCGCGGGCGCGTGGTGGTGACCGGCATGGGCAAGTCCGGGCACATCGGCGGCAAGTTCGCGGCGACGCTGGCCTCCACCGGCACGCCGGCATTCTTCGTCCATCCCGGCGAGGCGAGCCACGGCGACCTGGGAATGATCACCCGGGACGACACCGTGATCGCGCTGTCCAACTCCGGCGAGACGGACGAACTGCTGCTCATCCTTCCGATCATCCGCCGCCTGGGGGTGCCGCTGATCGCGCTGACCGGCAACCCGGGATCGCGTCTGGCGCGCGAGGCCACGGTGCACCTGGACGTCAGTGTGGCCCGGGAGGCCTGTCCGCTCGGCCTGGCGCCCACTTCGAGCACCACCGCGGCACTGGTGATGGGTGACGCGCTGGCGGTGGCGGTCCTCGACGCGAGGGGATTCACCGCGAACGATTTCGCCCGCTCGCACCCGGGCGGCCGGCTGGGGCGACGGCTGCTGATCCACGTCGGCGACATCATGCGCACCGGAGACGCGGTGCCCTGCATTCATGCCACCGCCCTGCTTCGCGATGCCCTGCTCGAGATCTCGCGCAAGGGGCTGGGCATGGTGGTCGTCTGCGACGACTCGGGTCGGGTGGAAGGCGTCTTCACCGATGGCGACCTGCGCCGCACGCTCGACCGTGGCCTGGACCTGCACCGCCTGACCATCGGTGAGGCCATGACCCGGGACGGTTTCACCGGACGGGCACAGTGGCTCGCGGTCGAGGCCCTCGAGCTGATGGAGAGCCGCCGGATCAACGCCCTGCCGATCGTGGACGACGCGTTGCACCTGGTCGGCGCACTGAACATGCACGATCTGCTCCGGGCCGGGGTGGCCTGATGCCGCTGGAGTCCGGAATCCTGCTGCAACGGCAACGGCAGATCCGCCTCCTGATCCTCGACGTGGACGGAGTGCTGACCGATGGCAGCCTGTTTCTCGGGGACGGCGGAGAACAGTACAAGGCCTTTCACAGCCGCGACGGCCACGGCATCCGGATGGCCCAGCAGGGCGGTCTGGAGCTGGCAATCCTGACCGGACGCAACTCCGAGGTGGTGCTGCACCGCATGCGCGATCTCGGAGTAAGGCACCTGCTGCAGGGACGCCGGGACAAGGGCGAGGCGCTCGAGGAACTCCTCGGACAGACCGGTTTTGGACCGGAACAGAGCGCCTTCGTCGGAGACGACGTCGTCGATCTGCCCGCCATGCGCCGGGTTGCACTCGGCATCGCGGTCGCCGATGCGCACCCGCTGGTCCTCGAACACGCCGACTGGCACACCTGCGAGCGGGGCGGCCGCGGTGCCGTCCGCGAGGTCTGCGAGACCCTGCTCGCCGCGCAGGGCCGGCTGGAGGACATCCTCCGTGCCTATCTCGACACGTAACGGCGGCCGCCGACCGCTTCCGGCACCCCGGACGCGCGGCCCGGTGCGCGCCGCTGCACTGCTTCTGGCAGTCGCGGCGGCAGCCGTTCCAGCGTCGCCTGCGGCCGTGGAACCGGACCCCCAGTTCGACATCCTGGGGTTCACGCTGCGCATCACCGACGCGGAGGGCACAGTCACGCATGTGCTGAAGGGGGAGCGCATGCAGCAGTTCCAGGACCTTGGAATCCAGCGTGCGCAGGAGCCCCGGCTGGAGCTGCTGACCGAGGGCCGCGTGGACTGGATCTGGACCGCGCCGGCGGCGGTGCATGATCCGGCGGAAGAGCGGCTGGAAACGGTCGGGATCACCGAGGGCGTCCAGTTGCCCGGGCCAGCGAACCCGCGGACCGAGATCGAAACGGCGGACGTGACCATCCTGACCGGAACCCGCGAGGTGATGACCAACGCTCGGGCGACGGTGCTCCGCCCCGGGCTGTTCATGACCGGCATCGGGATGCATGCCGACGTGCAGGCCGACATCATCGAGCTCCGGAACGAGGTCGAGACCGTCTATGCTCCTCAGGAGACAGAGGAAGATCCGCAATGAACCAACGGACATTGCCGCTGCGCATCGCCGCCGGCGCGCTGCGTGGCCTGCTTCTGGCCTGCCTGCCTGCGATCCTCGCCGCCCAGACGCCGACGCTGCCGGTGCAGATCACCGCCGACAGCGCCGAGATGGACGAACGGCGCGGAATCGGCACCTACACCGGCGACGTCGTCGTCACCCACGGTGACATGACGCTGTGGGCGGACCGTATCGTGATCCACGCTCCGGACCGGCGCCCGACCCGAATGGAGGCCCAGGGCAAGCCGGTGCGCGCAGAGGCGCCCGACGCCGACAACCAGCCGCGGGTCGCGACATCCCTGGAGATGGAATATCACCTCGAAGACGAGGTGCTGGTGCTGCTGGGCGAGGCGCGGGTGCAGACCTTGACGGAGGACGCACGCGGCGAGCGGATCCGTTATGACCTCGCACAGGATGTCATCCGCATCGAAGGCACGCCGGAAGAGCGCGTCCGGATCACCATCCAGCCGGAAGCCGAATGACGGCCGCCGCGGATCCCAGCGGCACGGCCCGCGCGGAGCCGGCCCCGGATGATCGTCTGGTGGGCATCGCGCTGACCAAACGCTACGGCACGCGCACGGTGCTGGACGGGGCCGACGTCGACGTCGCCCGGGGCGAGGTGGTCGGTCTGCTGGGACCGAACGGTGCCGGCAAGACCACCTGCTTCTACATCCTGGTGGGACTGATACAGGCGGACGCGGGCCGCATCATGCTGGCCGGCCGCGAGCTCACGCGCGCGCCGGTCCATCTGCGCGCGCGACTCGGAATCGGTTACCTGCCCCAGGAGGCATCGATCTTCCGCCGTCTGACGGTCTGGCAGAACCTGCAGGCCGTGCTCGAGTTGCGCCGGGACCTCGATGCGGCCGGACGCCGGGAGATCGGGGACGCACTGATCGAGGAATTCCAGCTGAATACAGTGCGCGACAGCGCGGGGATCGCGCTGTCCGGCGGCGAGCGGCGGCGCGCCGAGATTGCCCGCGCGCTGGCGGGCAACCCGCAGTTCGTCTGCCTCGACGAACCGTTCGCGGGCGTGGACCCGATCTCGGTGGTGGAGATTCAGGAGGTGATCGCCCACCTGAAACAACGGGGCATCGGGGTGCTGATCTCGGACCACAACGTGCGCGAGACACTGGGCATCTGTGACCGGGCCTACATCCTCAGCGAGGGCCGC
>JAABTX010000187.1 GCA_011389655.1 Thioalkalivibrio sp.
TCGACACGCGCGAAGATCAACTGACCTGGTACAAGGCGATCACGCTGCTTTGGGCCCCGCTGCAATTCATCCTGCTCTACTGGATGATCTGGTATGTCACCGGGCCCGGCGATGCGCATCTCTCAGTTCTGGAAACCATCGTGCTGTTTTTCGGCGTCGGGGTCATCACCGGCACCATCGGCATCAATTACAGTCATGAATTGATGCACCAAAAGAACCGGGGCGAGCGGTTTCTGGGCGACCTGCTCCTTGCGATGGTGCTCTATTCGCATTTCCGCTCGGAGCATCTGCAGGTGCATCACCGCCATGTCGGCACCCCGCGCGACCCGGTGACGGCGCGCTATAACGAGGGGTTCCACCGCTTCTTTCCGCGCGTGCTCAGGGGCAGTTTCCTGTCGGCCTTCCGCGCCGAGCGCGACATGCTCGCGCGCAAGGGACGGCCCTGGCACGATCCGAAGAACCCGTTTTTCCGCTATTGGGCCTTACAGGGGGGAATGGCTCTGCTGGCCGTGCTGCTCGGCGGCGCGGTCGGGCTCGCGCTCTTTGTCTGGCAGGCCTTCGTCGCGATCTGGCAGCTGGAACTGGTGAACTACATCGAGCATTACGGCCTCACGCGCAAACACCTGGGCAATGGCAAGTATGAACATGTGCAACCCCGCCATAGCTGGAACGCCGCGCACAAGGCGTCGAACTGGCTGCTGATCAACCTGCAACGCCATTCCGACCACCACTACAAGCCAGACCGCCGCTTTCCGCTGTTGCAGAACTATACCGAGGCCGATGCCCCGCAACTGCCCTATGGCTATCCGCTGATGACCATGGCCGCGATGGTGCCGCCGATCTGGCGGCGGGTGATGAACCCGCGCGTGCGCCGCTGGCGGCAGATGTATTACCCCGAGATCACCGACTGGCGGCCCTATAACCGGGCACAGAACCCGGTGCCGCGCTAGACGGGGACGGAACAGCCAATGCCGCAAGCCGCGCCATCGACAGGCCGCGGGCTGGCGATCCAGCGGTTTTTCTGGGCACTTTATGTCTGACAAATCCGGAAAAGTCCCGATCGGTGCACTGACTTTGGCAAATCGCCAGTCCGGGGGGCGGCCTGTCGATGGCGCGGCGGGCTTCGCCCTTGATTCCGCGCCGGGCCTGCCGAATAAAGGTCGCCTCTAAACCAGCCCCGTCAGGCCGCAACCTGATCCAGCAAATGCCCCGTCTTCACGTAAATCAGACAGCCTTCATCGGAAAACGGCGTATGCTCGGACAGATGCGGGCTGCGCAGCCACGTCCCGGCGGGATAGTCGCCATGCTCATCCTGAAACGTCCCCTCCAGCACGAAAATCTCTTCGCCACCCCAATGGCGATGCGCGTTGAACCGCGTGCCGGGGGCCCAACGGACCAGCGCCACGTTCTCGTTCACCGCCGAATGCAGCGGCAGCACGCTCAGCCCCTCGACCTGCCCGGGCCGAAACGCGGCCTCGGTCGTGTCGATATGGAACTGCTCGGTATCCGACGGGTCGAACTGATGCAGCTTCACCAGAATGGTGCAGCCCTCGCGCGTATGCGGCTTGTGGCGCGTGCCGATGGGATTGCGCACATAGGTGCCCGCCGGATAGTCCCCCGATTCGTCCGAGAACACCCCGTCGAGGACGAAATATTCCTCACCCCCGCCATGGGTATGGGCGTCGAACCACGAATCAGGCGCAAACCGCACGATGGTCGTGGCGCGCGCCACCTCGTCGCCGATGCGGTCGAGCATCATGCGCTCTACCCCGCCTGCCGGCGATTCGACCCAGTCGTAGTCCTCGGGCCGGATCACGACCCGCTGTGAGAAATCGGCATTCAGGCGCATATCAGTCCTCCTGAGCCGGACATAAGCGCCGGCCCCACGAATTCAAGCAGCCTCCATCGCCGCCCGTGCCTCGGCAAAGGACAACAGCCGCCGGGCCTTTTCATCCCACAGATGCAGCCGCGCATTGGCGAGGCTCTCGCGGATGGTCATCCGGTTTATCCGGTCCAGATAGGCGTGGTCGCGCAGCACCTCGGGCAGGCGGTAAAAGGGGATGCGGCTGTTCACGTGATGGACATGGTGAATTCCGATATTGGCACTCAGCCATTGCATCCAGCCGGGCATTACGTAATGCGAACTCCCCTCGAGCGCCGCATCGTGCAATTGCCAGTTTTCCTCGGCCTCCCAATGGGTGGTCTCGAACTGATGCTGCACGTAGAAAAGCCACATGCCCGCCGTCGCCGCCAACACGGTCGAGGGCAGGAAGATCAGCAGGATCGGCATCACCCCTCCGAACCAGCCCACCAGCGCCAGCACCGCCAGAAGCACGGCATTGGTCGCCATCGCGCTGACCCAATAGCGCGCGCGCCCCATGAAGCCGAGCGGCAGCCGGTTCTCCAGCAGGAAGATATAGCCCGGCCCCAGCCCGAACAGCACGACCGGGTTGCGGTAGAGCCGGTATTTCAGCCGCTGGAACGGGGTGAGGGCTGCATATTCCGCCACCGTCAGGGTCTGGATATCGCCGATCCCACGCCGCCCCAGATTGCCCGAGGAACTGTGATGGATCGAATGCGAATGCCGCCAGACATCATAGGGCGTCAGCGTCACCACACCCAGCGCACGCCCCAGCCAGTCGTTGAGTGTCCGGCTCCTGAAAAAGGCCCCGTGACCACAATCATGCTGGATCGCGAAGAGGCGCAACAGAAACGGTGCCGCGCAGACCGCCAGCACGAGGGTCAGCGCATAGCTGACCGACAGCGCCCACCAAGCCAGCCCCCACAAGGCCAGGAACGGCCCAAGGGTGACGGCCAGCTCAAAGGCGGCGCGTGGCGAACTCGGCTCGCGGTATTTCGCGAGGAGCTGCGCCCATTCCCTGCCAGCCCGAATTTCGGGCTGCGGCAGGACGGGAGTGGAATGATCGGGCATGTGCCTGCTTTTTTTATCTCGATGGCAAACTGCATAGAGGATTGGCGGGCGTTTGCAAACGCTGCGTTGCCCCGCGCCCTGCGCTATTTGACCACGGCGCGGTTTTTTCGGCCCCTTGTTTCACGTCAAAGCCCCGCAGGGTGCACCCGCGGGGCTTTGAACTTTACTTGGGTCCATGGACCGGTCAGCTTGTCTTCTTGCCCTTGATCGGGGCCCAGATCCGCTTGTTGGTGAGGTAAAGCAGCACCGACAGAACGGTCAGGAAGATCACCCCGGACAGGCCCGCATGCTTGCGTGCCATCATCTTGGGCTCCGCCGTCCACATCAGGAACGCCGCCACATCCTCGGACTGTTGCTCCAGCGTCGCCTCGGTGCCATCGTCATACTCGACATCGTCACCCCAGAGCGGTTGACCCATCGAGATCCAGCTGCCCGGAACGGTCGGCTTGCCATGCTCGTCCTTGCACTCGTCCGGGTAGCCACCGGCGGTAAAGGCGGCGTTGTAGCTGCCTTCCATGTCGTCGGGCGCGCAGGCGGGCGGCTCTTCATACCCGACCATCAGCGAGTAGATGTATTCCGCCCCGCCCATGCCCTTGAAGAGCTGCGCCAGACCGGTGCCGTAGGGCCCGTGGAACCCGGCCCGCTTTTTCGCCATCAGCGACAGGTCAGGGGCGGTTTCCAGCTGCGACATCGGAAAATGATCCGTCGGTTTCGCGGCCCGGAAATCGTCGATCTC
>JAABTX010000188.1 GCA_011389655.1 Thioalkalivibrio sp.
AGGATTGTCACCCTGCCCGGGACCTCCGGGCGGGAAACGTGCAGGGGCGGGGCAGAATGCAGGGCAAAGCGGAGGCCGATAACCTCTATCTCGGGGCGCTGCGGGGGCTGCGCGGCACGCTGATGCTGGTGGCGGGGTTCAGCGCGATCATCAACCTGCTGATGCTGACCGGGCCGGTCTACATGCTGCAGGTCTACGACCGCGTGCTGTCGAGCGGGTCGGTGCCCACGTTGCTGGGCCTCTTCGCCATCGTCGTGGTGCTCTATGCCTTTCTGGGGCTCTACGACTTCCTGCGCGCGCGGATGCTGTCGCGCGCGGCGCTGCGGCTCGATGCGCAGACCGGCGACGAGGCCTTCCGCTGCGCCCTGCGCGCGGGCACGGTGGGCGGCCGGTCGCGGGTCGACCCCGGCGCGCAGCCGGTGCGCGACCTCGAGATGCTGCGCAGCTTCATGGGAAGCCCGGCGATGACCGGGATCTTCGATCTGCCGTGGATGCCGCTCTTCGTGGCGGTGGTCTTTCTCATCCATCCCTGGCTCGGCTGGCTGACGCTGGCCGGCGCGGGGGTGGTGACGGTGGCGGCGCTGCTCAACCAGTTCCTGACCCGGAACTCCATCGCCCGGGCGATGTCGATCGAGGGGGCTGAGCGCAGCCTCGTCGAGCAGGCGCGCGGCGACGCCGAGACCATTCGCGCGCTCGGCATGCGCGACCAGGTGGTGGCGCGCTGGCGCCAGCTGCACGACGCGGCGCTGGCCGCGGGGCAGGGGGGCGGCGACCGTTCGGAGGTCTTTGCCGCCTTCTCGAAATCCTTCCGGCTGCTGCTGCAGTCCGCGCTGCTGAGCCTCGGGGCCTATCTCGCGCTGCTGCAGGAGATCACGCCGGGCATGATCATCGCCACCTCGATCATCGCGGGCCGCGCGCTGGCGCCGGTGGACCAGGTGATCGGCCAGTGGCGCGCCATCGGCCGCGCGAAGGAGGCGCACCGCCGCCTGCGCGAGATCTTCGGCAGCCTGCCGGCGGCAAAGCCCCGCGTCGACCTGCCCGAGCCGCGGGGCGAGCTTCGGGTCAAGGCGCTGACCAAGCTGGCGCCGGCCGGGGCCGAGGTCGCGGGGGAGCGGCCGCGCATCCTCGACCGGGTGAGCTTCGAGCTGTCGCCGGGCGACGGGCTTGGCGTGATCGGCAACAGCGCGGCGGGCAAGTCCACGCTTGCCCGGCTCCTCGTCGGCGCCTGGGCGCCGGATGCCGGAGAGGTGCGGCTGGACGGCGCCACGCTGGACCAGTGGACGCCCGAGGCGCTCGGCCGGCATGTCGGCTACCTGCCGCAGTTCCTGCAGATCCTGCCCGGCACCGTGGGCGACTACATCGCGCGCTTCGACCCGCAGGCGCAGGATGCGCAGGTGATCGAGGCGGCGCGCACCGCCGGCGTGCACGAGATGATCCTGCGCCTGCCGGACGGCTACGCCACCCGCATGGACCAGACGACCCGCCCGCTGTCGGGCGGCCAGATGCAGCGCCTCGGCCTGGCGCGGGCGGTCTTCGGCGCGCCGCGGCTCATCGTGCTGGACGAGCCCAATGCCAACCTCGACGCCGATGGGGACGATGCGCTCGCGCAGACCATCAGCAGCATGCGCGACCGCGGCAGCGTCGTGGTGGTCATGGCCCACCGGCCGAGCGCGATCGCCGCGGTCAACAAGGTGCTGCTGCTGCACGAGGGCCGCGTCGCCAAGGTCGGCGACAAGGACGAGGTGCTGCGCAACGCGACCCGGCCCGTCTCGGTCGTGGCGCAGCAGGGGAGGGGATGACGATGGCGGCGGAAGCCTTTTCCGGACCCGGTCTGCGCACCGACATCTCCCGCGCCGGCCGCCTTGGCGTGCTGGCCAGCCTCGCGCTGCTGGCGGCGGTGATCGCCTGGGCCGCGACGACGCGGATCAGCGGCGCGGTCATCGCCTCGGGCGCGGCGGTGGTGCACGGCAATCCCAAGTCGGTGCAGAGCCTCGACGGCGGCATCGTGGACGAGATCCGGGTCTCGGACGGCGATCTGGTCAGCGCAGGCGACGTCCTGTTGCGGCTCGATCCCACCCTTCTGCGCATCAATCTCGAGATGTACCGCAACCGCCTGGCCAAGAGCCGCGCCCGGATCGCGCGGCTGCAGGCGGAACATCTGAACAGACCGCAACTCGTCTTCGACTACGACACCGAGTTCCTCGACGGCCTGCCGCTTGCGACGATCGAGGCGGGGCAGCGGGAGATCTTCGAGGCGCGGCGCGAAGTGATGCAGGGACGCCAGGACCAGCTGCGCGAGCGGTTCATGCAGCTTCTGAGCCAGACCGAAGGGGTCGAGGCGCTGATCGAGGCGAAGAGCGAACAGCTCGCCTTCGTCGAACAGGAGCTTGCGAGCGTCAGCGCGCTGCATGCGGACGGGCTGGCGCGCGAGAGCCAGGTGCTGGAGCTGCAGCGCCGCCGCGCCCAGCTTCTGGGCGAGATCGCCTCGCACCGGTCCGAACTGAGCGGCATCCGCAACGCGATGCGGGATACCGAGCTCGAGATCCTGCAGTCCGACCGCCAGTTCAAGGAAGAGGTGGTCACCGAGCTGAACGAGGCGGTGATGGAGGCCGAGGAGCTGGTCCTGCAGATCGTGACGGTGCAGAAGCAGCTCGAGCGGATCGAGATCCCCTCTCCGGTGGACGGGATCGTGCACGAGATGCAGGTCTTCAACACCGGGGGCGTGGTGCAGCCGGGGGAGACGATCCTGCAGGTCATCCCGCTCTCGGAGGGGGTGGATTTCGAGGTGCGGGTGGCCCCGGACGCGATCGACCAGGTCTCTCGCGGGCAGCGCGTCAAGGTGGTGTTCTCGGCCTTCAACGCCCGCACCACGCCGGAAATCTTCGGCACGGTCGCTGCCGTTCCCCCCAGCAGCGTCACCGATCCCGCGACCGGGCAGAGCTACTACCGCGTGTCGGTCTCCATCCCGCCCGAGGAGCTCGCGCGCCTCGACGGGGCGGAGATCCTGCCCGGCATGCCGATCGAGGCCTTCCTGCAGACCGGCGACAGCACCGTGCTGAGCTATCTCACCCGTCCCCTGACGGACCATCTGCGCCGCGCCTTCCGGGACGGCTGAGGCTCCGGCCGGGTGATGCGTGCATGGCACACCGGGGCGTCCCGCCGCGCGCCACCTTGTTTATGAAGGCGCGTTGAGCGATCCTGTCTCCCGAGCAGCGTCATGGCGGCGACCGGAGAACAAGCCGGCACCCATGGCATCAGGACAGGATCGTTCCATGTCGCGCAGGAGCTGGCGCAGGGCGGCACGCGGGGTTGCCATCGTGGCAGGCCTCTCGACCCTGATCGGCTGTTCCTCTCAGCCCTACACGGCCCCGTTCTTCGATTTCCTGCCGTCCTACAAGGCCGCCCGGGACAACTCCCCGGTGCTGCTCAGCAACACCGAATGGTGGAAGAAGTTCGACGACCCCACCCTGAACGCGCTGATCGACATGGGGCTGCAGGGCAGTCTCGACCTCGAGATCGCGCGGGAACGCGTCACCGAGGCGCGGGCGATCCAGCGCACGATCCCGGCCTCCACGCTGCTGTCGCCGCGCGCGGACCTCCGGCGCGAGGGCACCGCCGGCGGCACGGCCCGGACGAGGGCGGAGGCGGCGCTCGGCTTCG
>JAABTX010000189.1 GCA_011389655.1 Thioalkalivibrio sp.
AACGCCGGCACCGGCCCGGTTATGGAGGCCGCGCCACGGTCGCCGCGACGAAATACCGGAGCTGGTGGAATTCCATGAACTCATCCTTGCTGCCGGGTTCCACCCGAAGAAATGAATAACGCATCCGATCCGGAGCGAAAATGATTGTTTGTTTACGGTCGCAACCAAACCGAGCTTGAAGGTCTATGAAAAATACCATTTCGCATGTGAAGACCGTTCTGGGTGTCGCGGTGAGCTGTTCCTTGCTCTCAGCAGGTGCGCTCGACGCAGTACGTGATCGAGGATGACTACAGCGACTATTTCCAGCCGCTCTCCTATGAGCTTCTCCCCGGCTCATGAGGTGATCGACATGTTCCCCGTGCCGACCATTCGGCTCGATTGAGTTGCCTACAAACAAGCGACCACAGAACGGCGGAGAGGTAGCCCTTCGCCGTTTCTGGTTCACAACCGCAAGGCATGATCTTCGGCGAGAATGATGGTGATGGGGTTTTCATGAGGCTTTCTTGGTTGTCGATGGGAGGGGCGGTCGATAGGCTTTGGAAAAGGGCAGTCGCACGGAAACGGTGGTTCCCTTGCCGGGGGTCGAGGTGATGCCGAACCGGCCGCCGACCATTTCCGCGCGTTCCCTCATCCCGATCATCCCCAGTCGATTCGCTTTGGCTCCCGAGTGCGCCGTCTTTACGTCAAAACCTTTTCCATTGTCCGCGATCTCCAGGACCAGGGTCCGCTTGGTCTGACGAAGCGTCAGGCGCACCTCCGTGGCCTCCGCGTGCCGGGCGATATTCGACAGCGCAGCCTGCGCTACGCGGAAAAACGCCACGGCGGGCTCTTCGCCGAGCGGCTTCAGCTCGGGGGGCATCTCCAAGAGGACGGGAAGGCTGGTCTGCTCGGTGAAATCCCTCGTATAGGCCCGCAGGGCCGGGGCCAGTCCGAAGTCGTCCAACACCGTCGGGCGCAGGCCCATGGCAAAACGGTGCGCGCTTTCCACCGACTGCTCTACCAGCTTTTGCGTCTCGATGATTTTCTCCCGCATCCGTTC
This sequence comes from Thioalkalivibrio sp., assembly GCA_011389655.1. Classification (GTDB taxonomy): domain Bacteria; phylum Pseudomonadota; class Gammaproteobacteria; order Ectothiorhodospirales; family Ectothiorhodospiraceae; genus Thioalkalivibrio. The sequence goes on from JAABTX010000189.1 coordinate 1,040, forward strand.
TTTTTCGGTGCAGGCGTCGTGCGTGAGCGAGCCGAGATGAACGTTGATCGCCACCAGGGTTTGCGAAATTTCATCGTGCAGATCGAGACTGATGCGTTTGCGCTCCTCTTCCTGCACGTGTAGGGCTTGATAGGAGAGCATGCGCAATTGATCCTCCATGCTCCGGGACTCCTCGAGCAGACGGCTCTGACTCCGCTGGCTGTGCCGGAGCGATTTCTCGGTCTCCTTGCGCCGGGCGACCTCCGTCTCCAGAGCCTCGTTGGCCTTTTCCAAGGCCTCCGCGCGGCTCTGTGCCTCCGCCGCGCGTTTCAGATCCGTGATGTCGGAGGCGGCAATGTGGCAGAGAGGCTCGCTCGCGGGCGCGGCGCGCGTTCCCTGCAAATCGACCCACATGGGGCCGTCCGCCCCGTGATCCAGCGCCACCTCGCACACCTGCTTGTCGTCGTCGTCGCCGGCACAAACCTTGCGCAGGAACGCGTCGAAAGCCTCGCGGTTCGCGGGGGCGACAAAGCCGGAAAACCTCCGCGTGAGCAGACTGGAGCGCTCGATCCCGAGCATCGTCGCCCCGGTCAGGTTGACTTTCCGGATGCGGGCCTCCGTATCGAGCGAGAAATAGCCCACGGGCGCGAAATCGTAGAGGTCGGTGTGTTTTTCCAACAAAGTTTCGAGCTGGCCGCGGGCTGCGCGCATCTCCTCGTTTTGCATCTCCAGTTGGATCTGGTGGACCCGGAGTTCGTGGAGGATGCGGTGCGGGTCGCCCTCCGGCAACGGCAGCTCCTCCGCCCGCAGGCGTTCCTCCGCCCGGCGGCGCAATTCCGCGGCATCCCCGGTGGTAATCTCTTGCTTAGTTGACATGGTTTTTCTCGCCTGGGTTTTACCCGTCACCGGAGACCTGAGGTCCCCAATTGGGTCTGGCGCTCGCGCAAGTCGGCCTCGAGCCGCTTCGCCAGCGCGATGTCGTTAACAAGTTCGGATGGACGCGCTGCGTCTTTCTTGAAAATCTTTACGCGACGTCGCGCCGGTGCGAAATAGGGCGTAACCCTACCCGACTCGGGTTGAAACACGGCGAGGGCACCACGGTGAGCAGGGCATCTGCCCCCTCCGTGCGCCAGCGTTCCTCGGTGAGAGTGTCCATGTGGCCGCGGCTGAGGTTCAGGCAGCCGTCCTTTCGGCCCGACTCAAGGTCATGGAGCGTGTAAACCTGCCACTCACTGAAGCGGGGGGAGGGCTGTAGAACCGTCTTCTCATCCCTCGGTTCCATGGGCTTGCCGGATTCCGTGTCAAACCCCGCCACCTCGATACCATTCACCCGGAACGACACCCGCTTGCCGTCGTCCGACCAGACGATCTCACCGTGCTTGCCGAAGAGGATCTCGTCGCGGGACAGAAGAACGTAGCTGGTGGCGAGTTTTTCATAGGGCACCGGAACTTCCCAACTCTCAAACACCGCCCCCGCGCGCCCCTGCACGATGAAGACATAAAACGTGCGGTCTCCACCCATGATATTCATGGAATGCCAAGTCTGGCCCCGCGCGCTGAACATTTCGTCCGGCGAACCGGCGGCGATGGTGCGCTCGTCAATCATGCGCGGCTGTTGCGCCCAAAAGAACAGGGCTGCCACGGCGGCAATGACCAGACCGATGATCACAGCAAACTTCATGCGGCTTTTTCGTGGAGCTGTTGTTTTCGGTGTGGCGCCACCCGGAACCTCGCCGCCCACCGGCTTGTTGGCAGCCCGCCGTGCCCAGCGGACAATCAAGACATCAACGATAATCGCCGTCACGAGTGTCGCCAGAAGCGCGTTAACGGGAGTCGGTTGGAAGTAGCTGCCGCGTGAACTCGGTAATACCTTGAAAAGCAGCACCCAAAAGCCTCCGATCAGGGCATCGAGCGCGAGCAACGGAAACAGCAGCACATCAAACAAAGCCAGGCCGAGGCCGTAGAGCTTGCCGGCCGAGCGGCGGATTTGCGTCAGTGCCACGCCGCCGAGGATCGTCGTGCCGAAGGGGGCGGCGAGACCGAGCGGCAGCAAGGTGAACATCAGGAGATACTGCCACCACATCCTTGTCCGGCCGTTCGCCGGTGAGCATCTCGTAGAGCACCGCGCCCAGCGCGTAGATGTCGGCGCGGCGGTCCACGACGCCCGTTTCCTGTTCCGGCGCCATGTAGGGCGGGGTGCCGGATTTCTCTCCCGTCGCGCCGACCAGCGAGGCGATTCCGAAGTCGGCGATCTTCACCCGGCCGTCTCGATCCAACAGCAGATTCTCCGGTTTGATGTCGCGGTGGACCACGCCCTTGTCGTGGGCATATTCGAGCGCCTCACAGATCGGCGGCACGATGGCCAAGGCCTGCTCGGGTTCCATCTTCCCCTCGCGCAGCAGGTCGCGCAGGTTCACCCCGTCCACGAATTCCATGACGATGTAGAACAGCCCCTCGCACTCGCCGTGGTCGAAGACCGTGACGATGTTGGGATGGCCCATTTTCGCCAACGTCTTCGCCTCGCGTGAAAAGCGGGCCGCAAACTCGGGTTCGCCGTGACGCCCGTCGGCGAGAACCTTGATCGCAACCAAACGGTCCAGCGACTT
>JAABTX010000190.1 GCA_011389655.1 Thioalkalivibrio sp.
GGAGGACAGCACCGGCCGGGCCGAGCAGGTGCTGATAGGGGATGTCACGCCGCGGTTTCTGCTGGAATTCATTCCGGGCGAGAACTGGGTGCTGGCGCTCAAGAACCGCTGCTTCTTCAACACCTTCAACGAACATCAGAGCTATCTGTTTCGGCCGCAGCTGAACTACTTCTGGATCCGCGACCGCCGGCCCGTGCTTAACGTCTCCGCTGCCTACGGGCTCTACACGGCACTGAACTTCTCCGATCAACTCGTGTATGAGCGAGCTCCCTACATTGACCTGCTCTACCATCTGACGGACACCGTCAAGGTGAATGCCGGACTTGCCCGCAGGACGGTGCACTGGAGCACCTCGGAGGACCTCGAGGAGGTGTCGAACGAGGATTACTCGGTGGACCAGACGACATGGCTCGTGAGAGCCGGGGTTGTCTTCAGGCTCGACTTGTAGAATACGACGCTCGCGTTTTTCGCTTGTTTTTGCGGCGGGGTCCGCTATGATTCAAGACGCGAATCAACCCACTTCTTCGCATTCGCCCCTCGCGTACCGTTGATTCGTAGGTGGCGCGCGCAGCTCCGGCTGCACGTGCGGGCTATCTACGAGGAGGTAAAGCCATGGCAAAGACAGGTGTTACGGCGCTGATCATCGCTCTTCTCATTGCTTTTCTGCTGCTCGCAGCGGGCTGTGAGACGATGGACTCGGTCGTGGACGGCGCCGGCACGGTGAAGGGAGTCGCCGATCGCGCCGGAAGCGTCTCGGCAAAGGCCGGCGCGGTCGATTTTCGCTCCGGTGAGCAGCTTTGCAGCTACACCGACAGAGACACAACGACGGCGAACTCGTATAAGGCGGCCAAGATCATCACACCGCCGAGCGAGGCGACGCAGAACCAGGCAGAGGTGCTCTTCGCCGACGGAGACAAGGTGTGGACGCGGTTCGTCCTGCGCACGCACAAGCCGTCGAAGACCGAGTTGTCGGTGGGTGACATGGTACTCTACATGCCTCACTTCAGCGACGACGAGGAGGTTACCGAGGAGAACTATCGCAAGCAGCGATGGGAGTTCGGCCGGATCACCTCCACCGATGAGCTCTTCAAGGACATGGTCGAGGTTGATGGGGAGCCACAGCGCATCAAGTGGCTCCGGGTCGCCGACGAGTCGGTGGGGTAACCAGCCACCAGCTACGTGATCTCGTGCATGTTCACCGATAGCACGTCTGCGCTTGCTTCCTGTATCTGAGCGATCGCATCGGCCGATAGCTCCGCCTCGATCTGGATGTTGGCGCAGGCGCCCTCGCCGCCTTCGAAGAGGACGTTCTCCATGGCGTCGACGTTTATGCCGTTCTCCTTGATGACACCGAGCACCGCGGCGAGGACGCCCACGCGGTTTCGGTGGTGCACCGACACGATGAAGCGCGCCGGGGTGCGCCGGGCGGTGTTTACGCAGTTCGGCACCGTCCCGGACTGCATATAGGTGGAGACGATGCGCACGACCTCGTCGGCGACGGCACTCTGGGCCTCCTCTGTGGAGGCCCCGATGTGGTGAGTGCCGTAGACGTTGGGCAGGTCGAAGAGCGGGGATTCCACGGCGCCGGTCTTTCCCGCGGGCTCGGCTGAGAACACATCGAGGCCGACGCGCAGCCCCTTCTCCTGCACAGCCCGCCGCAGGGCATCCTCGTCCACCACTTCGGCACGGGCGGTGTTGATGAAATACGCCCCCGGCTTGAGCGCGGCAAAGAACCCCTCTCCGAGCAGCCCCCGGGTGTCCTCGGTCGCTGCGAGGTGAACGCTGATCGCGTCGGCGGCCTCGGCAACCTCCTCGGGCGACGCGGCGTAGCGTACCCCGAGCGCCTCCGCGCGCTTCGGCGTAAGCGACCGGCTCCATGCGATGACCGGCATGCCGAACGCGTGGGCCCGGGCGGCTACCTCGCCGCCGATTCGACCGAGGCCAATCACGCCAAGTGTGCGACCCCGCAGTCCTGCGGCTTTGGAGTATTCCTGCTTGTTCCACACGTGCTTTCTGAGATCGGCAACATTATCGGGAATACGACGGTCGAGGCTGAGCAGGAGGCCGAAGGCAAGCTCGGCGACGGCAACGGAGTTCCTGCCCGGGCAGTTTGCGACATACACGCTGCGCGCGGAGGCCGTGTCCACGTCAATCGTGTTGTACCCCGCACCGGCCCGGATAACGAGATTCAGGCCCGCGTAGGCCTCGATCACCTTGGCGGGCACTTTCGTGGAGCGGACGATGAGGATGTCGGGCTTGTGGGTGCGCATGGCCTCAGCCAGCGCATCGTCCTTCAGGTCCGGTTGATATACGACGGAGCATCCCTGCTCCTCGAGTGCACCAATGCGATCATCGGGCAGCTTGTCTGCCACCAGTGCGGTCATCGCGGCCACCTCCTGGTGCTGCATTGTACACCGAGCGTCGCTCGAAAAGCTATCTCAGAACGCGCCCTCGATCTCGGAGAAGTAAGGATCCTCGGGAAGCAACTCGTTGATCTTCTCTACGTGCTCGTTGACGAACTGCTTTGCGCTCTCGGTGGGCTGTACGCCTTCTTCGTTCCAGACCAGCACCTGTCCGAGATCGAGTTGCGTCCAGTCGAACGTCTCGAAGAAGCGGAACGCGGCGATGTTGTCCTCGGCAAGACCCTCGCGAACGATCGTGTTGATGGTCTCCTGCTTCCCGTAGACGTTTTCCGGATCGTCCAGAATCTTGAGGTCCCAGCGTCCGAACATCCAGTGAGGTTTCCATCCGGTGACCACGATGGGCTCCTCGGCCAGAACCGCGTCTTCCAGCGCGGCCGTCATCGTCGGGCCGCTGCCCTCGAGCAGGTTCCAATCGCCCATGCCGTACGTGTCGTTTTCGATCATTGTCTCGGTCTGCTGCATCATGCCCGCGCCGGGATCGATGCCCACGATCTCCTGATCAAACATGTTCGCGTTCGCGTCGAGGTTCTGCATCGAGTCGATGTCCACGTAGCTCGGGACGACGAGCCCGAGTTGTGCACCGTAGTAGTTCGGGCCCATGTTTACCACCTGATGCGAGAACTCACCCTCGGGGCCGTAGAACATCTGATGGGTTGCCGGAAGCCAGGCGCAGAGGATGGCGTCGGTATCACCCGAGGCAACAGACTGCCACATGGCCGCATTTGCCACGTTCTCCAGCTCCACTTCGAAGCCCTGGGTTCGCAGTATCTCGGCGGCTACATGGCTGATGGCCGTTGCCCGGGCCCACTCGACGTAGGCGATTGAAACGGGCTCCTTCTGAACCCGGGCGTCGGCCGGAGTAGGTCCGTCCGGCTCGCAGCCGGCAAGGAGCGCGCCGGCTGCCGCTACCACTACTATGGTGACAATGAGAAGCGATGTACGTGTTTTCATGCGGGTTTCCTCCGTAGATAGGTGGTCATGTCAAAGTTAGCCGGCGAATGCTCCCGGTGGCATAGGCTCGATGTACTAAATTGGTGGGCTCTGTTGGCTAATCGTGCCGCCGGGGAACCGGCGGCACGTTATCCGTGCTGCCGTTGGTGAGGCGGTAGAATGGAAACCCCAGGAGGCCGAGCGCCGCGACGACGGCCAGACCGACACCGATCCGCCCGCCGGTCGCGTC
>JAABTX010000191.1 GCA_011389655.1 Thioalkalivibrio sp.
GAGCGGGGACGCGTTCTGGAAGTCGACGCCGAGGGCGAACTGGTCTGGGAAAGACATCTGCCGTGGGATGACGAGCACAACATTGTCGTCACTGAGGCGCGTCATGTCCCTGAAGCCTTCTTTGAAAACGGTTTGCCAAGATGCCAGCCTCATTAGTGGAAACTTTAGGATGGTCCAGTCCTTCGCCGACTGAGACCGTGGCGCCAGCACTGCCCTTGCGCCTCAACGGGCGGCTCGGTAAATCATATGCCGTTTGGCCTTGCCGCAATGGTATCGGAGCGCGCCATGGGTGCGTCCTTCTGCTACGGTGTCTGCGATGGATGACGCATCCCGTGCGCGAGGGCCAATCAAGGCAACGGAAGGTCAAAGACAATTGACTTGGGTCCGTAAGATTGGTTTGAAACGACGCCATGTGTTGATTGTGGCCGGTACTGCAATACTCGTCATGGCGGGAGCGGTGGCGACCTATTGGGTCCTCCCAAATCTTGTTACCGAAGATCGGCTGCGAAAGGCTCTCACGGCTCATGCAGAAACTTGGACCGGCGGCAAGGTGCACCTGCCCGAGGGCGCTGCGGTCTCGTCTGGTCGAGGCCTGGAGATCATCGTCGAAAACGCTGAGTTCGGAGGACGTTTCGGCGGTGCAAAATGGGAGTCGGACGTCGGTTTGATCAAGGCGACTTTCAGGATGCTGCCCCTCCTGAAAGGCGAGGTTGAAATCGACACACTGACGCTCGACGAACCACATCTGCGCTTGCTGGACCGTGACGATACCGCGATGGCCGCCTTGCGCGACCTTCCGGCGGAGAAACCGGACTTCGCCAAGCCCGAGGGCGAGGTGATCGTCACCAATGCGAGCTTCGTTTATGTTGGGCCGGCCGGGCGGCGGGTCGGCCTCGATGGCATGGATCTGCGCATGGCGGCGGAACCCGACTCGACCGCGGTTCTGCTGACCGGCGCTCTACCCGCCGGAACGGGACGGCTGCACGTGCAAGGTCGGCTCGATGATCCGGCCGCCGTCCTGTCGGGCCCTGGCAGCGATGCACGGCTGGCTCTGTGGGGCGCGGCCACCGCGGACGATGCGGGCACGCCGCCGCCGCAGCCGCCGCCCGACATTCCCGGTGCCGCGCAGGAGACCCCGGTGATCTCCGCTCTTAAGCGGATCGCAGCTGTCGTCGGATTGACGGGGGCAGGCCGGGTTGCGATCGAGGGACGGGTCTCTGCCACGCCGCGAACCCTTGGGATCGCCGATGCGAGCGTCTCGTTCGGCGGCCTATTGGCAGAGGGCGACATGACCGTGGCCCTCGCCGGCCAGAAGCCGCCCGTCGATCAGCTGGACGGCGTGGTCCGCGAAGCGGCGGCAGCCTGGCGCGACGCGGCTACTTCCATCGCGGCGAGCGCGTGGCGGGATGCCCCTGTCACGCTGGACTGGCTGGCCCCGCTGGAGGTTACGCTTGCCGCACGGCTCCGCGACAGCAGGCTTGCCGGACGGTCTGTCGAGGCACGGCGGATCCGGCTTCACGCGCAGAACGGCCGTGCCCGGCTCGAAGTTGCGATCGCCGGCGAGCTCGGGCGGCTTCGGGGCGACCTGACGCTTGATGCCGTGCCGACTGGTGGCCCACCGCGGGTCGTGGTGAATGGCCGTCTGGAAGGCGTCGACATGGGCGCGACCGGGCGCACCCTCCTGTTGCTCGCGCCGCCACCGCTCGTCAGTCCGCCGCCAATGCCCGAAGGCACGCTCGACGCAGATATCCACCTCGCGACCCAAGGCGCGACCTTGGGCGCGATGGTCACCGCCCTGAACGGCGCAATCGAAGCCGAAGCGCGCGACGGCAGCATTACAGGGGCCGATTTGGCAATGACCCTGGAGGGGCTGGCGGACGGCCGCGAAATCATGACAGAGCGGGACGGACCGTTGATCCCGTCTGCCGGCCGCACCGGATTCGATACGGCAGAAAGCCGAATTGATTTCGTCCCCGGAGCCGCGCGAATCTCAATGTTTCAAATCCGCGGCGCGCGCTACGACATCGACATGCTCGGCGAAGCCGACCTCGGGACCGGCGCGATCCGCGCGGACGGACAGGCCAGGCTCCTCGACGACCTCGACCACCCGTCCCCGATCGTCGACCTCCCCTTCGGACTGGGGGGTACGCTCACGGCGCCGGTCGTGGCGGCGGGCGTGCCGCGTAGCGGCGACGAGCTGGCGTCCGGGGCCACCGCAGAGGGGGAAGCCGAATGAGGCCAGCCGCTCTAAGAAGGCAACAGCGGGCGCCGGCGCGCATCGGGACGCCCGACCGTCGGGGTGCACCATGATCGCGACCGGGACAACACCGCAGACCACCCCGGGCATGCCGGTGGACTGGGCGCGGTCGGGGGCGCTCCGGGTCTGCATCGCGCTTGGCTTGCTCACTTTCTGGGCGATGTATTACTACTGGTGCATGTTTCCCGGGCTCGGTGGCGTGATGAATTCCGGCGACACGGCCAAGTTCCAGACACTCGGGCATAGCCAGATCCTCGTCCACGGGCCCGGCTACCCGCTCGTGCTGTTTCTTGGCGCGGTGCTACGCGCGCTCGATCTTCCGATCGAGCCGTGGCGCGCGATGACCTTCGCGATGGCGGCGCTCCCCGGTGCGGTCGCCAACACGATGGCCTTCCTGATCGTCGCACGGGTGTCGCGCAGCCTGCTGTTCGGCATCGCGGGGTCGCTCTTGCTGGGCAGCGCCGGCCTTATGGCGGTGCAGTCGACCGAGGCCGAAGTCTACCCGCTTGCGCTGGCCTTCGCACTGTCGGTGACCTTTCTTCTGGTCCTCTTCCTTGAGACCAAGCGCGACGGCTATTTCGTGGCCGCCTGCGGTGTCTACGCGCTGTCCTTCGGCAACCATCTCATGATGATCATGTTGGCGCCGCTGGGCCTGGTGGTGATCGCGCTGCACTGGCGGCGTCTGTTGCGTCCGCGCATCTTGGCCTCCGTCCTCGTCCTCCTCGCGCTCGGTGCCAGCCAGTACATTTACCTCGCCTACATCACCCACCACCCGGAGACCGCCTATTCGGAATACCTGCCGCTGCCGCCAACCAGCAGGGAGTTCCTCCAGTATATCACGGGCACCTATTTCAGCAGCCTCTACGGCTCCGGGCTGCGGTCGACCTACAGTTCCGAGACCTTGCTGGTCACGCTACGCTCGGCGCATCCGTGGTTCTCGGCATCGCTCATCATTGCGGGCTCTGTTCTCTTCGCGGCAGGATGGCGTCGTCGCGACGCTGGCTGGATCGGCGTGGCGACCGTTTTCGCGGTGGCGCTGTCCTTCGTTCCCTTCGTGATCTGGTACGGGGCCTACGATATCCAGGCTTTCCACCTTCCGGTGCTTGGTCCCCTGCTGATCGCCGCCGTGGCCGGGCTCGGCTGGTGGTCAGGGCGCTGGTGGATGCTGCAACGGGCAGCGGCGGTTCTGCTGGTCGCGCTCGGCCTATGGCGGGCCGCGGTGATGGCGGAGGGCCTGACCGCGCGCCAGCCGATCTTCACCGACCTGCCAGAGCGGCTCGCCCGGCTGGTCGCCCAGGCCCCGATCGAGGATCCTCTGGTCTC
>JAABTX010000192.1 GCA_011389655.1 Thioalkalivibrio sp.
GGGTGCGATCCAAAGCGGCGGGGACCGCCGCACTCCAAGGGGCCGATGTCCGTAGAGGGGTTGTGGATCCGAAGGGCGAATTTGGAGTGCGGTGCTCTGCACCGCTTTGGATTCGCGGGCGGACCGGGGTTCGATGGGTGATGGGAGTTTCGCGGGGTTCCCGGGGTGCGATCCAAAGCGGCGGGGACCGCCGCACTCCAAAAGAAAGGCGTTCCGGAGCAGGTTTAACGCATGGCTTTCAGGCTTTCGTACAATGTCCGGACCTCTTCGTGTTCGGTGGTGGTCGCCTTTGGTAGCGGCATGGCCTGTTCCAGCACCTGCAACGCCTGCTCGAAGTCACCGTAAGCCAGCAGGGCCTCGGCGTAGTCTTTCAGGAACAGGGGTCTGTCCGGCCTGAGTTCGTGAGCGCGGCGCAGGTGTTTCAGGCCCTTGCGGGGACGAAAACTGTCGAGACGGCTGGAGTCGCTGAAAATCACCCCCAGCAGGTTGTGGGCAGGGGCGTAAATCGGGTTGGCTACAATGGAGCGCTGCAGGCTTTGAACCGCCCCGGCGCGACGTCCCGCGATCCAGTGCAGGTAACCGACGTTGTAATTCGCGATCGGATGAGCGGGTTCAATCGCCAGCGCTCGTTGATAATTCTCCAGTGCCTGGTCCCGGCGGCCCTCGGAACCGTGCCAGCTGGCGAGGTTGGACCAGGCGGTGGCGCTCATCGGAGCTGCCTTGACCGCATGCCGGAACAGGGCGGCGTCATTGCGCCAGACGGCGGTCTGGCGCCACGTCAGGACGCAGAACAAGGGCAGCAGCACCGCGGCGGTCGCGATCGCCGGCAATCGCTGTCGCCGGGGACCGGAAGCAAGCGGCGGGGACAGAACCAGTGCCAGGGCCAGCAGGGGTCCGGCGAGGCCGAGATGGAGGTAGCGATCGTTGGTGAAGCTGGGCGAGACGTAGACCAGTCCCAGCACCGGCAACAGACAGAGCAGATACCAGGCGAGCCCGAGGCCGAGGAAGCGCAGCTTGGGTGAACGGGAGCACAGCAGCCAGGGAACCAACCCGAGTGATCCGAGTCCCAGTGCGCTCCACAGCAGCAGGCGCGGTCCGGTCGGGACCGGGTAATCGAACGCCATGTTGAGCGGCCAGAACGTTCGTTGGATAAAGAATCCGATCCGGGCCGGCAGGAGCAGGAGTCGATCGACGATCGATTGGCCAGCCATCACGACGCCGTGGCTGCCGCCCTGCTGGACGGCGATGGCAATCAGGGCGGCGGCTCCCGCCAGCAGCAGGAAGGGCCACTGGGCCAGCGCGCGTCGGGCAAGGAATGTGAACCATGCCCCCGATGTCCGTTCGCGGGAACGGGCCAGCCATCCGTCGATCACCACGAACAAACCCGGCAGGATCACGGTCGAGGGCTTGGAGGCGAGCGCGGCGGCCAGCAGGACCCAGGTGGCAATGCGCCAGAGGACGGCTGGCCGGATTCCGGCCATGACGGCGATTCGGCCGCGGCAGTAGGACAGCAGACAGAGCAGGGCGAGCAGGGAGCTGAGCACGTCCTTGCGCGACGAGATCCACGCCACGGGTTCGGCCTGCAAGGGATGCAGGCCGTAGAGGGCGGCTGCCAGCCAGGCGAGCAGGGGGGCGGCCCCGAGCTGGCGCAGCAGGGCGAACAGCGCAAGGACTGCCAGCAGGTGCAAGGCGAGGTTGACCAGATGGTGCGCGCCCGGGTGGTCCGCGCCGCCGCCGAGCAGGCTGACATCGGTCATGTAGGAGACCCAGGTCAGCGGGTGCCAGAGGTTGGAATCGGTGGCGGTCAGGCTCCACTCGATCCCTGCCAGGCTGAGGCCGTCGAGCACCCATGGCTGGTTGCTGACGTGCATTGGGTCGTCGTAGTTGACGAAATCGAAGTGCCGCACCTGGAGATAGGGCAGCGCCACGATCGCCACGAGCAGCAGGGCGGCCGCGAGCGTGGCCGGTCCGGGGCGTGCGGATGCCTGGGGCGAGGAAGGGTTCCGCGTAATACGGGAGGAGACTTCGGCGGACATGGGGAGGCGGTGCGATCGAGGCGATCCCGGCTCGACGCCGATGGCAGCTCGTCAATCCACGGGCTGGCCCAACCACGCGGTTTCGTCCGGTGTCAGGAACACCGGGCGATCGCCCCAGCGCTTCTCCAGCAGGCGCGTGACCAGGTGATCCTGCCGCAGGTCCTTGCGCAGCTTCAGGTAGAATGGCAGGTAGCGCGTGGGCAGCTCGTTCGGAGCGACCCGTGGCAGCAGAGACCGGGCGATGTCCGGCTCGCCGGCGCGGACCGCCGCCATGACGGCGATCAGACCGGCCTCGGCCCGGTGCAGGGGAGGGTTGCCGATGCCCTCGAGCCAGCGTCTCGCCTCGGCCATGATGATCCGTGCCATCCCGGGGTCGATGTCCGGCTCCATGAGCCGCAGCCACAGCCAGAGTCCGTGCCAGGGGCCCGGATTGTTCGTCCCCTCGCACAGTTGGTTCAATATATACACGGCCTCGGATCGGTCGCCGGATCTCAGTGTCTGATGCAGCAGCTTGGTCAGCCCGCGCTCGCGGGTCATCTTCGCCTCGGCGGATATCAGCAGGAGTTCGCGACCGGTGGTTTCGAAGCCGGTGGTGTAGGCTGTGCGTGCCACGTCGAACACCCAGGCAGGACGTCCCTCCGCTTGGGCCTGGCGGGCGGATCGCATAAGGAGGCCCTGCAACATGCCCGAGACTTCGGGCCCTCGCTGGCTGGCCGCCTCCCGCGTCTGCCACAGAAGCGCCAGAGCCTCCGGCCAACGGCAGTGTTCGGCCAGCATCTCCTCCTTCAATTCGGACTGGCGACCCAGCTGCGTCATGGCGCTGGCATACAGGTCGAGCGTGAGGACCGTCAAAGGGACGTCGGTCCCGGGTCCCAACATCTTGCTCACCTCCTCGAAGGCGTTGACGCGCCACAGCCATTCAGCCACGAACACCCGCTCCATGGGTTTGAACCCCGCTGCTGCCTCGACCATCTCCTCGATCGCCAAGGGAGCTGACTCGTCGTCGGTCAGGGCCCAGGTCAAGGTCAGCTCGGCCCATTGTCCCGGCGCTCCGGTGTCGTTCCGGTTGCCGAACTCCTGCCGAAGCCAATCGGTCAATTCCCGGTCGACCCGTGCCGGCCCGGCGGCCGGGAGTGGGTCGCCGGTGGCGGTGATGATTTCCAGCGGCCATTCGTCTACTTGCCCGGTCTGCAGCAGCTGAAGCAACACCGCCTTGGCCAAGTCACCGGCGTGACCGGCTCCGGCGGCCGTGGCCACGAGGCGCGTGGCCCACTCCCGGGTCAGGTCGGGCTCGTCCGCCGTCTCGGTCATGCCACGGAGCGCCCCCAACTCGAGCAGGACAAGGTCGTCGCTCGCGAGTTCCCCGGCTTCCCTCGTCCGTACGAACTCCAGCACCTTGTCCAGCCGCCGGGTCATGAGCCATTGCAGGGCTTGCCATCGATCAGGAAATTCGTTGGCCACCTGCAACCGATCTTGTCGGGAGTCGGCCAGCCGGGACAGCAAATGGCGGTGCCAGCGATCGGCGCGCACCCG
>JAABTX010000193.1 GCA_011389655.1 Thioalkalivibrio sp.
ACGCTGCTGTTCGTCGACGAAATTCACCGCTTCAATCGGGCCCAGCAGGACGGGTTCCTGCCTTACGTCGAAGACGGCACGGTCATCCTGGTGGGTGCGACCACCGAAAATCCCTCCTTCGAACTCAACGGCGCGCTGCTGTCGCGCCTGCGCGTCCTGGTGCTGCGCCGACTGGATGCGGCCGCCCTGAAAACCCTGCTGGGGCGAGCCGAAACCGCGCTGGGCCATCCGCTGCCTTTGACCGCAGACGCACGCGAGATGCTGATCACCCTGGCCGACGGCGACGGACGCTACCTGTTCAACATGATCGAGCAGATCGCTTCCAGCACCGCCGAAGTCATCGATCCAACGGCGTTGCTGCGTCTGGTGCAGCGGCGCGCGCCAGCCCACGACAAGGATCGCGAGGGCCACTACAACCTGATCTCGGCCCTGCACAAATCGCTGCGCGGCTCGGACGCCGATGCCGCGCTCTACTGGCTGGCGCGTATGGTCGCCGGCGGCGAAGACCCGCTCTACATCGCCCGACGGCTGATCCGCTTTGCCAGCGAGGACATCGGCCTGGCCGACCCCGACGCGCTGCGCCACGCCCTGGCCGCGCGCGATGCCTGGCACCTGCTTGGGGCCCCGGAAGGCGAACTGGCACTGGTCCAGGCCGTGATCTACCTGGCCACCGCGCCCAAATCCAATGCCGCTTACCGCGCCTGGAAAGCCGCGCGCAAAAGCGCCAGGCGACACGGCTCGCTGATGCCGCCGGCCCATATCCTGAATGCCCCCACCCGCCTGATGGCGGAGCTGGGATACGGTCAGGGCTACGCCTACGACCACGACACCGACAGCGGTTTTTCCGGCCAGGACTATTTCCCCGATGAACTGCCGCGCCAGCACTACTATCAGCCGGTCGAACGCGGCTTTGAGCGCGAGATCTCGCGCCGGCTCGCCTACTGGGCGCGCCTGCGCTCTTCCCAAAACTGATCCACCGGCACGAGAAACCCTGGACATTCTGGTCTGATACCGGCACGACAGTCGTGTGAAAATGGCCGTCAGGGCCCGTTGACAGTCAGACCATGAACAGCGACAACTTTTCATTCAGCTTTACCATTCCCGGGCATGGCGCCGGGACGAGGTCTCGCTACATCGCCAGACCCTTTGAAGCCCAGCCGCTCGGAGAGGAAACAATCATCCTGGCAGCCGGCGCGCGATCCACGGTTCAAGCCCCGCTGTTCTACGCGCAGATGCTTGCCCAATGCGGCGAGTTCAAGAGTCTCGACGAGCACGCTGCTTCAGTGATGCGCACCTTTGGCTTGCCCGCCGAGCAGCAGCCCGCAGTCCGCCAGGGGCTCGAAGGCCTGGTCGAGCGTGGCCTGTTGCAGGATGAGCAAAGCGTTTACCAGGGCCTGGGCTCAAAGCAGACCGCCGAGGATGTCGCGCCGGCTCCGATTGAGTCCCTGTGCATTCGCACCTGTAACCGTCCGCGGGATCTTGAACGCCTGCTGGCCAGCCTCGCCGGAAAGACAGAAGGAACCGGCCTCCGGCGCATCCTGGTACTGGATGATGCTCGCAGCAAAGAGTCAATGGCAGCGACGGCAGACGTTCTACGGAAATTTGAAACTCGCCTCGATGCAGAGATTTTTCACATAGACCGGCAAACCCGCCGCCAACTGACAACAAGCTTTGCCGCGCGTGCCGGGGTGGAGACACGGCATCTGCAGTGGATCATTGAAGGTGACGAGGATGACCCCGAGGCGAGTTACGGGGCCAACCTCAATCTCGCGCTCTTGCTCACCGCCGGCGAACGCTTTCTCATGATCGATGATGACGCAACCCTGGACCCCTATGCGCTGCAGACGCCCGAGGACAAGCTCAGCTTGCGCGTCGCTCACGAGTTCGAGGTGCGCTTTCCGGACCCGAACACACCCGAGACCGAACAATATCCCCGGCTTGATCTCAACCCGATCATGGCGCATGACGGCATGCTGGGACACCCCGTGGCCGCGATCGCCGCACGCCACGGCCTGCAGAATGGTCATCTCCTGGCTGATTTGTCCCCGCAGATGATCCATGACTTCACCCTGCGGCCGCGCATCCGTCTGACCACCAACGGCACGCTGGGCGATTCGGGGACGGGCGGCATGATGTGGCTCTATACCCTGCCCGCCCGGCAGCTCAAACCCTGGTTTGCCTCCCGAGAGCGTTATCACCAGCTTGCGCTCGGCCGGCGGGTCGCGCGAAGCACATCGGAAACACAGATTGCTTCCAGCGTCTCGCTGATGACCACAACGCTGACCGGCGTCGATAATCGCGAGATGCTTCTGCCGGTGCCGGCCAAGGGCAGAGGAGAAGACCTGCTCTTCGGCGTCGGCATTCGATACCTCTATCCGGGCACGCCTTGCTGCGCTCTCCCCTGGATGCTTCCCCATCGGCTCGATTCGCCGAGACAGTGGACCACCGACAACCTGTCGCAGCGGCAGGGCGCCAGCGTTGTCGGCTATCTCAGCGCCGGAATCGAAGATCTGGCCGACGTGAAAATGCCCGATGACTCGCTGGCCAGAACCCGCGTGTTGGCCGAATGGCTCCAGGGGCTGGCAGAAATGCAGCGACCGGCTCTGCTCAACGACCTCCGCCGTTACGTCGTGCAAAGACGCGCCGATGCCGCGCGCAATATTGGCGCGACCCTGAATGATCTCGAACAGGATCAGCTTCCGGCCTGGCTGCGCGAGGACTTCACACGCATGATCGACAGACAGAAAGGCCTGGCAGAAGACGAGGAAGAAAGTCTCGCCAAACTGGTTCCGAAGGTCCGGCATTTCGCCGCGCAGATGGGCAAGACCTTGCCGGCCTGGATGACCGCGTGGCAATGGGCCGCCGGCACCGAGTTTTCCGAGCGCACGGGGTTCAAACGGTGACCGTGCCCTCGCGACGTCAAAGCGCCGAGTCGTGGGCCGCGGACGTGCTTGGCTGGACCGCCTGGCAGTCGGCGGCCATCTCGTCCGACGCCAGCTTCCGCCGCTACTACCGGCTGGTCTCGGAGGACCGTTCCGTGGTGGTGATGGACGCACCGCCGGAAAAAGAGTCCGTCACGGCCTTTGTCGACGTTGCCGCTCGCCTGCACGCCGAAGACCTGCATGCCCCGGCCATCCACGCTGCCGACGTCGAGCAGGGGTTCGTCTTGCTCGAAGACCTGGGGCAGCGGCCCTACCATCAGGTGCTCAAAAGCGACAACGCCGACAGCCTGTTCGGCGATGCGCTGGCCGCCCTGCGATCCATGCAGACCCGGGTCGCAAGCGCGGGCCTGCCCCTCTACGATCCGGCCCGGCTGCTGCAGGAACTGGCCCTGTTCCCGGACTGGTTTCTGGCCCATCACTGGCAGATCGAGCCGACCGACGACGAACTCGACGCCTGGGACCACGTTTGCGCCCTGCTGATCCGCTGGGCCCAGGACCAGCCGCAGGTGTTCTGCCACCGCGACTTCATGCCGCGCAACCTGCTGGTAAGCGACCCCAACCCCGGCATCATCGATTTCCAGGACGCCGTGCTCGGCCCGATCAGCTACGACCCGGTGTGCCTGTTTC
>JAABTX010000194.1 GCA_011389655.1 Thioalkalivibrio sp.
ATCCGGAATGTCTTGGTTGTGGTGCTGAACGTGCCGGTCAGGTCGGCCGACTTGATCTGCCCCGACAGTGCCTGCGAGCGCGCCGACATCCAGCGTTTGAAGGCGTCGCCGCGCATCCCCAGCGCCTGCACCATCTCGGCCTCCTGGCGGATCTGGTCGGAGGTGCGTTCGGCCTGCATAACGGCCATGTTGGATTTCTGCGTCGGGTTCTTGCTGACGACCTGGTTGACCAGCGTCACCCCGATCAGCACCAGCCCGCCGCAGATGGCGAGGTAGCCCATCCAAGGATGGAAGATGAAAATCGCGAAGACAAAGAACGGCGTCCACGGAATGTCGAAAAAGGCCATCAGCACCGGTGACGACATCAGCCGCTGGATCGATTCGAGGTCACGCAGACCGGTCTGGGCCAATTCGTCGTTCTGCACCGCCGCGCGCCGCAGCACCGCGTCGAAGACCCGCAGGTCCAGCGCAGACTGGAACCGCGCCGCCACGCGGCCCATGATTCGCCCGCGCACGTAATCCAGCAGGCCCATCATCGAATAGAGGAACAGGACCAGGACCGAGAGCGCGATAAGCGTCGCCTCGGACCGCGAACCCAGCACGCGGTCGTAGACCTGCAGCATGTAGAGCGGCCCGGTCAGCATCAGGATGTTCACGAAAAAGCTGAATATGCCGACGAACCAGTAATACGGTCGGCTTTGTTTCCGGGCCGCCAGCAATTCGTCGCGGCCTGTATCTTTCTGTGAGCTGCTCATGCGCCTGCCTTAGCCATTCGTTGTGTCCGGGACCGGAATCTGTGACAGTATGACCTGTCCTGCCTGATGTCGTCATTGTGCCACATGGGTGGGGAAACCGGCGTCCTTCGTTGGGTGCATTCAAAGTCGAAATTACATACCCTTTTACGGAAGGCGCGCAGCTTTCCCAAGTGGTTTGAGAGGAACCGGGTCATGGCAAAATTCAAGGCGGCCTTTGTCCTGGTGACATTGCTTGCCGTGGCCGGCTGTTCCGTGCCCGGTCCGGGCGAAGCGCCCGACGGAATCCACGATCCCTACGAGACCCAGAACCGCAAGGTGCATGCCTTCAACCGTCAGGTGGACAAGACGTTCTTTGGCGGTGGCGGTGCGGGCTATGCGGGAACCGTGCCCCCCTTCGCGCAGGACCGGGTCAGCACCTTTGCCGACACGGTGTCGTTGCCGCAGACCGTGGTGAACCAGATCCTTCAGGGACGTCTGCTCCGGGCCACCGGCAACACGCTGCGGTTCACCCTGAACGCCACGATCGGTTTCGGCGGGATGTTCGACGTGGCCGCCGAATGGGGTCTGGCGCCGGACGAAACGGACTTTGGCGAGACGCTGAAGGTCTGGGGCGTCCCCGAAGGCGCCTATATCGAAGTGCCGCTTCTCGGCCCGTCGACGGAACGGGACACGGCGGGCGACGTCGTGGACCTGTTCACCGATCCGCTGAGATATGTCGTGCCCAGACCCGAACGCTACGTCGGCACGGCGGCCAGGGCGCTGGATTCGATCGGTGAACGGAGCAAGTTCAAGAACACGGTGGATTCGGTTCTCTACGACAGCGCGGACAGTTATTCGCAACTGCGTCTGATGTACCTTCAGAATCGACGTTACGATCTGGGAGAAGCGGCCCCGGGAGCCGATTTCGATCCCTTCGCCGTGGACACCGAAGGATTCTAGAAAGGAGCCTTGTCATGACACACCTGAGCCGCCGTCACTTCCTTGCGGCGGGCACGGCGATGGCCGTCCTGCCCGCGATGCCCGCCCATGCCTTGACCGGGCAGCAGGCTGCCGGCCTCGTGGGCAACCTCGTGAACGAGATCAATGCGGTGATCGCCTCCGGCAGGTCGGAATCGGCGATGTACAGGGAGTTCGAGCGCATCTTCCGGAAATATGGCGACACCTCGCTGATCGCGGCCAATGCCCTTGGGGTTGACGGTCGCCGTGCCACGAGCGCGCAGAAGAAGGCCTTTACCGATGCCTTCACGGGTTACATTTCGCGCAAGTACGGCAAGCGGTTCCGTGAATTCATCGGCGGGCGGCTCGAGGTGCAGTCGGTCGGCAGCATCCGCCGTGGCTACGAGGTGCGCTGCATCGCATACCTGCGCGGGTCGGACCCGTTCCGGGTGTCCTTCCACGTTTCGGACTCGAACAAGTTCTACAACCTGTTTATCGAGGGGGTGGACATGCTTCTTACCGAACGGACCGAGATCGGGTCGATGCTGGACGCGCGCCGGGGAGATATCGACGCCTTGATCCGGGATCTGCGGACCGCCAGTTGACTGGCCCACTCCCTTTCCGGATCGCTCTGCCGTGCCAGGTACAAACAGGCCTGGCACGGTGTGACATGCGTCACCGACCTGAAAAGGTGCCGCGCAACGGTTCAGCCTTGTCGGTTCACCGCACCAGCCCGTAACCTTGCCGTGCGATTGGCATTGGGGACCGTTTCGGCATGATCTTCACTTTCTCCGACACCGTTCTCGACACCCAACGCCATGTTCTGACGCAAAACGGAAACGTCGTCCCGGTCGAGCCGCAGGTCTTCGACGTGATCCGCGTGCTGGCCGAGGCCGCCGGAGACATGGTGACGAAGGACCAACTGATCGAAGCGGTCTGGGGCGGACGCATCGTGTCCGAAGCAACGATCGCCGCGCGGATCTCGGCGGCGCGCACTGCCCTCGGGGACAACGGAGCCGACCAGAAGGTCATTCGCACGATCGCGCGCCGCGGGTTCCAGATGGTGCCCGAGGTCCGGGTGGAGCTGCAGCGTGCCGAGACCGCCCCTGAGGATCTGCGCCAGATCATCCGCTACACCACATCGCGGGATGGCAGCAGCATCGCCTGGTCGAGTGCCGGCAAGGGATCGCCCGTCCTCTGTAGCTGGCACCATCTCAGCCACCTTGAACAGGATTGGGCCAGCGACCTGATCGGTCCCGGATTCAGGCGGTTGGCCGAAGGTCACCGGCTAATTCGCTTCGACATCAGGGGCGCCGGGCTTTCGGAGTCTATCCGGCCCGGCGACACACTTGACGAGCATGTGGCGGACATGCAGGCGGTTGCCGATGCCGCGGGGCTGGATCGGTTCGCCATCGTGGCCACGCTGCAATCCGCCGCTGTCGCCATCCGATTCGCCGCGCGCAATCCTGAACGGGTGTCGCGGCTTGTGCTGCACAACGGATACGCGCGCGGCCGGGCGCTGCGCCCGAACGCGCCGAAGGTGTCCGATAATGATCCCTTCATCGCGCTGCTCAAGAGCGGCGGGTGGGGCGATCCGGAAAACGGTTTCATGCGCGCCTGGCTGACGATGGTTCTTCCCATGGCCTCGTTCGACGAGACGACCGAAATCATTCGGCTGATCGCGCATGCCGGGTCGACGGAGGAAGCCCTTGTTCAGCGCGAGTTGATCGACACCCTGGACGTCCTAGGCGACCTGTCGCTGGTCCGGGCGCCGACGCGCGTCATCCATTCGCGGATGTGCGCGATCCATCCCGCTGCCGAAGGACGCCGGGTGGCGGCCGGGATTCCGGGCGCCGAGTTCATGGAGGTCGACA
>JAABTX010000195.1 GCA_011389655.1 Thioalkalivibrio sp.
CTGGCCTGGAGTCAGGCGAGTTCGACGTCATCACCGAGGTCCCCGACAGCGAGTTCGCCCGACTTACTGGGGCGCCTGGACTCGAACCCGTCAAGAACGGTCCGGGTCTGCTGCTGTACATGATGTTCAATCACAAGAGCGGCATTACCAGCAACATCGAGATCCGGCGTGCTATCCAGGCTGCGATCGACACCGACGAGATCAGTGCGGCCGTCGTGTCGAATGCCGAGTTCGCGACTAGCGACCCGAGCTTCTTCCCTCCCGAGAGTGCCTACAACAGCGACGTTCGTTCTGAGCTCTACAACCAAGGAGATTCGGAGCGCGCCCGCGAGATTCTTGCCGAGTTCGGGTACGCCGGTGACGAGGTCGTGATCCAGGTCATCGCCACGGATGCCGTTCAGAACAGGATCGCCGTCGTTTTCGTCGAGCAAATGCGGCGCGCCGGCCTGAACGCCGTCGTGCAGAGCTACGACCTCGCGACGTGGGTCGCCAAGCGCCGCGATCCCGCCGCGCTCAACATCTACACGTCGGCAGGCTATTGGATCGATCCCTCGCTGTGGCAGGCGGAGTTCAGCGGCACCTTCCCGTCACCCGAGGTCGGGTTCCAGAGCGATGCGACCGATCGCATCTTCGCCGCGCTGGCCCGCGAAAGCGAGTTCGGCGCCCGCTTCGACCTTGCCGGCGAGTTGCAGGCTGAGTTCTACGATCAAGTGGCGACGATCAACCTGGGGTACATCTACCGGATGGTGGCGAGGAGCGATTCGGTGATCGACCCAGAGGGGAACCTCGCGCTGGGCAACCTCACGCTGCACAACGTGTGGCTGAACCGCTGATGTATTCGTAGGGCGGGTCTCACCGGTAGACCAGTCCAGTCCCGAGGCGCCCTGCACCTGTCGTTGATGCGGGGCGCCTCGGCCCGAACGACCCGGAGGGCCTGGGAGTCGCCATGTTGCCGTATGTCATCCGCCGCGTGTTCGCGTTCATCCCGACCCTGTTCATCGCGGTCACCGTGATCTTCATCTTCACGCGCCTCGTGCCGGGCAACCCCGTGTGGGCACTGATCGGACACCAATCGGTCGACGAAGGCCGGGCAGCGGAGCTCACGCGTGAACTCGGTCTTGACCAGCCCGTCCTTGTCCAGTACGCGGTCTGGCTACCACGCGCCTTGCGGGGGGAGTTCGGGACGTCGATCTTCTATAACCGCCCAGTGGCGGCGGTGCTCGCCGAGCGTTTCCCGGTGACGCTGAGCATCGCGGGGCTAGCGCTTCTCGTGACGTTGGCGGTCGGCCTGCCGCTCGGCATGCTTGCTGCGGTGAAGCGGAACTCCGTCGTGGATACCGGGACCATGACCCTGTCGACGTTGGGGATGTCGGTGCCCGATTTCTGGCTGGGATTCCTGCTCGTGCTGTTCTTCTCCGTCAACCTGCAGTGGTTTC
The DNA here is from genome assembly GCA_011389655.1 of Thioalkalivibrio sp. Taxonomy (GTDB): domain Bacteria; phylum Pseudomonadota; class Gammaproteobacteria; order Ectothiorhodospirales; family Ectothiorhodospiraceae; genus Thioalkalivibrio. Next base: position 1,437 of record JAABTX010000195.1, read on the forward strand.
CCTCGTCTGGTTACCGAGACCTTTCGTTCGGCTTCACCCCGTGGATCCAGCGCTTGGTGCTGCCGGTCCTCGCGCTCAGCGCTGCCCAGATCGCGCTCCTGGTCCGCATGACGCGATCGAGTTTGCTGGAGGTACTGGGCCGCGAGTACGTGGTCACGGCGAAATCCAAGGGCCTACGAGCCACCACGGTGCTGCTCAAGCACGCGCTGAGGAACGCGTTGATTCCGGTCGTGACCGTCGTGGGCCTGACGTTTGCGCTCAGCCTGGGTGGGTCGGTGTTGATCGAGAACGTCTTCGCAATCCCCGGACTCGGCCAACTCATCACCACCGCGGCCATCCGAAGAGACTATCCGGTCATCGAGGGGGCGATGGTGTACCTCACCCTGGTCTCTCTCGTCGTGAATCTGCTGGTCGACATCTCATACGCCGTGATCAACCCACGTGTCAGTTATGGATGACGCCCCAGACCTCTCGTCGGCGGCGAACCCGAACCAGGGCCGGTCACAGCAACGAAGGCTTCTGCATCGAGCCGCGCGAAGTCGCCTTCTCGTGGCGGGTCTCGCGATCCTTGTTCCCCTCGCGGTCGTGGTCACGATGCTGCCGATGGCCATGGGTTTGGACGCGACGCGAATCGAGCTGGCCGACAAGCTGCAGCCGCCGTCGTGGGCCCATCCGCTGGGAACGGACGAGTTTGGCCGGGACCTGTTGGCGCGCGTGCTGCACGGTGGGCGGTTGTCCCTGGCGGTCGGTGGACTGACGGCACTCCTCACGGGCGTCATCGGGCTTCTTCTGGGCGCGCTGGCGGGTATTTCGCGTGTGGCAGACGCGGTCATCAGCCGCTTTGCCGACGCGCTCATGATCTTCCCCGGGATGATTCTCGGGATCATGATCGTTGCGGCGCTGGGACCGAGCGTATTCAATGTGGTGTTGGCAATGACGATCCTGTATACGCCGCGGATCTTCCGCATCGTTCGGGCATCTGTGATAGAGATTCGCGGATTCGACTTCGTCGAGGCAGCTCGGGCAACCGGCGCCAGCGAAGCGAGGATTCTGCTGCGTCACGTGGTGCCTAACGCCATGGCGCCGCTGACCGTGCAGCTGACCTTCGGTTTTGCTTGGGCCATCCTGGTTGAGTCCGGACTGAGCTTCCTCGGGCTGGGCACGCCGCCACCGGCGCCCAGTTGGGGCAACATCATCAGCGATGGGCGGGTGTTCATCCGCACGGCTCCTTGGATCATGATTTCTGCAGGCGCGATGATCTCCGCCGCAGTGATGGGGCTCAACCTCATCGGCGACGGCTTCCGCGACCTGTTGGATCCGAGGCTGCAAGACTCCGCCTCCAAGGTTGACTTAAGGCGGTCCTGATCAATGGTAGGCCGTACGCCGCCCTGTGTTGAGTTGGAGGGAGTGAGCCCGCAATGGCCGAAATAGAACGTTATCCCAATCGCAGTCAAACAAACCCCTAGGCAGATTCGCGGCGCGATGTCAGTGCGCCGCTCACGAGGAGGCGTTCGTGAACACCGTCGTGCTCGAGGCGCCCGGCCGGTTGGCGCATCGCGATCGTTCACACCCGGGCGCGCCTGGGCCCGGTGAGGCACGCGTCCGGGTGCTCCGGGTTGGGGTCTGCGGCACGGACCTGCATGCGTACCGTGGCCGTCAGGCCTTCATCCGCTACCCGGTAATCCTTGGCCATGAGTTGGCTGTGGAGGTCGTGGCGGTAGGGCCCGAGGCTACTACCCCCGCCGACATCGTGCCCGTTCGGGTCGGTGACCGCTGTGCCATCGTGCCTTACCTGTCCGACGGTACCTGCCAGGCGTGCCGTGCCGGGCGTACGAACTGTTGCACCCACCTGGCTCTTTACGGGGTCCACCGCGACGGTGGCATGTGCGACGAGATGGTGGTGCCCATTCGCCAACTGGTGCCCGCCAACGACCTGCCCGTAGATGTGCTCGCGATCAGCGAAATGCTTGCTGTGGGCGCCCACGCCACCGCCCGTGCCCGGCTCGCGGTTGACACGCGGGTTCTCGTCCTGGGCGCCGGTCCGATCGGCCTATCGACGCTGGCGTTCGCGTGTCGAGAGGGGGTGGCAACATACGCGATCGACCTCGATG
>JAABTX010000196.1 GCA_011389655.1 Thioalkalivibrio sp.
CTCGCGATCTCGGAGTCCATTTACAAGTTCATCGTGTTCATGCTGCTGCTGCGGGTCGGACTCGAGGGCGGGATGTCGATCCGTGAAGCGAACCTGGCCGAAATGCTGTTGCCCGCCCTGTTCGCGGTGGTGATCGGCATCGGAATCGTCCTGCTTGCACGCGTCTCGCTGGCCATGTTGCCGGCCGTGCGCACCGAGGACGGTATTGCAACCGGCGGGCTCTTCGGAGCCGTCAGTGGATCAACACTGGCGGCCGCAATCGTGGTGATGGAAAGCGAGGGGCTCGAATACGAGCAATGGGCACCCGCCCTGTATCCCTTTATGGACATTCCGGCCCTGGTGATGGCCATCGTGCTGGCCAATCTGTACCTGAAGCGCGAAGACGGCGCGACGGACAAGGTGCGTATCTGGCCGATCGTCAAGGAAAGCCTGCAGGGGTCGGCGTTGTCTGCCCTGTTACTGGGGATCGCGCTGGGATTGCTTACGCGGCCCGAACCCGTCTTCGAAAGCTTCTATGACCCGCTGTTCCGTGGCCTGCTTTCCATCCTGATGCTGATCATGGGCATGGAGGCCTACAGCCGCATCCAGGAGCTGCGCCGTGTGGCGCACTGGTTCGCGGTGTATGCCGCCGTCGCCCCGATCATGCACGGGCTGATCGCCTTCGGCTTCGGCTATATCGCGCATGTCCTCACGGGATTCAGTCCCGGCGGGGTGGTGATCCTGGCGGTCATTGCCGGATCCAGCTCCGACATCTCGGGACCGCCCACGCTGCGGGCGGGGATCCCGCGGGCGAATCCGTCGGCGTATGTCGGTGCCTCGACGAGTGTCGGCACACCGATCGCGATAGCAATCGGGATACCGCTGTATATCGCGCTTGCGGAGGCCGTATTCTGAGAATGGCTCGCGGTCCATGGGCACCCGTATAGCGAGCCGGTGCGGGTAGGCTGCCCAGGGTGAATCCATAACACGATCGGCAGGAGTGAATTTGTCATGACACAACAGGCCACTCGTTTGGTGATTGTTACGGAGAAGGTCCTCGCAAAGGCCATCGGCGCCATTATCGAGAGCCACGATGCCGGTGGATACACATTGATTGCGGCGGGCGGGGCGGGAAGCCACAACACGCGTTCATCCGGGGAACCGTCGGTCCTTGACCATTTCGGGAACATCAAGATCGAGGTGATAACGGCGAACCCCGATCTTGCGATCAAGATCGCGGATGCCGTTTCCAGCCGCTACGCGGCGGACTATGCCTGCATCATCTACATGGACTCGGTCGAGGTCCTTTATGCGCATCGCCTCTGAGTCGGGGCCGGGAGTCGTGCGCATTCGCGCCGCCCTCGGTGCGCGGGTGCGCAATGAATGCCCTCCGGATCATGGCCAATGGCATACAGCACCAAAGGAGTCGTTATGATCGAAGACCAGATCAAGACCTTTCTTGAGGGTTGATGATGCCCGGCATGCGCGTGACCCTGCGCCAGCTCCAGGTCTTCGAGGCAGTGGCACGCCTCGGCAGCTTCTCCCGCGCCGCCGAGGAGATTCATGTCACCCAGCCCGCAGTCTCCAAGCAGATCCGCCAGCTCCAGCAGGAGGTGGGCCTGCCGCTGCTGGAGCAGATTGGCAGGCAGGTGTGCCTGACCGACGCCGGTCGCGAGCTCCTGGCAACCTGCTCCGACTGGTTGGACACGTGGAACCGTTTCGAGCAATCCATCGCGGACCTGAAGGGACTCAAGCAGGGTCGCCTGCGCATCGCCGTGGTGACCACCGCCAAGTACTTCATGCCCCGGGTGCTCGGACCCTTCTGTGACCGGTATCCGGGCATCGAAGTGGCCCTGGAGGTGATCAACCGCAACCGTCTGCTCGAGCGACTGGGGCACAACGCGGATGACCTCTACGTCATGGGGGTGCCTCCGGAAGGCTGGGAGATCGAGAGTCAGCCGTTGCTCGAGAACAACCTGGTGGTGGTCGCCCCCCGGACCCACCGGTTTGTGGGACGTCGCCGGATCCCGTTCACGCAGCTGGCGGATGAAACCTTCATCGCACGGGAGGAGGGTTCCGGTACCCGCATAACGGTGGAAAGGGTGTTCGCGGAGAAAGGGATACACTTCAAGGTTCGCATGGAACTCGGCAGCAACGAGGCCATCAAGCAGGCGATTGCAGGCGGGCTTGGGCTTGCGGTGCTGTCGCAGAACACGCTGGGAGATCCGGCAGCCGAGGAACTCGCGGTTCTCGACGTCACGGGTTTTCCGGTGCGGCGATCCTGGTACCTCGTCTGGCCGCGGGGCAAGCAGCTTTCGGTGGTGGCGGCGACATTCGTCGACTTCCTGCACCGGCACGTCGCGCTGCTGAAACCGCGGGCTTGAGCGTCATCCCGAGCGCATTTGCCAGCTTCGCCCGCGCCGAGTTAAGCCCACATGGCCGCCATCATCGGACGGATGCAGGGCGACGGTCGAAATGTCACCGGGTCCTCTGTTGTGGCAGAATTTGCAACGAGCGCATTCGGGGAGTCTGATGGGCGATGCGGAAGGTTCGGTACCAGATCGCTTCGCCAGAAGCGGCGGCGCTGCGTTGGGCAAGTTTGAAATAGGCCCACTATTCCTGCCCTTGCCCTCCTTGCTCCGGCCCTTCTGGCTGCGCTCCATAGTCACCGAACCTTCCGCATGGCCCACCAGGCTGCCATCCGCCTCCTGCAGGGAGCACGAGCATGTCAGCAAGATCGCAAGTCACGGAAATATTGCACAGCGGCGGCATCGAGATCGGCGGCGACCGGCCCTGGGATGTGCGGGTCCACGACGAGCGCCTGTATCAGCGCATTCTTGCCGAGGGCTCGCTCGGCGCCGGCGAGGCCTATATGGACGGCTGGTGGGACGCCGAGCGGCTGGACCAGTTGTTCTTCCGGATGCTCCAGGCCAGGCTGGACCGCAGGATCCGCACGCCGGCAGTCCTGGCCCCGGCGCTACTGAGCCGGCTGGGCAACCTGCAGAATCGCAGGCGCTCCCGGCAGGTCGCGGAGCAGCACTACGACCTTTCCAACCGGCTCTACGAGGCCATGCTCGGGCCGACCATGCAGTACACCTGCGCCTATTACGGCCCCGACGGATCCGACGCGACGCTGGACGAGGCGCAGCGTGCGAAGCTGGCCCTGATCGCGCGCAAGCTGCACCTGGCGCCGGGCATGCGTGTGCTCGAGCTGGGTGGCGGATTCGGCGAACTGGCCTGGTTTCTGGCCGCCGAGCACGGATGCGAGGTGGTCAGCTATAACATCAGCAGCCAGCAGGTGGAGTACGCCAGAGGGCTCTGCGAAGGCCTGCCGGTCGACGTTCGGCAGCAGGACTACCGCGAGGCCGCCAATGAATCCGGGCAATACGATCGCATCGTCAGCATCGGCCTGATGGAACACGTCGGGCCAAAGAACTATCGCGCCTTCTTCGAACTGGCCCGGGCCCGCCTGAAGGCCGGCGGCCTGGCGCTGGTCCACACCATTGGCGGCAATACCAGCCGTATCGACACCGACC
>JAABTX010000021.1 GCA_011389655.1 Thioalkalivibrio sp.
GGACTCCGGACTGTTCAGGTACTTGGGCTCCCCGGCCTCGATCAGCCGGCCGCCAAAGCCGATCACCCGCCCCCGGCGATCGCGGATGGGAAACACGATGCGCGCACGAAAGCGGTCGCGGAGGCTGCCGTCGTCCCGGCGCGCCGCCAGCCCGGCTGCGAGCAGGGTCTCGGTGCCGAAGCGGTTGCCGAGCGCGCGTGCCAGGGTGTCGGCCCCGGCCGGCGCCCAGCCGAGCGAGAAGTCCCGCGCGGTGCTGCCATCGATCCCGCGCGCCTTCAGGTAGTCGATCGCGGCCGGGGTCTGCCTGAGCTGGTCGACATAGAAGCGGGACGCCGCCGCCAGTGCCTCCAGCAGCGGCGCCAGAGACTCGGTGTCCGGACCCGTGGCTTCCCGGGGAACCTCCAGGCCTGCCCATTCGGCCAGCTGGTCGATGGCCTCCGGAAAACTAAGGTTCTCGTACTCCATCAGGAACGTTACGGCGGTTCCGTGGGCCCCGCAGCCGAAGCAGTGATAGAACTGCTTCTGCGGCGAGACGTAGAAGGAGGGGGTCTTCTCTGCGTGAAACGGGCAGCAGGCCGAGAACTCGCTGCCCGACTTCTTCAATGACACGTGGCGCTGGACCAGCTCCACGAGATCCGTGCGCTCGAGCAGGTCGTCAATGAAGGCCTGGGGGATGCGTCCTGCCATCACTTGCCAGGGTTGGTGCGGTCGCCACCTGCGCCTTCGGTTGCTGTACGGGAGGCGTTCAGCGCTGGATGTCCTGGACGGATCCCAGGGAACGGATCCAGGGCTCGGTGGCGCGTACCGCGGCGGGTAGATTCTCGAGGGCCTGTTCCGCGCCGGAGCGGGCGGCAAAACTGCCCGCCAGGGCCACGACGAAGTCACGTCCGTTGGAGCGGGTGGGAACGTAGCGGATCCCCGTGAGCTGGTGCTGCTCGACAAACCGGCGCGCACCGTCGAGGTCCGGGGCGGCAATCAGCTGGATGGTCAAGTTGTCCGGGCTCTGGCGCGCAAGCCATTCACCGTCCTGGACAAGATCTGATGCCGTGGGCGCCGGCTCGGCCGCTGGGGTTGCGGGGCTCCCCGGTGCCTCGGAGGCGGTGGTCGCAGGCTCGGGGCGCGGCTCGGGTTCGGGCTCCGGCTCGGGTTCGGGCTCCGGCGCGGGTTCGGGCTCCGGCGCGGGTTCGGACTCCTCCGGGGATGACGGGGCGGGCTCGGGGATCACCGGGGCATCCGGCGTTTCAGGGAGTGGCGGCTCGCGTGATTCCGGCTCGGCGGGCACCCAATCGTCGAAGGGCACCTCCACCACGTCCTGGTCGTCAGGCCCGTCTGCATTGGAAGCGGGCCCGGGAGCCTCCTCGGGGGCGACCGGCAAAGGCAGCTGCACGGTGGTGCTCGGTGGCGCCTCCGGGCGCTCGAAGAGATGGCGTGCAAACGGCGCCAGTATCAGGAAGGCCACCACCCCTGCCACGACCGGTACGAACCAGCTTCGGCTCCAGAACGGTACCCTGTCTTGATCCGAATCCGAGGACTGCTGTTGCCAGCGGCCCGTGTACGGATCCCAGTCGTCTTCCGATGCTGGTTCCTGTTCCCGCTGGTCGGCCGCCTGCAGCGAGTCGCGCCGCCCGATCGGCCTGAGATCCTCCGGCGGTTCATCCGGCGGGTCCCCGGTCACGCCCAGCGGGGGCATGCCGCGCGCGAAGGCCGCCATCCGGTCGTCACGTAAGGGTTCCGGCTCCGGTGGCACTTCTTCTTCCTCGCCCCGGCGTGCCCGGCACAGTCGTTCCAGCCAGGCGTTCGCCTGATCGTTCAGCGCACCCGGCAGCCCCTTGCTGGCCGCCTGCAGGTCGGCGATCGCCTCCTCGGTGAGGATTTCGCCCGGGTCGGCCATGCCGGCCGCACGCAGGCGGTGGGTGAGATACGCGGCTGTCTGTTCCAGGCTGAAGGGGCGCAACGTGAACCGGGCGATCTGGTGGTCGTCCGACGGACGCAGTTGCAGGCGTCGGCGCAGCAGGACCTGGTCGCCGACCAGCACCAGGCGCGGGGCGCGGCCTTCCACGCCCAGGATCTCTCCGCGCATGCGCAGTAGGATGTTGATGATGTCCATGCCCAGCAGGTGGGCATCGTCCACCGCGATCACCGGGTCGAAGCCCGCGCGGATGCGCTCGCTCATCAGGTCGCTCAGGGCTCGGTCGGGATCGTCGTGACCACTGGCCTGCAGGTGGCTGCGGATGGTGAAGTCGACAGCCTCGAAGCGGGTGTTCATGCGCGCCCGGAACGCGATCAGCTCGAAGTTCTCGGGCAGGGAACCGAGCAGCCGCATCAGTTGCATGCTGCGGCCCGAGCCGATCTCGCCCGTGATCAGCAGGATCGCTCCGGACATGTCGATCGCCTGGCTGGCGGCAGTCACCGTGTCCTCGATCAGGCTGTCGGTGTAGATGAAGTTCTCGCTCGGCAGCGCGTCGAACGGGGCTTGCTGCAGCCTCAGCTCGGCCAGACAGTCGGGTTGCAGGGACATGGCGGCGGACTCAGATCAGTGTGCGCAGGTCGAAGACACGCTGGTGTTCGTGGATGGCGAAACGGTCGGTCATCCCGGCGATGTAGTCGGCGACCCCCCGCGCGAGACCGTGTTCGTCGGCCTCGGCCAACCGCCGCACATGCACCTGGAAGTGTTCGGGCAGCAGCTTGGTGTCCTCCATGAAGGCGAAGAACAGGTCGTTCACGATGCGTTCCGCCTTGACCGTCATCCGGTATACCCGATGGTGATGGTACAGGTTCTGACGCAGGAAGCGCTTGAGTTCCCGATTCTGGCGTGCGGTCTCCGGGCTGAAGCGGATCAGCGGTTCGGGGAAGCTCCGCGCCGCCTCCAGGCTGTCGACGCCAGCGCCGCGCAGGGCCTCGCGGCTGGCCGTGATCAGGTCGGAGGCCAGGGTGTCGATCATGCGCCGCACGGTCTCGTGGCGCACGCGGCGGGCCTCGAGGCCCGGATAGCTTCGTTGCACCTGTTCATGCCGGACCCGGAACAATTCGACTTCGCAGAACTGCTCCATCGTCAGCAGGCCCGCGCGCAGTCCATCGTCGATGTCGTGGTTGTTGTAGGCGATCTCGTCCGCCACGTTGGTCAGTTGGGCCTCGAGACTTGGCTGACGGCCTTTCAGGAACCGCTCGGCGACCGGCCCGAGGCGGCGCGCATTGTCCGGCGAGCAGTGCTTCAGGATGCCCTCGCGGGTCTCGAAGGTGAGGTTCAGGCCATCGAACTCGGCGTAGTGCTGCTCCAGCAGGTCGACAATGCGCAGGGACTGCAGATTGTGCTCGAAGCCGCCGTGATCGCGCATGCAGTTGTTCAGTGCCCGCTGACCGGCGTGGCCGAAGGGCGTGTGCCCGAGGTCGTGCGCCAGCGCGATGGCCTCGGTGAGGTCTTCGTTCAGCCCGAGCGCGCGAGCGCTGGAACGCGCGATCTGGGCCACTTCCAGGGAGTGCGTGAGGCGATTCCGGAACAGGTCGCCCTCGTGGCTGACAAAGACCTGCGTCTTGTATTTGAGGCGCCGGAAGGCCGTGCTGTGCACGATGCGGTCACGGTCGCGCTGGAATTCGCTCCGGTGATTCGGGGGCGGCTCGAGATGGCGCCGTCCCGCCGAACACTCGGCAACCGCCGCGTACGGCGCGAGCCGCGGCGCGACGACGGGGCTCATTCCCGCTGGCGACTCAGCCGACACCGGTTGCCCGGCTGGAGGTGACGGGCAGAGTGGCCTCCAGCGCCTCCGGTGGAAAGTCGGCAGTGACCACCGCCGCGCCAATCGCCTGCAGCAGGACGAGACGCAGCCGACCGTTCACCACCTTCTTGTCGATGGCCATCAGCTCGCGGAAGCGTGCGGCGTCGATCTGCTCCGGTGGATGCAGTTGCAGACCGGCCCGGGCGATCAGCGACTCGGCGCGTTCCCTGTCTGCCGGGTCCAGCCAGCCCATCGCCTCGGACATCCTGGCGGCCATGGCCATGCCGGTGCCGACCGCCTCCCCATGCAGCCATTCGCCGTAGCCCATGCCCGTCTCGATCGCGTGCCCGAAGGTGTGGCCGAGGTTCAGCAGCGCGCGCCGTCCGGACTCGCGTTCGTCGGCGGCAACCACCTCCGCCTTGCAGGCGCAGGAACGGTGGATGGCCTCGATAACGATCTCCGGTTCGAGCGCCAGCAGGCGTTCGATGTTTACCTCCAGCCAGTCGAAGAAGCCGGCGTCCTGGATGAGCCCGTACTTGATCACCTCCGCCACCCCGGCGCGCAGTTCGCGGGCCGGGAGCGTCCGGAGGGTGTCGATGTCGATGATCACCGCGCGGGGCTGGTGGAAGGCGCCGATCATGTTCTTGCCGAGGGGATGATTGACCCCGGTCTTGCCGCCCACGGAGGAGTCCACTTGCGAGAGCAGGGTGGTGGGCACCTGGATGAAGTCGATGCCACGCTGGTAGATGGCCGCGGCGAACCCGGCGACGTCGCCCACCACGCCGCCTCCGAATGCGATCAGGGTGGTCCCGCGGTCGAGCCGCGCCTGCAGCATGCGTGTAAGGATCGACTCCACCGTGGCCAGGGTCTTGAAGCGTTCCCCGTCCGGGAGGTCGATCCAGGTGAAGTCCTGGCCGTCGAGCAGGGCCCTGAGACGGTCGCCGTGGAGCGGCGCCACCGTCTCGTTGCTGACCACGACCAGGCGCTGCCCGCGCAGGTGCGGCCGCAGCACCTGCGCCTCGCGCAGCAGTCCCTCACCCACATGAATCGGGTAGCTTCTGGAACCGAGCTCGACGTTCAGGGTCTTCATGGCAGGCATGATAGCGTGACCCTCGCGGGCTGCGTAGGCGGTTTCGTGCTTTTTCTTGGAAAGGCTTTGATCTATCATTGCGGGTTTCGTCTGCTGCCTGGCCGTTGCCGGCCCCGACCGGCGCGCACATTCAACAAAGTTACCATGGAGAATTTATGCCCCACGTTCGAGTACGCGAAAACGAGCCCTTCGAAGTCGCGCTGAGGCGCTTCAAGCGCACCTGCGAAAAGGCCGGTGTGGTGTCCGAGGTCCGCCGCCGCGAGTTCTACGAAAAGCCCACCACCGAGCGCAAGCGCAAGGCGGCGGCGGCCGTGAAGCGTCAACTCAAGCGGAATTCCCGTGACATTACCCGCCGCGTGCGGATGTACTGACCCCCCTGCTGCCCGGGGCCCTCGATGTCGCTGAAAGACCGGATCGGCGAGGAGGTGAAGGCCTCGATGCGTGCACGTGACCGGAATCGGCTCGGCGCGCTGCGACTGGTTCAGTCCGAAATCAAGCAATTCGAGGTCGACGAGCGCCGCGAGGTGGACGATGCCGCGGTGCTGGCGATCCTGAACCGGATGCTCAAGCAGCGCCGCGACTCGATCGAGCAGTACCGGCGGGGAGAGCGGGAAGACCTCGCGGCCCGCGAGGAGGCGGAGGTTGCGGTCATCCGGGAATTCCTCCCCGAACCGCTGGCACCCGAGGCCGTCACGGTTCTGATCGAGCAGGCCATCGCGGAGTCCGGCGCCACCGGCCCGAAGGACATGGGCCGGGTGATGGCCATCCTGAAGCCTGTCCTTCTGGGGCGCGCCGACATGGGCGAGGTGAGCCGCCAGCTGCGCGCGCGGCTGCACGGCCCGGCCGGGGGCTGAGCCGGCCATCCTGGCGGTGGCCCGGCTGCGCCGGCCACAATCAAGCGGACGACAACGATGACCGAGCTGGCCAACGACCGATTGCTGCGCGCGCTGATGCGCGAGCCCGTGGATCGCACCCCGATCTGGATCATGCGCCAGGCGGGCCGCTACCTTCCGGAATACCGCGCGACGCGTGCCCGCGCGGGCAGCTTCATGGATCTCTGCCAGAACCCGGAACTGGCCTGCGAGGTCACCATGCAGCCGCTGGCGCGCTTCCCGCTCGATGCGGCGATCCTGTTCTCTGACATCCTGACGGTTCCGGACGCAATGGGGCTCGGTCTCTATTTCGAGACGGGCGAGGGACCGCGCTTCCGTGACCCGGTGCGGTCGCTGGATGCCATCGAACGGCTGCCGGTTCCCGATCCGGAGCAGGAGCTGCGCTACGTGATGGACGCCGTGCGCCTGATCCGGCGCGAACTGAACGGCGCCGTACCGCTGATCGGCTTCGCGGGCAGCCCCTGGACGCTGGCCACCTACATGATCGAGGGGGCAACCTCGCGGGACTTCGCGGAGACCAAGCGTCTGCTCTATGGTGAACCGCAGGCAATGCACGCGCTGCTCCAGAAGGTGGCGGCGGCGGTGTCGGCCTACCTCCGGGCGCAGATCCTCTCGGGCGCGCAGGCGGTGATGATCTTCGACACCTGGGGTGGTTCGCTTACGCCGCGGCATTACCGTGAGTTCTCGCTGGCCTACATGCAGCGAATCATCAGCGAACTTCCCCGTGAACACGAGGGCCGGCGGGTCCCGGTGATCCTCTTCACCAAGGGTGGCGGTGCCTGGCTCGAGTGGCAGGCCGATGCCGGCGCGGATGCCCTGGGTCTCGACTGGACCATCGACATCGCGGAGGCGGCCCAACGGGTTGGCGATCGGGTGGCGCTCCAGGGCAATCTGGATCCGTCGGTGCTCTACGCCGGCGACGAGGTGGTCCGGGCCGAGGCGACGCGGGTACTGGATGGCTTTCCGCTGCCGACCGGCCACGTCTTCAACCTCGGCCACGGGATCCATCCGGGCATCGATCCCGACCGGGTCGCGACCCTGGTCGAGACGGTGCACCGTTACCGCGGCGGCTGAACAAGCCCCGTGGCAGCGGCTTCCAGCCGCGCTGCCGATGCCGGTGCCGATCGCGGCCAGAGGCCGCTCCCACGAAGCCCAGCCCCCGAGTCACTGGGTGTGGTGTGGGAGCGGCTTCCAGCCGCGATGCCGGTGCCGGTGCCGATCGCGGCCAGAGGCCGCTCCCACGAAGCCCAGCCCCCGAGTCACTGGGTGTGGTGTAGGAGCGGCTTCCAGCCGCGATGCCAAGGCCGGTGCCGATCGCGGCCTGAGGCCGCTCCCACGGGTTCTCCAGCCCCGGGTCACTGGGTGTGGTGTGGGAGCGGCTCCCGGCCGGATCGGGTCCAGGCTAGCTGGCGTCCGGCAGGTCGGCTTCGACTTCAGCGATGAGCTCCTGCACCGCCGCCAGTCCGAGCCGACGCATGGGGCGGCCGTCGATCGGTGATGGCGGCGCCTGGCGGATGCCGTCGGCCGGGAACACGGTGAGCTCGATGTCGAGCCCCTCGGGCCCGCGAAAGCTGAGGAAGGGCACCCGCATCCCGTGGCCACCCCGGTAGTGGCGCTCCCCGCTGCGGCACTGGATGCCCATGTCTCCGAGCCGGAAGATGACCTCTTCCACGGTCTCCGCGAAGCCGTGGAGATTGATCAACGGCTGCGGTTCCAGGATGCCGGTGACCAGCGGACCGACGAGGCGTGGCTCCAGCCCGGCCAGACGTTCCATCACCATCGCTGCCGCGCGCAGGCGATCCCGGTATTCGCGCCGGTTTGCGGCATCCGCAAACAGCCGGTTACGCTCCAGCACCGCAGCCTGCACCTCGGTATTGGCGGGCATTTCCCGCCGCCCGCTCATCCCGAGGTGAGCCGCGGCCTTGCGCTTGGCCAGGCCGTAGTCCCGCACGCCCTCCTCGAGAATGATGCGTGCGGCCTCCTCGGCGAGGCGCTGACGGGCCCTGGATTCCGGTATCGCCATCGAAGCGCTCAGAAGATGAATTCAGGCTGTGATTCGATACCGCGCCTGCCGCCCTCGCGTGCATCCGGGTCATCGGCGGCGGACGGAATGCTCGCGCTGCGCTCCGGGATCTGTTCCGGGAGCAGCCATTCCCGGTAGCCACGGGGATCGTCGTCGGTGGTGCGTTGCCCGGTTTCCGGCAGCAGGGCCACTTCGACCAGGTCCTCGGGGCGCTCGATCGGAGCCTCCGGCGTACCCGCCAGCGACCGCTGCATGAATCCCATCCAGATCGGCAGTGCCGCACGTCCGCCCGTCTCGCGGGAGCCCAGTTCGCGGTTATCGTCGAATCCGATCCAGGCGGTTGCCGCGAGCTCCGCGTTGAAGCCCACGAACCACGCGTCGCGGTAGGAGTTCGTGGTACCGGTCTTGCCGGCCAGGTCCTCACGCCCGAGCTCGAGCGCGCGGCGTCCGGTGCCGGAACGGATCACTCCGCCCAGCATCTGGCTCATCTGCCAGGCAACCCCGGGCTCCAGGGTCGGGACCGGATCGGCGAACTGCAACGGGCCCTGCGCAGTCACGAACTCGAGCTGCTGGCCCGCAGGATCGTCGCACGGGGCCGGGCACGCACGCTCGGTCGGCGCCTGGTAGATCAGCGTGCCGTCCACTTCCTCGATGCGCGCGATCAGCCACGGCGTGGTCAGCTGCCCCCCGTTCGCAAACGGGATGTAGGCGTTGTTGATCTCCATCGGGGTGACGGTCCCGGTACCCAGGGCCATCGACAGGTTCCGCGGGTGCTGCGCGCGGCGCACCCCGAACTGGTCCAGCTCCTCGTGGGTCTTGTCCACGCCGAGGGTGTTCAGCAACCGAATCGAAGCGAGGTTGCGCGAGTTGGCCAGCGCCTCGCGCATGGTCGTCGCTCCGTGGAAGCTGCGCGAATAGTTCTCGGGACGCCACTCCGCACCCAGGGCGGGGTCACCGAGGACCAGCGGCGCATCCATCAGGGTGCTCGAAGGCATCATTCCGTCCTGCAGGGCCAGCGCGTAGAGCAGCGGCTTGAACGCGGAACCCGGCTGGCGTTCGGCCTGCAGCGCGTGGTTGAACCGCTGCGTGAAGAAGTCGAAGCCGCCCGCCAGCGCCAGGATCGCCCCATCGTCGGGTGCCTGCGCGACTACCGCGCCGGTGACCTCCGGGACCTGGCTGAGGCGCCACCCGCCCTCGGTGGTCGGCCGGATACGCACCACGTCTCCACGCTGGAGCCACTCGGAAACGGGCTCTTCCGCCGGTTTCGCCCAGGCGAGGTCCTCGCCCGCGAGTCGGTGCTCGCCCACGGTGGCCCCGTCCACCAGCACGCCCTCCCGGTCCGACTCGACCACCACTGCCGGAAACAGCAGGCCTCCGCTGGGGCCCATTTCCGCGAGGACCTGCCTGCGGGCTTCGGGATCATCGACGACGGAGGCATCCAGGCCCATTTCGGGTCCCCGGTACCCATGGCGCTGGTCGTAGTCGAGCAGGCCTTCGCGCAGGGCCGCGTTGGCCGCTTCCTGCGCATCGCCGTCGATGGTCGTGTAGATCCGCAGACCGCGAACGTAGGCATCCTCGCCCCAGAGGTTCACCGCGACCTGGCGTGCGGCCTCGGCGACCCAGGGGGCATCCACCTCGGCATTGGCCGCATGCCGCTGGCCCAGCACGGGGCGCGCGACGGCTTTTGCGTGTTCCTCGGGGGTGATCAGATCGAGTTGCAGCATCCGCCGCAGCACGTAGTCGCGGCGGTTCCGGGCCCGCTCGGGACTGGTGATCGGGTTGGTCGTGGAGGGCGCCTTGGGCAGTGCCGCGAGAATCGCCATCTGATCGAGCTCAAGTTCTTCGAGGTCGCGGCCGAAATAGACCTTGGCGGCTGCGGCGACTCCGTACGCGCGCTGCCCGAGGAAGATCTTGTTCAGGTAGAGTTCGAGGATCTGGTCCTTGGTCAGCTCGCGTTCGATCTGCAGCGCGAGGAAGATCTCGCGGATCTTGCGCTCGTAGGTGCGATCGCGGGTCAGGAAGAAGTTCCTCGCAAGCTGCATGGTGATCGTGCTGCCGCCCTGCGTGCGCTCACCGGTGCTGAAGACGTGGATGCCGGCGCGCAGCAGGCCCAGCGGGTCCACCCCGCGATGCTGGTAGAAACGCTCGTCTTCGGCCGCGATGAAGGCCTGCAGGAGGCGTTCCGGCATCTCGGAAATGGCCAAGGGCTCGCGGCGCTGCTCGGCGAATTCGCCGAGCAGGTGACCGTCGGAGCTGTAGACCTGCATCGGGGTCTGCAGTCGAACCTCGCGCAGCGAGTCGACGGCGGGCAATCCCGGTGCATAGTAGAGATATAGACCTAGAAAGACGGCGATTGCGGCCATGCCGGCGCCCACGGCTAGAGACAGCAGGGCGAGAATTACACGGAGGAATAGTGGCATGGCATCAGTTTCGAGTCTGGACGGGGGAATTAAGGGGATGAGAGAGCCGCTTGCGATGACGTGTTAAAGCGGACTATCATCGACGCGTAAATACGTGTAAACAGCGGGGCATCGATCTATTATAAGCCCTGCAGCACGCGAACATCAGGGGGGCAGTGTGCTAGGACTGGGGAAAAAGCGCCACGCTTTGCTCGGGGTCGATTTCAGCGCTGCCGCGATCAAGGTTCTAGAACTGAGTCGCAGCGGCAGCGGCTACAAAGTCGAGGCCTTCGCCGTGGAACCGCTTCCGGAAGGGGCGGTGGTGGACAAGGAATGCCGCGATGCCGGAGCGATTGGCGCGGCACTGGAACGCGCGGTGAAGCGGTCCGGGACTCGTCTGAGGCACTGCGCGATGGCGGTGCCGTCTTCCACGATCATCACTCGAACCCTCCGGCTCTCGAGCAGCCTGAGCCAGGCCGAGCTCGAGGGACAGGTGAGCGTCGAGGCCGATCAATACATTCCATACAACATCGAGGACGTCAGCATCGATTTCCAGGTGCTGGGCAAGAACGCCGCGAACCCGGAGTTGCTGGACGTCCTCGTGGTGGCATCACGCAAGGAACACGTCGAGTCGCGCGTCGCGATCGCGGAGGCCGCAAAGCTGACGGCGGACCTGGTCGATGTCGAGGCCTACGCGGTGGAGCACGCGTCGTCGCTGCTGCTGGACCAGCTTCCGGACCGCGAACAGAAGCCGATCGTCGCGGTGGTGGATGTGGGCGCGCAGGTGACCAGCGTCTACGTGATGAGCCAGGAACAGGGGGTGATCTACACCCGCGAGCAGGACTTCGGCGGCCGCCTCCTGACGGAGGAGATCATGCGCCGCTACGACATGGACATGCAGCAGGCCGGCAACGCCAAGATTCACGGCGAACTGCCGCCCGACTATCCCGTGTCGGTGCTGGAGCCCTTCAAGCAGAGCATGATGGACCAGGTGCAGCGGCTGCTGCAGTACTTCTACGTGACGCGGCCCCAGGACACCATCGACCAGATCTTTCTCGGCGGCGGTTGCGCCTCCATCCCGGGCATCGACGAACAGCTCGAGGAGGTCACCGGCACCCCGGTGGCGATCGCCGACCCGTTCCGGGGAATGCCCGTCGCACGCCGGGTGAACCGGCAACGCTTCCTCAATGACGCGCCGGCCACCCTGACGGCCTGCGGCCTGGCCATGCGGGGGTTCGTGGGATGATCTACATCAACCTGTTGCCATGGCGGGAACAGCGCCGGGCCGAGCGTCGCAAGCAGTTCTTCGCGCTGGTCGGGATCGCGGCACTCGTCGGCGCCGGACTGGTCCTGGCCGCCCATGCCTACGTCAATCTTCTGATCGATCATCAGGACACGCGTAACGAGATGCTGCAGACCGAGATCCGGGCGCTGGACCGCCAGATCGCCCGGATCCGCGAGCTGGATGAACAGCGGCAGGCGGTGATCGACCGCATCGAGGTGATCCAGACCCTGCAGGCGAGCCGGCCTGAGGCAGTACACCTATTCGACCAGATGGTGGTGACGCTGCCCGAGGGCACCTATTTCCAGGAGTTGCGGCAGGAGGATGAACGCATCCAGCTCGTGGGCCGCGCGGAGTCCAACGCACGCATCTCGGCCCTGATGCGTCGTTTCGAGGATTCGTCCTGGTTGGAAGACCCGGCACTGCAGATCATCGAGACCCGCCAGGAGGGACCGCTGCAGGTGCGCGACTTCCGCCTCGAGGCCGAACAGACGCGCCCGACAGCGCCGGAGACGGAGAACGGGGAAGCAGACGAGGGGGCCTCGTGATGGACTGGAGAGCGATCAACGAAATCGACCTGCACAACATCGGTGAGGCGCCCGGGATCTTCAAGGGCTTCATCGTCGTGCTGATCATCGGGGCCCTGCTCGGGGCGGGCTACTGGTTCCTGATCAAGGATCAGTTGGAGGCGCTCGAGCGTGGCGAGCGGCAGGAGACCCAGCTGCGCGCCGAGTTCGAGGAAAAGCAGAGCCGGGCAGCCAACCTGCCGGCCTACGAGGCGCAGCTCGAAGAGATCGAGCGCATGTTCGCCTCACTGCTGCAGCTGCTGCCCAGCACCGCCGAGATTCCGAGCCTGCTGGTGGACATCTCCCAGACCGCGCTCACCGTCGGCCTCGAGATCGAACTGTTCCAGCCGAGACCCGAGGTCAACCAGACGTTCTACGCCGACGTCCCGATTCAGCTGCGGTTGCGCGGTAACTACGAGGAGCTCGCGGAATTCGTCAGCGGTGTCTCTGCGATGCCCCGAATCGTGACGGTGCACGATGTCTTCATTCGCCCCGGCGAATCGGACAGCGAGCTGCTGATGGACGCGGTGGCCCGTACCTACCGCTATCTGGAGGAAGGTTGATGGTCACCCATGGCATGCCCCTCCCCTGGTTCCTGGTACTGGCTGTCGCGGTGGTATTGGCCCTCTCCGGGTGCCAGCGGGACACCGCCGACCTGAGGCAGTATATCGAGGAGGTCAAGGAGCGGCCCGGGGGTGATATCGAGCCGATGCCGACGATCGAGCCCCACGAGCCCTATCTCTATCCCGGACACGACCGGTCCCCATTCGATTCCACCGTGATCGCGAGCCCGCTTCCGGACGAACCGGTTGGCATCCCCGGTGATGTGGATGTCGATTTCGACCGGCCGCGCGAGCCACTGGAGAGCTATCCGCTGGATTCGCTGCGCATGGTCGGTTCGCTGGAGCAGGAAGGTGTACGCTATGCTCTGGTAAGAACACCGGACCGCACGATACAGTCGGTGACCGCGGGCAACTACATGGGGCAGAATTTCGGAAGGATCACCGAGATCACCCCGCAGTCGATTCGCCTGGTCGAAGTGGTTCCGGATGCCTTCGGTGGGTACATGGAGCGCGAGAACTCCATCGCGTTGTCGGAATGACATCTCAGGGGGGATACAGCCATGAACGTGGAATGTGACAGCACCGCCGGCACGAGGCACCAGGGGGGCTCGCGGTGGCGCGGAACAGGAGCGGTGCTGCTCTGGCTGGCAAGCCTGGCCCTCTTCGCGGCCCCACCGTTGTCGGCCCAGGAACTCCAGGATGTCAGGGCCACGGGGCTCGGCTCGGGCCAGACACAGCTCGCGCTACAGTTCTCCGAACCACCGCCTGATCCCAGCATCTTCGCCATCGATTCACCACCACGCATCGCCCTCGATCTGCCCGGTGTCTCCAACCGGCTCGCGGCGCGTACCACCGAGCTGAACATCGGGCCGCTACAGTCCGTCACTGCCGTGGAGGCGGGCGAACGCACGCGGGTGGTCGTGAACCTGAACCAGAGCTCGGACTACCGCAGCCAGGTCGAAGGCAACAGCCTGGTCCTGACCATCGGACCCGGAGCGGCCCGGGCGGAACCGGTTGCGGCCACGCCCGAGCCGCAGGCCGCGGCCGGGGCCGAACCCGCGCCGGGGCGTGCGGGCGTTCGCAGTGCGCGGCCCCCCGAGATCATGGATGTCGATTTCCGCCGCGGGGAGGAAGGCCAGGGGCGCGTAATGATCGAGCTCTCTCGGCCGGGCGTCTCGGTGGAGGTGCAGGAACAGGCCGGGCGGGTGGAAGTCGTGTTCCCGCGCGTACTGTTGGACGAGGAACTGGTGCGGCGCATGAATGTGGTCGACTTCGCCACGCCGGTCGTGAGCATTGATACCGCGCGGGAGGGGGACGATCGGGTTCGCATGGTGGTCAACACCACGGGGGAATATGACGTCCTTTCCTACCAGGCGGATCGCCAGTTCGTGATCGAGGTCGCGCCGCTGCCCGAGGAGGAGCGCGAGGCCCTTCGGGCCGAGCGGGAAGAGTACGTCGGCGAGCGCTTGTCGCTGAACTTCCAGGACATCGAGGTCCGGTCGGTGCTGCAGCTGCTGGCCGACTTCACGGACCTGAACATCGTCGTCAGCGACACGGTGACCGGCAACATCACGCTGCGCCTGAACAATGTGCCGTGGGACCAGGCCCTGGACATCGTGCTGACGGTCCGCGATCTGGACAAGCGCATGAGTGGCAACGTGATCTACGTGGCACCGCGCGAGGAGATCGCCGAACGCGAGCGTCGTGAGCTCGAGGCCATGAAGGAGCAGGAGGACCTGGCACCGCTGCGCACCGAGTTCATCTCGGTGAACTTCACCCAGGCGGAGTCCATCCGGCGCCTGATCTACGATCGTGAACGGAGCGGAGCAGGCGGAGGCGAAGGCGTGGACCGCCGCATGTCCTTCCTCTCCGACCGGGGCAGCGTCGCGGTCGACGCCCGGACCAACACCCTGATCATCCGCGATACCAAGGATCAGATCGATGCGATCCGGCGTCTGGTCCAGCGCCTGGATGTGGCCACGCAGCAGGTGCTGATCGAGACCCGCGTGGTGATCGCGGACGACAACTTCCGCCGGGACCTGGGGGTGCGGTTCGGGGTCAGTGGGGGCACCGAACGCGGAGACACCTTCGCAGGAACTGCCGGCAGATTAGAGGGATCCGACTCCATCGTGGGCAACATCCCTCCCGACCAAGCCGGCGCTGGTCTCAACTTTCCCCCGGCACTCGACAACCGGCTGAACGTCGCATTGCCGGTCCCCGACGCACCCAGTGTGGCCTTCACCATTCTCCGGCCGGACCTCTTGCTGGATCTCGAGCTGAGTGCCCTGCAGGTCGAAGGCCGGGGTGAGATCATCTCCAGTCCCCGGGTGATCACCGCGAACGGAGAGACGGCCACCATCAAGCAGGGGCAGGAAATACCCTTCCTGTCGACGTCGCAGGACGGAACCAACGTGGAATTCCGTGACGCGGTCCTGCTCACCGAGGTGACACCGCAGATCACGCCGAATGGCAACGTGATCATGGCGATCAAGGTCACCAAGGACGAACCGGACTTCTCCCGTACGGTGGAAGGCAACCCGCTGATCAACAAGCGAGAGGTGGAGACCCAGGTCGTCGTTGCCAACGGGGAGACCGTTGTACTCGGTGGCGTGTACGAGATCACGAATCTCGATCGGCTCGAGTCGGTGCCCTTCTTCGGGGATCTGCCCATTCTGGGCAACCTCTTCCGCAACCGCACAAACCAGTCCGACAAGGCTGAGCTGCTGGTCTTCGTCACACCAAGGATTCTCGACTGAGATCCAACAGGGCGAGGCTCGGCCTCGCCCATTGGCGTGCTGCAAGCCGGGGGGCATTCATACGTCCCCCGGCTTTTGTTCGGTCCGGGCCAGCGCCTTCCGCGGTGTAAGCCTGTCGGTCCGCAGCTTTTTTTTGTGGCGGCGCCGGCGTAGGCTCGCCTCATGCAGAACATCGTGTTGGTCGGGCCGATGGGGGCCGGGAAGAGTACGGTGGGGCGGGGGCTGGCGACGCTGCTGAAGCGGCATTTCGTCGATTCCGATCACGAGATCGAGAAGCGCACCGGGGTGGATATCCCGACCATCTTCGAGTTCGAGGGGGAGGAGGGCTTCCGCAGGCGCGAGACCGAGATGCTCCGCGAGCTGCTCGAGCGCGAGAACGTCGTGCTCGCCACCGGCGGTGGCATCGTGATGCGCCCGGAGAACCGCGAGCTGCTGAAGCAGCACTGCGTGCTGTATCTGCGCGTGCCCGTGGCCGAGCAGCACCGGCGCACGCGCAAGAGCCGGCGGCGTCCGCTGCTGAATGCATCGGAGGACCCGCGCAAGCGCCTCGAGGAACTCTTCTCGCTGCGCGATCCGCTCTACCGGGAGGTCGCGACGATCGTCTTGCAGGGCCGGAACCAGCGCGTCCGCGATGCGGTGCAGGCCGCGTGCGATGCGTTGCAGGCGCAGCGTCCGGACCTGTGTCCCCTGGCCCGTTCGAGATCGTAGGAGCGACCTCTGGTCGCGATGGGACGTGTGGGGAATCGCGGCTGGAAGCCGCTCCTACGGGGGCTTGGCCGGCCTTCGGGGTCGTGGGAGCGGCCTCTGGCCGCGATGCCGTTGGTGCGTTGGGAATCGCGGCTGGAAGCCGCTCCTACCGGGGGCTTGGCTGGCCTTCGGGGTTTCGTGGGAGCGGCCTCTGGCCGCGATGCCGTTGGTGCGCTTGGCATCGCGGCTGGAAGCCGCTCCTACGGGGGGCTTGGCTGGCCTTCGGGGGCGTGGGAGCGGCCTCTGGCCGCGATGCCCTTGGTGCGCTTGGCATTGCGGCTGGAAGCCGCTCCTACGGGGGGCTTGGCCGGCCTTCGGGGGCGTGGGAGCGGCCTCTGGCCGCGATGCCCTTGGTGGGCTTGGCATTGCGGCTGGAAGCCGCTCCTGCGACGGTTGCTGCTGGGTTGGGTTCAGTGGGTTGACTGGCCGCCGCCGTCGGCGACGAAGACGCCGGCCGGGTTCGGGGGGGCGCGGCGCCCGTGGGAGGCGTGGTGCTGCATCAGCCGCCAGCCCTGTTCCAGCTTCCGGTAGGTCTGGCTGACGAAGATGGAGCCGGTGGGCGTGAGGTCGCCCGGTCGGGTCACGAGTTCCTCGGTGAGCAGGCAGGCGATTTCCTCCGTCTCGGAGCCTGCGACCAGCCGGGGCTCGATCCGGATGTTCAGCTCGCGTGAGAAGACCAGCAGCCAGCTCTCCATCACCTCCGCGACACCGCGGTGCGCGCGCGGGCTGCCCGGGTGCAGGCAGACGATATCGGGGCGCTCCGCCCACACAAGCATCATCGCCTCGATGTCCGCGGCCTGGAAGGCCGCGTAATAGGCGGCACGCGCCTGTTCAGGGGTCTTCATGCCAGGATCAGTGCAGGCCGGCCGATTCCAGCGCCGGCGGCGGCGACGGATCCGGCGCGCCGTGATGCAGTACCATCTGCCAGCCCTCGGTGGTGTGCCGGTAGGCATTGGTGGCGAGGACTACACCGCGGCGCTGGCCGTCCACAAAGAGCTGTTCGCGCACGTGGTGCACGACCAGGTTGCCGTGCCCCAGGACCACCACGTCCGTTGCCCGGACCACCACGTCCTGCATCGCCGCGAGGATCTCGCCCCAGCTCTCCAGCACGGCCTCGCGGCCCTGGAGCCGCTCTCCGCCCGGGTGCACGCAGACGATGTCCGGATCGTCGGCCCAGACCTCCGTCATCATCGCCAGGCTGCCGTGCTCGAAGGCCTCGTAAAAGGCCTGCTCTGCAGACTGCGCGGATTCGTATCCAGCCATCGCCATCCCCCGCTTGGTTTGCCCGGCATTGTAAGGCGGGGCGCGGCAAATGCCGACCATCCCGGTAAACTGTCGGCTGGTTTTCCGGGAGGCCCGCTCCTTGGCGCGCATTCTTGTCATTGGCAACGCGACCATCGATCACATCGTGGATCTGGCCGCGTACCCCGAGGAGGACTCGGAGGGACGGGCGCTGGGCAGCACTATCCGTCCC
Organism: Thioalkalivibrio sp.; assembly: GCA_011389655.1. Lineage (GTDB taxonomy): Bacteria > Pseudomonadota > Gammaproteobacteria > Ectothiorhodospirales > Ectothiorhodospiraceae > Thioalkalivibrio. The sequence goes on from JAABTX010000021.1 coordinate 17,507, forward strand.
GGCGGCAACGCCGCGAACACCGCCGCGATCCTGACGCAGGCGGGGCATCAGGTCGACCTGGCGACCGTCGTCGCGGAGGGCCGCGCCGGCGAGCGTCTGCTGGAACTGCTGGCGGCGCGCGGCATCGGCATCGAACGCTGCGTACGGCGGCCGGGGCGCACCCCGACCTCCTGGATTATGCGCTCGCGCGCGACTGGAAGCCGGACGATCGTGCACGATCGTGAACTGCCGGAACTGGACGTGGATGCCCTGCGCAAGGAGGAGCTCGCCGGCTACGACTGGTTCCATTTCGAGGGCAGGAATCCGGGTCAGCTCCCGGCGCTGCTGCGCAGCGTCCGCCGGGTCGCGGTGGATCAGCCGCTGTCGCTGGAACTGGAGAAGCCGCGGGAGGGCATTGAAGGCAACCTGCTGCGCCTGGCCGACGTGCTGATGTTCGCGAGCGGCTGGGCCCAGGCGCATGGGCTGTCGGAGCCGGAGGCCTTCATCACCGGCGCGGCGCGGGCGCGGCCGGCGGCCGTACAGACGCTGACCTGGGGAAATCGCGGTGCCTGGATCGCGCAGCATGGTCGGACAGCCCACTGCACGCCGGCGGCGGGGCTGCAGGTGCGCGACAGCCTTGGCGCCGGAGACACCTTCAATGCCGGCCTGATCCACGCGCTGATCTCGGGTGAACCGCCGGAGCAGGCGCTGGAACAGGCCGTGCGCCTCGCGGAACGGAAGCTGCAGCGCCCGGGGCTCGATCGCCTGTTCGAGGCGCCCTGACCGGTGCACCCGCGCCGGCAGCGCTCAGGCGTGGCCGGCCGGGGTGTCCGTGGCGGAGTGGAAGTACTCGCTGTCGCGTCCCAGTTCGTCCACCAGTTCGCGCAGCACCGCGAGCCGGCTCTCCGGATCGCTGAACGGCGCGCAGGACTCGCAGAAGACGTCCCCGCAGGGCTGGCGGCTGTAGAGCCAGAAGTGAATCGCGCCCGCCAGCAGACCGTCGGCGACCTCGTGCACGTCCGGGGAATGTCCGTCGGAGGAGAGCGTGTTGGCGAGGTCGATGAGTTTCTGCGCCGCGTTGTTGTAGGTTTCTTCGGTGATGTCGCTCATCGCGGACCTCGCTCTCTATCAATTTCCGCTGCCATTTTACCCCGAGTGGGGCCTGGCTGCGCACTCCCGGTGAAGCTCGCGGCCGCAGGTGCCGCCCCCCGTATGGAGCGCGGCGGCTTGCCGCCGCTTTGCCCTGCAGGACGCTCGCCTCCTGCAGCGAAGGCAAGGTCGGGCCCTCGCCCGTGACCCTCACCCTCAGGCGCTAACGGGACCGCGAAACGAGGAGCCATTTATAAATCTGTCCCCGTTTCGCTCCTGTCCCCGTTTCGCGGTTACTCCCTTTCCTGCCACCCATCTCCCGCAAGCGAGAGAGGGGAGGATACGGCGCCGCCTTCAGGTTGACGGGCCCCCGTTCTGCCGCAGGGCGCGGAGGTCGCGTCGAAACAGCGGGATTTCACGTTCCTCGCGAGTCAGGCCGCCATGGGCCCCGCGGAAGTCGGGCCCCGTGTCGTCCCCCACAGGATCGACGAGGAAGCTGTCGCCATCCGGAAACAGAAGGTAGTCGCCCGCGCGGGCCTGCAGCTCCGGATGCGGCCGGCCGGACCCGAAGGCCCTGCCGCACAGCCACTCGTCCATCGGGACCACCTCGACACTCGCTCCGAAGGCCTCGATCATCGCGCGGCGGAAATCCCGGTGCCGGTCCGGCTTCACGTGCGCGATCGCGGCACGGGGCTCCCCGGTCAGCGGGTGGCGCAGGCAGTCGCTCACCGTCGGCATGTCGCGAATGTTCAGGCGCCGGGAGACCGCGCGCATCCCGTGATCGGTGCTGGTGAGGAAGAGCGCGCCCGTGCCCTGCAGTTGTTCGATGATCGCTGCGTAGGCAGCGTCAATCTCGGCGAGATGGTTGCGGACCTGCGTGCTGTCCGGCCCGTGCTCGTGGCCGAGGTGGTCGAGGTGCGACCAGTACAGATAGGTGTAGTGAGGGCCTTCGCCGCCAGTGCGCACATGCCGGCCCAGCAAGGCCGGTAGTTCTTCCAGATGCCGAAAGCCCAGGATCCTCGCCGAGGCGCTCATCAACCGGTTGTAGGAGGAATGGGCGATGGCGGCCGGCGAGATCACCGTGGTCGCGCGTGGCAGCCGGTCCAGCAGTAGCGGCGGCCGGATACGCTGCTCGAGTTCCGTAGTGCTCAGGCCCGCGGAATTCCCGCTGCAGTCGGCCTCCCGCGCCGGCAGGACGGTGAGCGTGCTCCGCGGCCCTGGAAGATAGGTGCGCCACCCGAGCAGGCCGTGCTGGGCCGGGCTGACGCCGGTGAAGACGCTGGTGATCGCGCTGGCCGTTGTGCTCGGAAACACGGCCTCGAGCTGCCGGAAGAGATCGCCACGCAGCACTGGTGTGTGGGAGAGGTAGTCGAGGGCGAAGCCGTCGATCAGCCAGAACAGCACGTGCTGGTGACCTGCGACCGCCTCCGGCGCGAGTGCCGGCAGCGGTGCCTCGGGATTCAGCGGGCCCTCGCAGCCGAGACCGCGTTCCAGGCTCGCAAGCAGGTTGATGAAGCCGTGGCCCGAGGCCGCGGCTTCATTCCAGTGGCGGGCCGATCCGGCGGTTGGTGCCCCGGCATCCGGTTTCGTTGCCGTCTTCAATGGTTCAGGATTTCTCCCCACCGTGACAGGGCGGTGAATCCGGGACCCTTCCGGCGCGTTCGAACCACTGCTCCGGATCCAGAGTGTGCAGGGCCAGCGCGTGAACGCCGCCCGCCAGCTCGTCCGCAAGGATGCGGTTGACCATCCGGTGTCTCGCCACGAGCTTCTGGCCTTCAAAGGCCTCGCTGACGAGCGTGACCTTGAAGTGCGACTCGGACCCCGGCGGGACGTTGTGCATGTGGCTCTCGTTCACCACCTCCAGGTGCACGGGCTGGAAGTGCTGCTCCAGTTTTTCCGTGATGCGTTCTTGCTGGGTCATGGCTGAGTGTGTCCGCGGTTTCCTTGTTGGCTTATGCCAGAAGGATCGGTTTCCTGTCGAATGAACGCACGCGGGGGCGGTACTTTTTTCGTTCCGGCCGGGGCGGTGGGCCCGCTGCGCTTGGCCCACCCTACCGTAGCGCCGGGTGGCCTGTCCGTCGTGGCGGTAGGGTGGGCAAAACGAAGTGTGCCCACCACGTGCCACAACGCACGTGGGTGGCGTAGCCGCTCTGGCGGTAGGGTGGGCCAAGCGCAGCGGGCCCACCAAGGACCACGGCGCCAGGGGATGCCGGTGCCCTCTGCGGACCGCGGTAACCCGGAATGACGGTTTGCGGGTCAGGCCAATCCGTAGAATGCGCGGGCGGTGTCGCTGGTCTGCCGCGCGAGTTCGTCCGCCGGCACGTCCCTGAGTCCCGCCACGTGCTCGCCGACGTGGGGCAGGAAGGCCGGTTCGTTGCGGCGGCCGTGGGGCAGGCCCTTCGGCAGGGTTCGGGGCAGCAGGTACGGGGCATCTGTCTCCAGCATCAGGAGTCCCTCGGGGATGCGCGGAATGAGCCGTTGCAGCTCCTTTCCGCGGCGCTCATCGCAGACCCAGCCCGTCACGCCGATATGGCAGTCCATCTCGAGGTAACGGTCCAGCGCTGCGCCGTCACTGGTGAAGCAGTGCACGACGGCCGCCGGCAGTCGGTCACGGTAGCGCTGCAGGATGTCCGCGAAATCGCCGCTCGCCTCCCGCTCGTGCAGGAAGGCGGGCTTGCCGAGGTCCGCCGCCAGCTCCAGCTGGGCCTCGAAGGCGCAGCGCTGCGCAGTCGGTGTGGAGTGATTGCGGTAATAGTCGAGGCCCATCTCGCCCATCGCCACCACCAGCGGATGGCCGGCCTGCTCGGCAAAGAGGTAGGCCGTCTGGTCCCGCCATTGGCTGGCGTGATGCGGATGCAGGCCCAGCGTCGCGCGCAGGCACTGCGGGTGCTGTTCAGCGAGATCCACGCAGCGGCGGCTCTCGGTCTCGTCGGACCCGGTCACCAGCATCCAGCGCACGCCGGCCTCGGTAGCCCGTTCAATCACCGCATCGCGATCCTGCCGGAAGCTGTCGTGGGTAAGGTTCACGCAGATGTCGATCCATTCCATGGGCGCTATGCTAACGCGCGGGGAGAGGTGGGTGAATGCGGCGCATCGCGGCTGGAAGCCGCTCCCACGGGGGCTCGTGGGTTGGTGGGAGCGACCTCTGGGCGCGATTGGGGTTTGGGCATCGCGGCTGGAAGCCGCTCCCACGGGGGCTCGTGGTTTTTTGGTGGGAGCGACCTCGGGTCGCGATTGGGGTTTGGCGGATCGCGGCTGGAAGCCGCTCCCACGGGCGACCTCTGGTCGCGATCTTCGCGCGCCCTGGAACCCTGCGCGCGATTTCTTGCCCATGCGGTAGGCGAAGAACCGGAGGCGACGACACGATGAAGGATGCAACCCCCAGCATGGTACTGCTGAGTGAATACCGGGCGCCGGACTGGGTCGTCGAAGATCTTGACCTTCGGTTCGACCTCGACCCTGCGTCGACCCGGGTCGAGTCCCTGATCCGCGTACGCCGGGCGGAAGGAGCGGAAGCGGGGGCCGCGCTGCGGCTCCACGGCCGCGATCTGGAGCTCCTGCGCCTCGAAGTCGACGGGAAGGCTCCGGAATCCGGTGCAGTCACCACCGATGCGGAGGGGCTGCTGCTCACGGGCCTGCCGGACAGCGCAGCGATCACGGTCGAGACATGCATCCGGCCCGAGGCAAACACCGCGCTCGAGGGCCTCTACGTCTCCGGCGGCACTCTGTGCACCCAGTGCGAGCCGGAAGGCTTCCGGCGCATCACCTACTTCCCGGACCGCCCGGACGTGCTGACCCGCTATCGCGTGCGGCTGGAGGCGGACGCGTCGCGCTACCCGGTGCTGCTGGCCAACGGCAACCGGGTCGAGGCCGGCGAGTTGCCGGCGGGTCGCCACTACGCGGTCTGGGAGGACCCGTTTCCGAAGCCGAGCTACCTGTTTGCGCTGGTCGCCGGCGATCTCAGCTGCGTGTCGGACCGCTTTACCACGCGCTCCGGGCGGGAGGTCGCGCTGGAGGTCTACGTCGAGCACCACAACCGCGATCGCTGCGCCCACGCGCTGGCCTCGCTGAAGCGCGCGATGCGCTACGACGAGGACGCCTTCGGCCGCGAGTACGACCTCGACGTGTACATGATCGTCGCGGTCGAAGACTTCAACATGGGCGCGATGGAAAACAAGGGCCTGAACCTTTTCAACGCCAAGTACGTCCTGGCGAGCCCGGAGACCGCCACCGACAACGACTACGTGCACATCGAGGGCGTGATCGCGCACGAGTACTTCCACAACTGGTCGGGCAACCGCGTGACCTGCCGCGACTGGTTCCAGCTGTCGCTGAAGGAGGGGCTCACGGTCTTCCGCGACCAGGAATTCACCACCGACTGCACGCTGTTCGGGGTGAAGCGCATCGACGATGCGCAGGGGCTGCGGGCCTTCCAGTTTCCCGAGGACGCCGGCCCGCTGGCGCACCCGGTGCGCCCGGACCGCTACGCGGAGATCAATAACTTCTATACGATGACCGTGTACGAAAAGGGTGCGGAACTGATCCGCATGCTGCGCACCCTGATCGGCCGCGAGGCCTTCCGGCGCGGGCTCGATCTCTACTTCGAGCGCTTCGACGGGCAGGCCGTGACCACCGAGGACTTCGTGGACGTGATGGCCGAGGCCTCCGGGCGGGACCTCGCCCGCTTCCGCAGGTGGTACACGCAGGCGGGCACACCGCGGGTCACCGCGCGCACGCACTTTGATTCACGGGTCGGGGCGCTGCAGATCGACCTCGGGCAGGAGACGCCGCCGACACCGGGCCAGCAGGAGAAGCACCCGCTGCATATCCCGGTTCGCCTGTCGCTGCTCGGACGCGACGGGCGCGTGCTGCCGGCGCGGCTGGAGGGCGCCGCCGAGGCGACCGAATTCGTGGTGGAACTGACCGAGGAGGCGCAGTCGTTCCGTCTCTCGGGTCTTCGCGAGGCCCCGGCTGCAGTGTCCTGGTTGCGTGGTTTTTCCGCCCCGGTGCGGCTCGACGCAGGGCAGGATACCGCAGAGCTCGCGCACCTGGTGGTGCACGACGATGACGCCTTCGCCCGTTGGGACGCGCTGCAGGCGCTGCTGCGGCGGGCCGTGATCGCCCGTATCGGGAGCGAGCCGGACCCGGTGCTCGAGGCGGCGCTCACCACCGCCATCGGGGCCCTGCTCGAGGACTCGGGCATCGAGCCGGTCGTGCTCGCCACGTTGCTCGACTTGCCGTCCCACCGGGAGCTGATGGAGTCCTTCGAACGGGCCGATCCGGTCGCGGTCGATGCGGCGAGGCACGCCGTCGAGCAGGCGGTCTTCCAACCCCTGGCCGAGCGCCTCGCGTCCGGCGCACCGGATCCGGGGCGCTGGGACGATGGCGCGTTCACCGCGGAGGCAATGGGCCAGCGGCGGCTGCTGAACCGCATCCTCGCGCTGCGGGTCGCAATCGGGGCGGCTGGTGCGGTGGAAGACGCTGTGCGCCAGTACCGCGAGGCCCGCAGCCAGACACTTGCCATGGGCGCGCTGGCCGCGGTCAACGACAGCGCAGACCCGGCGCGCGGGGAATTGCTTGCGGACTTCGAGCGCCGTCACCGCGCCGATCCCCTGGTGCTGGGCAAGTGGTTTGCGCTCGAATCCGGCAGCCAGGTCGGCGACGGACTCGCACGGCTGGAGCGCCTGCTGGACCATCCCGGCTTCCGCTGGTCCAACCCGAACCGGGTCCGCGCGGTGCTGGGGCCGTTCATGGCCCAGAACCATCGTCACTTTCACCGGGAGGACGGGGCGGGGTATCAGCGGCTCGCGGACTACCTGGAGCACCTCGATTCGCTGAACCCGCAGACGTCCGCCCGCCTCGCGCAACCGCTCACCCGCTGGCAGCGCCTCGATCCCGCCCGCTCGGCGCAGATGCGCCAGGTCCTCGAGCGACTCGCGGGCAAGGACCTCTCACCCGACCTCGCGGACGTGATCCAGCGCGCACTGGCGCGTTAGCGCGAAAGCCGCGCATTTCTCCCCTCTCCCGCTTGCGGGGCACGGTGGCCAGATTCCGGGGACAGAGTGGCAAATCTGTCCCCGGGGGCGCCGGCAGCGGATGGGGGTGCCTGCTCGCGCCATGACCGTTAGCGCAGCAGCATGAACAGCCCCGCGATCATCAGCACCCCCGCAAACGCCCGGCGCAGGAGCAGCACCGGCAGGTGGTGCGTGAGCCATACCCCTGCGCGCACGCTGATCGCCGCGCCCAGCGCGATCCCGGCGATCGCGGGCAGATACAGGTGACCCACACTCCACTCCGGCGCGTCCAGCCGGGGCTCCAGCAGGGCAGGCAGTGCGTAGACGAGGCTGCCCGCGATCGCGATCGGGATACCCAGCGCGGCCGCCGAGCCGATCGCGCGGCGGATGTCGCGTCCCTGGCTCAGCAGGAACGGCGTGGTCAGCGTGCCGCCGGCGATTCCGATCAGTGCCGAGACTCCGCCGATGCCGGCGCCGGCGAGAAACCAGATCGCCGGCCCCGCCTCCGGCCGCCTCGGTGGTCGGACGCTCAACAGCAGCCAGAGTGCGATCGCGATCTCGAACACGCCGAAGATGCGCGACAGCGCGCGTCCGTCCATCTGGATGGCGACCCAGGCCCCGAGCACCGCTCCGATCAGGATCGCCGGCAGGAGCCGGCGTACGGAGGGGCCGTGCACGCCGCCCTGCAGGTAGTGGCCGCGGGCCGAGAGCATCGCGGTGGGGATGATCGCGCCCAGCGAGGTCCCAATGGCCGACTGAACCAGATACTGGCTGTCGAAGCCCATCAGGGCGAAGAGCCAGACCAGTACCGGAACGAGCACCAGCCCGCCGCCGATCCCGAACATCCCGGCGGGGATGCCGGTGACGAGCCCGAGCAGCAGGAACACGGCGAGCAGGCCGAGCGGACCGCTATCGATCAGCAGGGTGTTCAATCGGGTTTACCGGGTTGAAGGCCCCCTCCCCACCCATCCCCCGCGAGCGGGGGAGGGAGCGGGGGCGAGGGTCCGGGTTTCGCTGCCCCCTGCCCAACCGACTCCCCGGAGCGGGGGAGGGAGTTGCCGATGGGGGTTCACCTCACGGATTTCTTCAGGACGTCGCGGGCGGCGGCCACGGTCTGGTCGATGTCGGCATCGCTGTGGGCGTTGGAGATGAAGCCGGCCTCGAAGGCACTGGGGGCAAGGTAGATCCCGGCGTCCAGCATCCCATGGAAGAAGCGCTTGAACGCGGCCAGGTCACAGCGGGTGGCCTGTGCGTAATCGGTCACCGGCTGGTCGGTGAAGAACAGGCCGAACATGCCGGGCACCTGGTTCGCGGTCATCGGGACGCCGGCCTCGCGGGCCGCATCGAGCACGCCGGCGACGAGGCGCTGCGTCTTCGCCTCCAGTGCCTCGTGGAATCCGGGGCGGCTCAGGATCTCGAGCGTCCTCAGCCCGGCGGTCATCGCGATCGGGTTCCCGGACAGCGTTCCGGCCTGGTACACGGGCCCGACCGGGGCGAGCTGCTCCATGATCTCCCGTCGGCCGCCAAGGGCACCCACCGGCATGCCGCCGCCGATGATCTTGCCCAGCGTGGTGATGTCGGGTGCCACGCCGTACAAGGCCTGGGCGCAGCCCGGGGCGACGCGGAAGCCGGTCATCACCTCATCGAAGATCAACACCGTGCCGGACTGGTCGCAGGCCTCGCGCAGGGTCTCGAGGAAGCCGGGCTGCGGCGGGATGCAGTTCATGTTGCCGGCGATCGGTTCCACGATCACGCAGGCGGTCTCGGGCCCGTGTTCGGCGAACCAGGCGCGCACGCCCTCGATGTCGTTGTAGTCCAGCGTGCTGGTCAGTTCCGCCAGCGCGGCCGGTACGCCGGGGGAGCTGGGCTGCCCGAGCGTCAACGCCCCCGATCCCGCCTTCACCAGGAGCGCGTCGCCGTGGCCATGGTAGTTGCCCTCGAACTTCACGATGCGGTCGCGGCCGGTGTAGCCGCGCGCCAGGCGGATCGCACTCATCGTCGCCTCGGTCCCGGAACTGGTCATGCGCACCATGTCCATCGACGGCACCAGTTCGCAGACCTTTTCGGCCATCGCCACCTCGAGGCTGGTCGGACAGCCGAAGGAAAGGCCGCTGAGGCAGGCCTCCCGTACCGCCTCGATCACCTCGGGGTGGGCGTGGCCGGCCACCATCGGCCCCCAGGAGCCGATGTAGTCGATGTAGCGCTTGCCGTCGGCGTCGAACATGTACGCGCCCTCGGCGCGTTCCATGAACACGGGCGTGCCGCCAACGCCCTTGAAGGCACGAACCGGCGAGTTCACGCCACCGGGGATGCGGACCTGGGCGGCGGCGAAGAGGCGTTCGGATTCCTGCATGGCGTTTTCCTGTCTGGAAATGTGATGAGTGTCCGGCAAAGGCGGGAGTGTAGTCGGCCTGCGCGGTCGAAGCACCCGCGGCTCTGTAGGAGCGTGCCGGCGCCGCGTTCGCGAGCCGGCTCGCCCCCCACCGGGGGTCACCGTAGGAGCGGCTTCCAGCCGCGATACCGCGTTGCGTTGGCTACCCAGGGCCATCGCGGCCAGAGGCCGCTCCTACCTCCCGCAGAGAGCGGCGTTGCGTTGGCTACCCAGGGCCATCGCGGCCAGAGGCCGCTCCTACCAGGGATGGCCGTAGGAGCGGCTTCCAGCCGCGATGCGGCGTTGCGCTGGGTGCCCCCGCGCCATCGCGGCCAGAGGCCGCTCCTACCTCCCGCAGAGAGGGCATCGGCAGGCCTAGCCGGTGGCGAACAGGGCCTGGAGCCTGCGCGCCGCGATCTCGGGATCGGCGGCCTCGCTGATGCCCTGGATCACGGCAATCATGTTGGCTCCGGCGGCGACCACCGGGGCGGCATTCTCCGGGGTGATGCCGCCAATCGCGCAGATGGGGGCGTCGAGTTCCCGGTGGGCCCGGCGCAGCAGGTCGAGGTCCGCTCGACGGGCGCGGGGTTTGGTCGGCGAGGGATAGACCGAGCCGAAGGCGACGTAGTCGGCCCCGGCGGCGATCGCCGAGCGGGCACGTTCGAGGTCGTCGTAGCAGGAAGCGCCGATCACGCACTCGGGGCCGAGCACGGCCCGGGCCTTCCCGATTCCGGCATCGTCCTCGCCCAGGTGCACGCCGTCGGCGCCGATGGCCGCGGTGAGTTCGACGTCGTCGTTGACCAGGAACAGGGCTCCGGACTCCCGGCAATGCTCCGCGAGCCTGCGCGCCTCTGCCAGCCGCCGCCCGCCATCGCCGGACTTGTCCCGGTATTGCACGAGGCGGGCACCGCCGCGCAGGGCCGCGGCAACCAGCCCGGTCCGGCCGGCCACCGCCTCGGGAGTCACGAAATACAACCCCCGCAGCAGCCGGCGGATCATGTCTGCGGGCAGAGGCGGTTCGGCACGTGCTGCCCCTTTCCGGGGGCGTAACCGCTTGCGGTCGCATCGGTCATGAAGCCCTGGGCCTCGATCACCGCGGGTTCCAGGTCGCGTCCGCGCGCCAGGAAGGCGGCGATGGCCGCCGCGAGCGTGCAGCCCGAGCCGTGAAAGCTGAATGGCAGCCGCGGCAGCTCGAACCGGCGCGTATGTCCGTCCTCCCGGTGCAGCTCGTTGACGATCGGAGGCCGCGGATCGCGGCGCGCCTCGGTCTCGGTCAGCGCGTGTCCGCCGGTGATCAGCACATTGCGCGCTCCCATCTCGCGCAGGGTCTCGCCCCAGCGCGCAGGGTCCTCGTGCCGGCTCAGGTGCGCCGCCTCCGGCGTGTTCGGCGTGATCAGCATGGCCAGCGGCAGCAGCCGTTCGCGGGTCAGATCCACCACCGCCTGGGTCGCGAGCGCGCCGCCGCCGCCCGCGACCATCACCGGGTCCAGTACCGCCGGAATATGCGGGTGCTCCGCGAGGATGTCGGCCACCATCCGCACGTTTTCCGCCGACCCCAGCATTCCGATCTTGATGGCCGATACCGTCAGATCCGCGAGGGTGACCTCGATCTGCTGCGCGACGCGCCGAGCGGGAAGCACATCGAAGTCGATCACGTCGCGGGTGTCCTGCACGGTGATCGCGGTGACCGCGGTCGCACCGTGCACTCCCAGACGGGTGAAGGTGGTCAGGTCGGCCTGCAGGCCGGCCCCGCCACCCGGGTCCGATCCGGCAATGGTCAGGCAGGTGGGTGGGTGGTGCATCGTGCGGGCCTCCCTTGACGTGAAAATCGCGCGGCTCTCCGGCTCCTGCAGCGTAGGGTGGGCCAAGCGCAGCGGGCCCACCACCGAGCGACACGGCCGGGATGGTGGGCCCGCTGCGCTTGGCCCACCCTACGGCCTTCCTTGCTGGTCCGGAGGTGCCGCAGGGCCATCACCGTTACCGTGAAGGTCACGCATTTCTGCCCTCCCTCGCAAGCGGGAGAGGGGGGCCTCCATCTCTCGGGGCGGCGGGTATCGGCATGATCGTGCGGGGATGTGCTGTTCAGGGACTGCCGGCCGCCAGGCGGTCGCGATCGACTGCCGTGCCACGCAGCGAGATCCGGGGCCAGCCAAGGCGTTCCGCATGCGCCGCCAGCGCGGGATCCGCATCCACCGCCACCGGCCGGCGGACTGCCTCGAGCAGCGGGATGTCGTTGCGTGAATCGCTGTAGAAGGTCGCCTCGACCATGGCGTCCTCGGGTTCGCCCCGCTCCCGGAGCCACTGCCGCAGCCGCTCGATCTTGCCCTCCTGGAAGCAGGGGGTCGCGGCGAGCTCGCCAGTGTACCGGCCGTCCCGGAACTCCGGTTCCGTGGCGAGCAGGTGTTCGATTCCCAGCATGTCCGCGATCGGGCGGGTGACGAAGCTGTTGGTCGCGGTGATGATCAGCAGCGTGTCACCGGCTTCGCGGTGCCGGGCCAGCAGATCCGAGGCGCCCGGCGCGATCATCGGGCGGATCCGGTCCTGGAGAAAGGTCTCCCGCCAGAGGTGCAGCTGGGGCAGGGGATGCTGTACCAGGGGCTGGAACACGAAGCGGCAGAACGCGTAGATGTCCAGCGTCCCGGCGACGTACTGCGCGTAGAAGTCGTCGTTGAGCCGGGTGTAGGTCGCCGCATCGACCGCACCGACCTCGGCGAGGAAGCGCCCCCAGGCATGGTCGCTGTCGCCCGCAAGCAGGGTGTTGTCGAGGTCGAAGATGGCCAGTGGCATGATCGTGGTCCGGTGTGCAGGCAGAACGGTCTGTGTGCCCGATTGTACGTAGCCGGATCCGGGGGTGCGAGTCGCGGCCGTGAGGCGGACCCGGGCTGTGGGTGCTTTGCCGTGTACCCGCCCGTGTGGAACAATCATGTTAACGAATCATTAGCCGGTTGAACCAAGTGATTGATTGTGATGGCTATCGACCGAACGTAGGTATCATCGTCTGCAACGCGCAACAGCAGCTGTTCTGGGGCAAGCGCGTGGGGCAGGATGCGTGGCAGTTTCCCCAGGGTGGCATCCACCAGGACGAGTCGCCCGAGGACGCGCTGTTTCGCGAGTTGCGCGAGGAGACCGGCCTGCTGCCGGAGCACGTGCGCATACTGGGCGTAACGCGCAGCTGGCTGCGTTATCGCCTGCCTGCGCGCATGGTGCGGCGACGCAGCCAACCGGTCTGCGTGGGCCAGAAGCAGCGGTGGTTCCTGCTGGAAATGGTGGGATCCGACGAGGACTTCCGACTCGACGCGGTGCAGCCAGCGGAGTTCGACGACTGGCGCTGGATCGATTACTGGAGGCCGGTGCATGAGGTCGTGCATTTCAAGCGCAGCGTGTACCGCCGGGCGCTCTGCGAGCTCGTGCCGCTGATGTTTCCCGAGCTGGCGGCCGGCCCTCTGCGCGGTCGCTGCGCCAGTTCGCGTTCGGCCGGTTCATGACGGCCTCGGCACCACCATCCTCGATGCTCGACCTGCTGCGCCGCGTGGTGCAGGAGGTCAACGGAGCGGCGGACTTCTACGAGGCGCTGAGCATCATCGTGACCCGGGTGAAGGGTGCGCTCGACATCGATGTCTGTTCGATCTACCTGAAATCGCCTCGCTCCGAGCGGCTGGTGCTGATGGCCTCCGAAGGATTGCGCCAGGAATCGGTGGGCCAGGTGGAGATGGAGGTCTCCGAGGGCCTCGTGGGGCTGGTGGCCTCGCGCGCCGAGCCGATCAACCTCGAGAACGCCTCCGAACACCCGCGCTTCCGCTACTTCCCGGAGACCGGCGAGGAGCGGTTCCTGTCCTTCCTGGGGGTTCCGATCATCCAGCAGCGCAAGCTGCTCGGTGTGCTGGTGGTGCAGCATCACAAGGCGCGACGCTTCGACAACGAGCACGTGTCCTTCCTCATCACGCTGGCGGCGCAGCTGTCGGGGGCGATCACACACGCGGAATTCACCGACGAGATCGCGAGCGAGACCCCGATGGTCAGCCACGTGAATGTGGAGGCGATCGGTGTCGCGGGTGCGCCCGGCGTGGCCATCGGGCGCGCGGTCGTCGCCTACCGGCTGGCCGACCTCGATTCGATCCCGGACCGCGAGGCGCCCGGCGTCGAAGAGGAACTGGCCCGTTTCGCGATGGCGGTGAATGCGACCCGCGAAGAGATCGAGGGTCTGAAGGCGCGGACGCAGGCCCTGCTGCCGGCCGAGGAGGGAGCGCTGTTCGATGCCTATCTGCTGCTGCTGGGGGATTCGCTGGTGCATCGCACCGAGACCCGGATCCGGACCGGGCAATGGGCCCCCGGGGCGCTCCGCGACACGGTGCGCGAGAGCGTTCGTGTCTTCGAGGACATGGAGGATGCCTACCTGCGGGAGCGCGGGGCCGACATCCGGGATCTCGGACGCCGGATCCTCTCTCATCTGCTGCCTGCCGAGAATGCCGAGGGTGACTTTCCCGAGGGCGGGATCCTGGTCGGCGAGGACCTGACCGCATCGCATCTCGCCGAGGTGCCGATCGAGCGGCTGGGGGCGATCGTGTCGGCCCGCGGCTCGGGTTCCTCGCACATCGCGATCCTCGCGCGCGCCCTGAACGTGCCTGCGGTGATGGGGGTCTCCGATCTTCCGGTCAGCCGCCTGGAGGATCGCGAACTCCTGGTGGACGGCTATCGCGGAAGCTTGTACGTGAACCCGGGCCCCGAGCTGCGCGCCGAGTTCATGCGTCTGGTTCGGGAAGAACGCGAGCTGGAGGAGGGCCTGCGCACGCTGGCGCTTCAGCCCGCCGCGACCCGGGACGGTCGTCCGGTGCCGGTGATGGCGAACAGCGGTCTGCTCGCAGACATCCGACCCTCGCTGCAGTCGGGCGCCGAAGGGGTCGGGCTGTACCGCACCGAGGTGCCATTCATCATCCGCGACCGCTTCCCGGGCGAGGAGGAACAGGTCGAGATCTACCGCCAGATTCTGGCGTCCTTCGATCCAATGCCGGTGACGCTGCGGACCCTGGATGTCGGCGGTGACAAGGCGTTGCCGTACTTCCCGGTGCGGGAGGACAACCCGTTTCTCGGCTGGCGCGGCATACGCATCACGCTGGATCACCCGGAGATATTCCTGCCGCAGTTGCGGGCGATGCTGAAGGCGAGCGTCGAGCACCACAACCTGCAGATCCTGTTCCCGATGATCAGCACCCTCGAGGAACTGAAGGAGTCGCTGATCCTGCTCAACCGCGCCCGGGAGGAACTGCTGGACGAGGGACTGCCGGTCCCGATGCCGAAGGTCGGCGTGATGATCGAGGTTCCGGCAGCCGTCTACATCGTGGAGGCGCTGGCCCGGCGGGTCGATTTTCTGTCGATCGGGACCAATGATCTGGTGCAGTACCTGCTGGCGGTGGACCGCAACAACGCCCGTGTGGCGAACCTCTACGACACACTGCATCCGTCGTCCATCCGTGCGCTGGAGCTGATTGCCGAAGGCGCGCGGCGGACCGGCAAGCCGGTCAGCGTCTGTGGCGAGATGGCCGCGGATCCGGCGGCGATCATCCTGCTGCTCGGCATGGCCATGGACAGCCTGAGTGTCAGTGTGTCCGCGATTCCGAGAGTCAAGTGGGTGATCCGCAGCTTCACCACCGACCGGGCAGAGGCGCTGCTGGCCCAGTGCCGGCTGCTGGAGAATCCCGAGCAGATCCGCTCCCTGCTGAACAACGCGCTGGTCCAGGCCGGTCTTGGCGGGCTGGTGCGCGCCGGCAAGAACTGACCTGGCTTGTCCAGTGGGGGTGTCTCTCGTTTGTGGGAGGCGAGCGCTCTCGGCGATCCGGCGCCCGTGAAGGCCGCCCAGGAGGCTGGCTTCGTGTAGGAGCCGCCTCCGGCCGCGATGGCCCTGGGCACTCGACACAACGCTGCATCGCGGCTGGAAGCCGCTCCCACGAGCACCCCTGCAGGAGCGAGCCGGCTCGCCCAAGGCCGGGGCGCCAAACGGGCACCCATCGCGGATGTCTCTTGTTTGTGGGAGGCGAGCCCGCGCGGCGATCCGGCGCCCGTGAAGGCCGCCCAGGAGGCTGGCTTCGTGTAGGAGCCGCCTCCGGCCGCGATGGCCCTGGGCACTCGACACAACGCTGCATCGCGGCTCGAAGCCGCTCCCACGAGCACCCCTGCAGGAGCGAGCCGGCGCGCCCAAGGCCGGGGCGCCAAACGGGCACCCATCGCGGGTGTCTCTCGTTTGTGGGAGGCGAGCGCTCTCGGTGATCCGGCGCGTCGGACCGGATGTCCCGGCGGGCGCTTGCGGGTATCATCCGCAGGCCAGTGTCCAGAGCAACGGAAGGGTGATGATTTCCATTGGTATCGTAGGCGCCACCGGGTACACCGGCGTCGAGTTGCTGCGGCTGCTCGCCGGGCACCCGCACGCCGAGATCGTGGCCGTTACGTCCCGTAGCGACGCCGGGACCCCCGTCGCAAGCATGTTTCCCAGCCTGCGCGGGCGCATCGACCTGAACTTCGTGGAACCGGATCCGGACCGGCTTGCGGAGTGCGATGTGGTGTTCTTCGCCACGCCCCACGGCGTGGCGCACGCGATGGCCGGACCGCTGCTCGAGCGCGATGTGCGCGTGATCGATCTCTCGGCGGACTTCCGTCTCCGGGATGCGGAGCTCTGGGCCCGCTGGTACGGGCAGCCACACGGTGCCCCGCAGTGGCTTGAGCAGGCCGTCTACGGTCTGCCGGAACTGCACCGGGACCGCATTCGCGAGACGCGTCTGCTCGCGGTGCCGGGCTGTTACCCCACCGCGGTCACTCTCGGCCTGCTGCCGCTGCTGCGGGCGCGGGCCGTTGATCCGTCGGACCTCATCGCCGACGCCAAGAGCGGCGTCAGCGGTGCGGGGCGCAAGGCGCAGATCGGCAGCCTGCACGCGGAGGTCGGGGAGAACTTCCGAGCCTATGCCAGTGGCGGGCACCGGCACCATCCTGAGATCCGCCAGACGCTCGAGGACGCGGCGGGCGGTCCCGTGGGTCTCGTGTTCCAGCCGCATCTGGTGCCAATGATCCGAGGCATCCACGCGACGCTCTACGCGCGGCCTCTGGACGGGCAGTTGGACTTCCAGCGCCTGTTCGAAGACTTCTACCGCAACGAGCCCTTCGTCGATCTGCTGCCGCCGGGCGGACACCCGCAGACATCCAGCGTTCGCGGCACGAACCTCTGCCGTATCGCGGTCTTCCGGCCCGTGGAATCGGGGCGGGTGGTGGTGCTTTCAGTGATCGACAACCTGGTCAAGGGGGCCTCGGGCCAGGCGGTGCAGGGCATGAACCTGATGTTCGGTCTTCCCGAGGACCTGGGGCTGAACCTCGTGCCCGTGTTCCCCTGAACGGGAAGGATCATCACCCCCGCCGATCGGGGCATTCTTGACTCTTGCCGTGGGGCTTCATAGCGTATGCCCTCGATGTACACCAGAGAGATTGGATCATGGCCGAAACGATGACTGCAGCTTCCGATGCCGACATGGAGATGCCGAGCCCGCTGATCTTCACCGACGCGGCCGCGACCAAGGTGAAGAGCCTGATCGAAGAGGAGAACAATGACGACCTGAAGCTCCGGGTCTTCGTCAGCGGCGGCGGCTGCTCCGGGTTCCAGTACGGATTCACCTTCGACGAGACCGTCGGAGAAGGGGATACCGTGGTCGAGAATGGCGGCGTGACGCTGCTGATCGACCCGATGAGTTTCCAGTACCTGGCCGGCGCCGAGATCGATTACAGCGAGGGCCTCGAGGGTGCCCAGTTCGTGATCCGCAATCCGAATGCGACCACGACCTGCGGCTGCGGGTCCAGCTTCTCGACCTGATCGCGGGCTCGCGCGGGCTCCAGAGGGGGGCTTTACCCCCACCTCAACCCTCCTCCGCGAGCGGGGGCGTAGGCTTTCATGGCAGGATCTGGCGCAGGACTGAGATCGTTGCCGTGAAAGCCCTCTCCACTCTCGGCGCGAGCCGCCCGGCGGGTCCCTTACTCACCTGAACTCGCTTGCGCCGCATTAGGCGAGCCTCATGCAGGGCAAGGCGGCGGCAAGCCGCCGCACTCCACAGGCGGCGCCAACAGCCGGGCGCGAGGCTCAGCCTTTTGGCAGCGCCCCCGGAATCACGCACCCGAGGATGCGGGGGCCGGCCGCCCCGGTTACCTCCGCCATGTTCCCGGCGCGATTCGCGAGGGTCTGCCGGGCCAGCCAGGCGAAGGCGGCCGCCTCGACCTGCTCGGCCGGTAGCCCCAGCGTTCCCGTCTCTGCGACAGGCACGTCGCCCAGCCGTTCGCGCAGGCGGCGCATCAGCTCGAGGTTATGCACACCCCCCCCGCAGACCAGCACCTCGCAGGGTTCTCCGGCGGGCCGCCCGTGGAGCACGGCGTCGGCGATGATACTCGCGGTGAACTCGGTGAGCGTGGCCTGCACATCGACATCCTGTCCGATGTCGCCGATCGTGGCGAGGCGGTCCTCGAGCCAACCGAGCGAGAAGTATTCAGGACCGGTGGTCTTCGGCGGTTCCAGGGCGAGGAACGGATCGGCGCGCAGGGTGTCCAGTAGCCCGTAACGCACCGTGCCCCGGGCCGCCCATTCTCCGTTGGCATCGAACGGCCGCCCCGTCAGTTCGCGGATCCACGCGTCCATCAATGTGTTCCCCGGCCCACAGTCGTATCCGGAAACCGGCTGACCGGGCCTGAGCCAGGTGATGTTGCTGATTCCGCCGATGTTGACCACGGCCCGGCTGACGTCCGGGTGGGCGAAGCACGCGGCGTGCAGTGCGCATGCCAGCGGGGCCCCCTCGCCCCCGGCCGCGATGTCGCGCTGGCGAAACAGGGCGACGGTGTCGATGCCGGTGCGCTCGGCGATGCGGAAGGGATCGCCGATCTGCCAGCTGAACGCGGGGAAGGCGACGGGGCCGTGATAGAGCGTCTGGCCATGGCTGCCGATGGCGCGCACGGCATCGGGCGCCAGCCCCGCCTGATCCAGCAGCCCGAGGGCTGCATCCGCGAAGACCTCGCCGACCGATGCGTCCAGCTGTCCCAGGTCCTGAAGCCGGGCCTGCTCGGCCACGATGATCTCTGCCAGCCGTTCCGCAATGGCGGCGGGATAGGGGTGCCGGCGATGCGCGATGACCTCCCAGCCGAGCGGACCCCCCGGCCAGGCCAGCACCGCCTCGACGCCGTCCCTGCTGGTGCCGGAGATCAGCCCCAGGTAGATCTCCGCGGGCACTAGCGGGGATCCGCGCCGGTGGCGCCCTCCGCCAGCTGGGTATCCCGTATGACCTCGATGGTCGCGAGCAGCGGCGCGGTCTCCCTGCGGAAGGCCTCCATCTGCGCGTCCGGCAGCGATTCCGCCCGAGGGATGTCGACCGTGATCGGATTCGCCGGCTTGCCGCGCACGTGGAATTCGTAGTGCAGATGGGGGCCAGTGGCCGTGCCCGTCATGCCGATGTGGCCGATGATCTCTCCCTGACTCACGCGCGAGCCCACGGACTGGCCTCGGCGGTAGCTGTTGAGGTGCGCGTACAGGGTTCTGTAGTTGTTGCCGTGATCGATGATAACGGTCTTGCCGTAACCGCCACGGGTACCGCGATGGACGATCCGGCCGTTGCCGGCCGCCCGGATCGGTGTGCCGGTGGGAGCCGCGTAATCAACCCCCTGGTGCTGGCGCGTGTAGCCCAGGATCGGATGCTTGCGTGGACCGAAGTGCGAGCTGATCCGGCCCACGTCCACGGGCGTCCGGAGGAAGGCCTGGCGCATGCTCTTCCCGTCCGGCGCGTAGTAATCGGCCTTTTCTCCTTCCGGCGCGAAGCGCAGTGCCTGGAGGATGCGCCCGCGGTTGTGGAATTCGGCCGCGAGCACCGGCCCGTCGCGGAGGTGTTTGCCGTCCTTCAGGATGCGGTCGTAGATGACGATCATCCGGTCGCCGTCCCGGGTGTCCCAGGCGAAGTCGATGTCCCAGCCGAAGATCTCGGCGATCTGGATCAGCGTCGCGTCCGAGAGACCCGCGCGCGAGCCATCGATGAACAGCGAGTGCTGGATCTCGGCGTGCACCACGCGGCGTTGTGTCTCCAGCTGGTGTTCCTGCCGCTCGGCAACGTACTCGCCCGTCGCCGGATCGCGCGTGACCTTCAGATAGTGTTCGCCGCCCCGGGGTTCGTAGATCAACTCTTCCAGTTGCCCGTCGCGGGTGCCTGCATGCATGCGCTCGCCCGGATAGATCTGCTGCAGGTCCGGGGCCTGGTCCCCGAGCGCGAGGATCTCCTGCAGCTGGCCGGAGATCTCCAGCTGGCTGAAGATGCGCGACAGGCTATCGCCGGAGACCACTTCGTGCTCTGCCCAGTCGAGACCTTCATCGCGCCCGCGGTCGTTCGAGCCGGTGAGCGGCAGCCCTTCCCCCGCCAGCGGGGAGTCTTCCCGCAGCATCGTCGCCGCCGTGTCCGACAGGCGATGCCCGTCCCCCTGCACGGCGGGGATATCCGCGGCCGCGACCTGCAGCAATGCCTCCGGTGGGCGATTGGCGGCCGTCAGCCCGTTCCCGAGGCCCCTGATCTCGATGCTGGTTCGCTCGCTGGCCGGGTGGGCGGTATCATCTGCCGGCGCCACCGAGGCGGCGGGGCCCGCGGACTCCGGCTGCTCCATGTAGGCCGCGAACCCCAGACCTAGCGCGCTGAACAGGAGAATGGCGATCAGCAGCGGCCAGCGTCTGGGGCGCGGTTCCTTGAAGCTCAAGTGCGTGGCACTCGTTTCCAGGAAGATACGGCGTTCTCTTTGCACGGCGGGTCCTCCCCCTCGGACACGGCCTGGGCGTTCAATACGTGGAAAGGCGCAGCGAAAGGCGCAGCCAACCCACATCGACAGCATGGTTTATGCGGCCGACATTTTCAATGATATCAGGTTTCTAACGGGATTATCGAATGGAACTGGAAGAACAGCTGGCGATCCTTCGCCGTGGCGTCGACGAGATCCTGCTCGAGGATGAGCTGAGAGAGCGGCTGCGGGAGGGCCGCCCGATGCGGATCAAGGCGGGTTTCGACCCTACCGCGCCGGATCTGCATCTTGGTCACACGGTCCTCCTGAACAAGATGAGGCAGTTCCAGGACCTGGGGCACCACGTGATCTTCATCATCGGGGACTTCACCGGACGCATCGGGGACCCGACTGGCAAGACCGTCACCCGTCCGCCGCTGACCGAGGAAGACATCCAGACCAACGCCGCGACCTACCGCGAACAGGTGTTCCGGATCCTGGATCCCAAGGCGACCGAGGTGGTGTTCAATTCCAGCTGGACCGACGAGCTCGGCGCGGCCGGGATGGTGCAGCTTGCCGCCCGGCACACGGTCGCGCGGATGCTGGAGCGCGAGGATTTCAGCAAGCGCTACAGCAGTCGTCAGCCGATCGCGATTCACGAGTTCCTCTACCCCCTGATCCAGGGCCACGATTCGGTAGTGCTGAAGTCGGATGTCGAGTTGGGTGGAACCGACCAGAAGTTCAACCTGCTGGTGGGCCGGGAACTGCAGAAGCAGTATGGGCAGCCTCCGCAGGTCATCCTGACGATGCCCATCCTGGAGGGTCTCGACGGGGTCCAGAAGATGAGCAAGTCGCTCGGCAACTACATCGGTGTGCAGGACGCGCCGGACGACATGTTCGGCAAGGTGATGTCTATCTCCGACGAACTGATGTGGCGTTACTACGAGCTGCTGAGCTGGCGCCCCCTGGCCGATATCGCGGGCCTGCGGGCGCTTGCGGAATCGGGGAAGCGCAATCCCCGCGACATCAAGTTCGAGCTTGCTGAGGAGCTCGTGTCCCGGTTCCATGGTGCCGGGGCCGGCGACCGGGCGCGGGAGAACTTCGTCGCGCGCTTTCAGCGCCATCAGCTTCCCGACGACCTTCCCGAGGTGACGGTGCGCGCCTCGGCGGACGGGTTGCCGCTGCCCAACCTGCTGAAAGAGGCCGGGCTGGTGGGCTCCACCAGCGAGGCCCGCAGCATGCTCCGCCAGGGGGCGGTCCGGCTCGACGGCGAGCGGGTGGAGGATGTCGAGCTGCGCATCGCGGCGGGGTCCCGGCACGTGGTCCAGGTCGGCAAGCGGCGGGTCGCGCGCGTCGTCGTGGCCTGACCGGGTTGCACGGGGCGGCCGGGGATCCGGTCGGCGCCGGATCGCCGAGACGGCATGCCTCCCTCGGTGGGATTTTGTGGGAGCGGCTTCGTGGGAGCGGCTTCCAGCCGCGATGCAGCGCTGCCCCGAGTGCCCCGGGCCATCGCGGCCAGAGGCCGCTCCCACCGGCGGCCGGCCCCCTGGGAAAGATTCCCCGGCGCCGGATCGCAGAAAGGGCTGGCCTGCCAGGGTGTTTCAGGTCTTCGTGAAAATATTTCCCGCGGGCCTATTGACCCGCCGGTGCGGCGCCCTATAATGCGCGCTCTCCGAACGGGGTTGTTTCCCGGCTGTGACCTGAAGCGGC
>JAABTX010000197.1 GCA_011389655.1 Thioalkalivibrio sp.
CTCGCTCGCCTTCATGTTCTCCTGCTTCCGGATCAAGCCGGCCGCGGCGACCATCCTCACGCTGGCGATCCTGTTCGTCGACATGATCCTGCAGAACTTCCCCTTCTTCCGGCCCTACGAGGACTGGTTCATCACCTGGCGGATGAGCTGCTGGGTCTACCTGATGGAGTTCGACATTTCCTGGCCGAAGATCATCGAGGCCTACGCCTTCCTCGGCGGGCTGAACGCGACCTTCTTCGTGATCGGCCTGATCGCCTTCCAGACGCGGGACTTCAAGACGTGATCACCGGGACACGGAGATGGAAAGATCCACCCCTTTCAGGTCAGCTTCCAAGATCTGGCGGAATGAAAACCCGAGATGACGATTCCCCAGCCTGATCGACTCCCGGAGTCCGCCGGGGAGGGCCTTGGTGCCGGTCAATTGACATCGCGACCCGGAAAGGTATTTCTGGGGCCCATGGAGCCAGCGGGAAAAAGTCCGGAGACGCAGGGTGGAGCCATGGTGCGTCCCCCCCGGCCCCGCGGTTTCGCGCTGGTGGTGACGATCTCGCTGATGGTCCTGCTTTCCTTGTTGGCGGTCGGATTGCTGGGGCTCTCGACCATTTCCCTGCGGGGTTCCTCGCGCGGCGAGGCCCGGGCGGCCGCCCGGGCCCACGCCCGGCTCGCCCTCGCCCAGGCGCTCGACGCGCTCCAGAAGCACGCCGGTGACGACCGCAGCATCACGGCGGACGCCTCGATCCTGGAGGGTGCGACAAATCCCCACGCCGTCGGGGTCTGGCACTCGTGGTCGCCGGATTACACCGCCAATCCGGGCCGCGGCGCCCCGAACTACGAGGCCGAGAAGCAACAGCGCTTCCAGCGCTGGCTGGTCTCTTCGGCCGACCTCGAGGCGGTCACTTCGCCGGAGTGGGCCAAGCAGGCGCCGTCCGGCGCCGTCCGGCGTCTCTTCGACCTCGACGTGGACGGCTTCGAGTTGAGCGGCGGCCTGATCGGGATCGACACCGGCGGCCAGACGCTCGGGCAGATGGCCTGGGCGGTGAGCCAGGAGGCGACCAAGGCGAAGCTCAACGTGGCCGGCGAAGCGGAGGCGCTCGTCGATCCCAACGACCGGCTCGTCGCCCAGCCGCGGCCGTCGCTGGCGCTCAGCGATTCCTTCGGCATGCCGGAGGATGGCGGGTGGGACCGGCGGGCGACGCTGCTCGACGGCAACCGGCAGCTGGAACTGGATGAGGACCTGTGGCTCGGCGAGACCTCCCGCGCGGGTCTCGCCCACTTCACCACCCACTCGCTCGGCCTGCTCACCGACGGGGTCGATGGCGGGCTGAAGACCGACCTCAGCCTCGGCTTCGAGATGCCGGAGGAGGACTTCGGGAAAGCGGAGTGGACGGCCGGGGGCCGCACCGTGCGCAACCCCTTCCACGCCTCCTCCGAGGAGTCCTTCGACGTGCCCGGCATCTACCGCGGCCAGCGCCCGCTCTACGCGCACCTCGGCCCGGGCAACTCCGGCAACTACGTCGAAACCCGGCTGCTCCAGAACTTCGACACCGCCAAGGTCCAGTTCGAGTATCCGATCTACTGCGCCCCCACCTTCGACTCCCTGCGCTCGCATTACCGGACCTACCACCACGTCTTCGAAACCGACGACGGTCCGACGGTCTTCGAGCGGGCCATGGACCATGTCGCCGGGAGGGTTTCGCGACGGGTGGAGACGGGCTATTATCCGACGCCCTCCCTGCCCGTCGACGCGCGCGAGACGCACACCGCGATCCGGCCGGTGATGGACCGGACCATTTTCATCGTCAGCGCCACCATCAACGAAAACAGGATCTGCTACATGTACACGCCGGTGGTGACGCTGTGGAACCCCTACAACGTCGCGCTCGAGATCGAGGGGGCGGTGTCCTATCTCTGGCTCGACCTCCCGTTTCACGTGAAATGGGACTTCTGGCGCCGGGGAAGCCGGGTCGGGGGCGGGCAGATCCACACCTCCGACATCGGCTGGCAGTTCGACCCGAGGAATCCGGCCTGGAGCGGCACACCGCACGGCCGCTCGGTGGACCCTTACTTCTACGGCGCCATCACGGCCACCGGCGCGCCGCTCAGCGAGAGCGCACCGAACCCGACGATCCGTTTCGAGCCCGGCGAGGTCCGGTTGTTCGTGCCCGCTTCCCCGACGCGGTCCCGTTTCGCGGACGACGCCCCGATCCGGGACCGGACCGTCTTCATGAAGCCCTTCGAGTCGCCCGCCGACCTGAACAATCTCGACGGCGGCATCTACATCCCCCGGGATCCGGTCACCCAGGACGTCGAAGTCAGCATGGAGTTCTTTTCGAACCGCGGCGCCAACTATCCATTCTTCGTCTCGCTCGAGGATGCGACGCGGGCCAAGGGCCGCAACCCCGGCCACGAACGGGATCGCGGCCACCCGATCGCCGACGTGATCTCGCGCTACTTCGCCCAGTCGGGGGAAGGCACTTCCCAGCGCTTTTCCACCCCGCGGCTGCCCTACCGCACGCTGTCGCGGGAGCCGTACCCCTTCGCGGTGCTCGAGTCCTACCACCGCGTCGCCGCCGATCCCGGCACGACCGGCAGCCAGACCGCCGACCTGGTGTTCACCAACAACCCGCGGCAGCCGTGGATGACCGATACGATCTCGAACCGGAACACGACCTTCACCAGCCAGACCGGCAGCACCGGACCGCAGTACCAAACCCGCATCAAGGGGCTCTCGGGAGTCTTCAGCGATTTCCTCGGCGGCATCTACGGGCGCAACACCTTCTATGGCGCGAGCCACGACGCGTCCCGCGGCCGCACCCACCTGAGTTTCTTCGAGTTGCCGACCGCCCCGATGCTCTCGCTGGGTGAATTCCAGCACTGCGACCTGTCGGCCACGACCTTCTCGCCGGCCAACCAGTTCGGCAACGCCTGGGCCAGCGCCTACGTGCCGGCCGACGAGGTGGTCACCGGCGGGCGTTCCCCGGAGGCGCGCATGATCGACCATTCCTACCTCGCCAACGAGGCGCTTTGGGACGGCTTCTTCTTCAGCGGCGCGGCGCCTGTCGCCACCCCGGGCAGCGCGCCGGATGACAAGGACGAAAGCTTCTGGGAGGAGCCGGTGGCGCGGGAGTCGCGCTCGCTGCGCGAGGTCATCGAAGACTGGGTCGAGGACCCCGGCCGCAACCCGCTGCGCAACCCCCGGCTGAGGTTTTATCCCGGAACGAAGAACCCGGACGACCTGGTCGAGGAACTCCTGCAACCGCAGGGCTGCACCCGGATCGCGGCCCATCTTTTCGTCGACGGGGGATTCAACGTCAACTCGACCAGCGTCGAAGCCTGGAAGGCGGTCCTCGCCTCCCTGCGCGGAAGCCCCTTCGACCTTGCCGATGGCGGACCCGGCGGCGCGGCCGGCGCGACGCCCCAGTCGCGCTTCCGGCGGCCGCCCGGCACCGCCGATGATCCCTGGCACGGCTACCGCTCGCTCACGGATGACGAGATCGAGGCGCTCGCCGA
>JAABTX010000198.1 GCA_011389655.1 Thioalkalivibrio sp.
ATCACGAGTCGCAACACCCCCATCACCAGCATAAGCGAGGCGACCAGGAAGGTCAGCGTGATGATCCCCTCAAGGGGATGCAACACCAGGTTGAAGCCGAACACTGCCATCAGCGCGCCAAGAAGAAGCGCCCAGATGCGTGCCGCCCAGCCCTGATCCTGGAACGCGGAGACAAGGGTCAGGAGGCCGATGGCGATGAACAGGTATCCGATCAACAACTCGGCCGTAACGGTCGCCGCGAAGGGATTGGCAAGGGCCAAGATGCCTGCCGCGACTGACAAGATCCCAACGAAGAGCCATAGAAACCAATTCTGCATACCGTTTCCCAACCCAAAAAATAGATCTGACAGCTATTTACCCGCGCTCCCAACCCTCTTCGGGGGAATGTCAGCGCGTCGCTTCGAAGACGTAGGCAGCCACATCGTCGATCTGCTCGGGCGTGAGCAGTTGCGTGTACGAAGGCATCGTGCCGACGCCGTTGGCCACCGCCGCGTGGACCTGCTCGAGCGAGGGACCCAGCTCGTCGAGGTTCGGCCCCACGGTGCCGCCGGCCTCGGCCTCGGCGAGCGCGTGACACGTCGCGCAGGTCGGTTGCGCCTGCTCACGGAAGATCGCACGGCCGCGCTGCCCCGCCTCGGAGAGCTCGACGGGGCCTTCGCGCCGACGGCGGCCGCTCGGTGCGTCTTCGGGCGGGCGCAGGCAAGCCTCGTCATCGGCCCCGCAGACCTGCACCACGACGCCCATGTCGCGCCAACTGTCGTTGCCGTAGCCACGTTCGTTCTCGATGCGATTCTCCGGCTGAATGCGTCCGCTCACGGTCGTCACGCGCGAAAAGAGCGGTAGCGCGCCGGCGGGCGCCTCGACGGCGAGGTGGAAGACCCGCCAGGCGTAGGGCCCGAGGTCCGGACCGATGAGCGCCGCCTCGCGCCAGGTCTCGCCATCGCTGCTGACCTCGACTTTCGCCACCGGCTCGGTACCGCCAAAGGCGACGCCGGCGCATTGCACCAACCCTGCCCGCTGCGGCGTACGAGCGGTCGGATAGGTCACGAAAGACTTCGGCCCCATTGCCCACATCGACGGCTGGTCTGTGGTGGCCCCCTGACCGACGTCACGGAATCGGTACCCTGTCGAGTGGATCTTCGCATCGGTCGGCTGTGCGGTGCAGGCGATCTGCTGGACGAACTTGATCTGATTCACGCCGTAGTACCCAGGCACGATGAGCCGCAATGGCCCGCCGTGGACCAGCGGGATGGGCTCGCCGTTCATCTCCCAGGCGAGTAGACAGTCGTCGAGCGCCTTGTCGATCGGGATCGAACGCTCGACGACGACATCCTCCCGCGCGATGCCCTCGGGCAACGGCTCACCACCCGTCGCGGTCAGGAAGCGCGCATCTTCGGAAACGCCGCCGAAGTGTTCGAGCACGGTCGAGACCTTCACGCCGCTCCACACCGCACAGCCTGCCGCGCCCACGCCCCAGGGCGATCCCGAGGGTCCGTGCTCGAAGAAACGCCGACCGTTGCCCGAGCATTGGAGGACCGCGGCAACGGTCATCAGACCGAGGCGCTGCAGCTCGCCAACAGTGATCTGTCCCGGCATGCGTACGCCTTGCACCTGCAAGCTCCAGCCTGCGCGGTCCGCGACGATCTCCTCTGGCGGCAGCGGGAGGTTCTGGCGCACAAAATGACGCGGCGTCGCCGTCACGACGCTCGTGCCGAGGAACTCACGACGTGTTTCCAACGTGGGCGGCGTCATGCCATGGGAGATGAGGGCGTCCATGTCCTTGCCAGGCAGCGTGAGGCGCGCGCTCTCCGTCGGCATCGGCTCGGTCGGCGCCGGCGGTTTCTCCGGACTCTGCTCTTCGCTGCCCACGACCCCGACGAGAAGCGCGCCGCCTCCGACCCCGAGCGCCTGCTTGAAAAAACGGCGTCGGCCCTTCACTCGTGCCTCTTCGCTCATCATTCTTTCCTCCGTCGGCTGGTCCGGTACTTTGTAGCAGTCAGAAAAACATCTGTAAAATGCAATAATAAAAACTTAACCATGCCGATAATGCATCGATCCTCCAAGCCTTGGCGATAACAACGCCCGGTTGCATCAAAACAAAGGCAATGGTCATCGCCGTGAAACACAGCGCCTCCAGTTCGCCCCAAGTCTGTAACAAGCCCCTTAGGGGCAGATTCAGCCCGAGAGGGGGTCGTGTTCCGGAAGTTCGGTGTCTGGCCGGGCTACCTCTGGCGGCTTGCTGCCGAAGCGCTCACGCATTGACTGGACAACGACATAGAGCATCGGGGTCATCAGCGTCACCAGAACCATGGCCGCGATCATTCCCGACATCACGGTGACCCCCAGGCTGACCCGGCTGGCCGCCCCGGCACCGGTTGCGGTGACCAGCGGAACGACACCGAGAATGAAGGCCAGGCTCGTCATGATCACCGCACGGAAACGCAGTCCGGCAGCTTCTCTGGCCGCCTCAACGATGCTCCGACCCTGCTTGTGCAGCTGCATGGCGAACTCGACGATGAGAATGGCAGTCTTGGTGGCCATGGCGACCAGCAGTACCAGGCCGATCTGGGCGTAGATGTCCATCGGCAGGCCAGTCAGGCGCAGGGCCAGGAAAGACCCGAGAAAGGCCAGCGGCACCGACAGCAGGACCGCGAGCGGCAGCGTCCAGCTCTCGTACAGGAAGACCAGAAACAGATAGGCCGCCAGGATCGCGAGCGTGAACAGCAGCACGATCATGTTGCCGGCCTCCAGTTCCTGCAGCGTCTGGCCGGCCCAGGCAAAGGAAAACTCGCCTGGCAGTTCGTCCAGCAGATCTTCCGTGGCCGAGACCGCCTCCATGCTGGAAACCCCGGCGGCCGGCTCACCGTTGATGGTGACGCTGCGGCTGAGATTAAACCCCTCTAGCCGGGTCGGGCCCTCGGTCGGGAGCAGCCGGGCGACCCCGGAAATCGGCACCATATCGCCCGCGGCATTGCGGACCTCGAAGTTGCGCAGGTCCTCGGGCCGCAGGCGGAAGCGTTCCTCGGACTCGAGAATGACGCGGTAGGTGCGGCCGAACTGGCTGAAGTCATTGACATAGATGCCACCAAGCTGGGCTTGCAGGGTCTGGAAGACTTCGCCGAAGTTCAGGCCCAGCAGCTTGGTCTTGTCGCGGTCCACGTCGAGTTCATACATGGGCACATTGGCGCGGAAGTTGTGGCGCACGCGCGTCAGCGCCTCGTGCTCATTGGCCTGGGCGACGAGCGCATCGGCGAATGCGGCCAGTTCGGCTGGCGAAACCTGGGCGATGTCGAGCAGCCGCAGGTCGAAACCGGAGACGACCCCGAGGCCCGGAATGGCCGGAACGTTGAACACCATGACCTGCGCTTCGGGAATCGCCCATAGCTCCGCATTCAGGCGCCCCACGATCGCCGCCGGTTGCAGCTGTGGATCCTCGCGCTCGGACCAGTCTTTGAGCACAACCACGCCGAAACCCATGTTCGACCCGAT